>NZ_JBITDJ010000005.1:255344-343446 GCF_044454085.1 Streptomyces sp. NPDC051569
GCGTGCCCCACCCGACACACACCAGCCCCCCGCCCGCCCCCCGCCCCCCCCCGCCCGCCCCCCCCCCCCCCCCCCCCCCCCCCCCCCCCGGAGGGACCCATGACATACCGCCAGCTCGCCCGGCGTGCGGCAGCGGTGGCCGGGAGCGCGGCGTGGCTGCTCGGCGCGGCCGCACCCGCCGCCCAGGCCCACCCGCTCGGCAACTTCTCCGTCAACCACTACACGGGATTCACCCTCCGTCCCGGCCGTGTCTCCGTGCTGGCGGTCACCGACACGGCGGAGATCCCCACCCTGCAGAGCGCACCGGACGTCGACACCGACGGCGACGGCACCCGGAGCGGGGCCGAACGCGCCGCGTGGGCCGCCACCCGGTGCGCCGAGACCACCAGGAAACTCGCCGTCACCACCCCGCGGCGGCGGCTGGCGTGGACGGTCACCTCCGCCGCCTTCGTCTACCGGCCGGGACAGGGCGGCCTGCGTACCAGCCGGCTCGAATGCCGTCTCCAGGCCCCGTTGGACCTGGCGGGCGGCCCGGTCACCCTGCGGGTCGACACCGGCGTGGACACGACCCGGGTCGGCTGGAACGAGATCACCGCGAAGGGGGTGGGGGCCCGGCTCCGGCACTCCACCGTGCCGGAGACGTCGTCCACCGGGGAACTCCGCGCCTACCCGCGCGACCTGCTCGCCACCCCGCGCGGGGACACCAGGGCACAGTTCACCGCCGCCGTGGGTGACGACGCGCCGGGCGCCCACGGCGGTGCGCCCGAGTCCGGACCCGGGAACGGCCTCACCGCCCGCGTCGAGGCACTGTCCCAGCACCTGACCTCACTCGCAGGCGCCCGGAACCTCACCGTCCCGGTCGGACTGCTGGCGGTCCTCCTGTCCGTCGTGCTGGGCGCCGGTCACGCGCTGCTGCCCGGCCACGGCAAGACCGTCATGGCCGCCTACCTCGCCGGCCGGCGCGGCGGCACCCGCGACGCCCTCACCGTCGGCGCCACCGTGACCCTCACCCACACCGCCGGGGTGCTCGTCATCGGTCTCTGCCTCACCGCTTTCTCCTCGCTCGCGGGCGACACCGTGCTGAACTGGCTCGGAGTGGCGAGCGGCGCGCTGGTGGCCCTGGTCGGCGCGGCCCTGCTGACCGACGCCGTACGCCGCTCACGCCGGGGGGCGCGGCCCGCCCCCGCCGACGCCCTGTCGGCCGGCCCGCTGCGGCCCGCCCTGGTCGGCGCGGCCGCGCCCGGCACCGGCACCGGCACCGGCACCGGCACCGGCAGCACCGTCGCGGCGCAGCCCCCCGGTCAGGACCACGGTCACCACCACGGTCGCGGCGACAGCGATGGCCACGGACAGGCGCACGATCACGACCACGCACGGGACCACGCGCACGGGAAGCCGCACCGGCACGGCCTGCTCGGACACCGCCACACCCACGCGCCGGCCGGTGCCGACGCCCGGCCGTTCACCACCCGTGGCCTGGTCGGCCTCGGTATCGCCGGCGGTCTGGTGCCGAGTCCGTCCGCCCTGGTCGTCCTCCTCGGCGCCGTGGCCCTGGGCCGGACCGTCTTCGGGGCCGGTCTCGTCCTCGCCTACGGCCTCGGGATGGCGGCCACGCTGACCAGCGTGGGGCTGCTTCTCGTACGGCTCGGGGGGCGCGTGGACAAGCTCACGGACCGTCCGCTGTTCACCCTGGTGCGGCGCCTCGGGCCGTACAGCGCTCTCCTGACGGCCGCGCTCGTCCTCGTCGTCGGCCTCGGCCTGGTGGCCCGGAGTCTGTCACCCGTCCTGTAGGCGACCGCCTGTCCCGCGATGACCGCGGGAACGGGCCGTGGTCAGCGGACGCGGGACGGGGCCGGGGAGCCGCCCGACGCCAGGGGGGAGCGGGCCAGTTCCACACAGCCCACCGTGATCAGCGCGATGGCACCGAACTCCGGCAGCAGCCACCAGCCGGTCCGCAGGCTCTCGCCGAACAGCGTCACGCCGTACGCGATGCTGATGAGCGCGTCGCCCAGGGTCAGCATCGGCTGGGACGCGACGAGCGCGCCCGCCTGGAGGGCGTTCTGCAGCAGGAACAGTGCCCCGAGTCCGGCGACGGCAGTGCCGTAGAGCTGCCAGGACGCGACCAGCGCGACGAACCCGCCACCCCCCTTGTCGAGGTGCGCCACGGCGTCCTTCATCAGTGCGGCGGTCAGGGCGTAGCCGCAGGCGGCCGCGAGCCCGAGGAGCGCGGCCCGGAGGTTGCCACGCAGCCGCACCGCCCAGGTGATCACCACGGCCTCGAAGATGCCGGTGAGGATCAGTGCCGGGATCCAGGACAGCCCGTGCACGGTCTCGGTGCCGCCGCCCGGCGCGGCGCTGGCCATCCCGATGGCCAGCCCGATGGTCACGGCGGCCACGCCGTACCAGGCGGTGGCGGGCAGCCGGGTGTGGAAGGCGTATCCGGCGATCAGCAGGGTCGCGGGCAGCTCGATGACGAAGATCGGCTGGACCACGGCGATCGGTCCGGTGGCCAGCGCCACCGCCTGGCAGACGGCGGCCACGATCACCAGGCCGATGCCGGCCAGCCACACCTTCTGCCGCAGCAGGTGTCCGATCAGTGAGAGGTGCATGGCCTGGGTGTCGGGAACGGTGGACGCGGCCCGGCGCTGGAGCACCGAGGCGGAGCCGTTGCTGATCGCGGTCAGGACGGCGAACAGGACACTGATCACCGTGCCATCATGCGGGCGCCTGTCACCGGAAGCGGTCTCATACGGCCCTGCGCTGCCGGTCAGGGGCCGAATGAGGTACCCGGGCGGGGCGACGAGCCCTTAGACTCGCGGTTCGCGGCGCCGGCCGGAGCCGGCACGTCCGGAGGGATCACCAGGACCCGTGGCACGCAGACGCGGCACCCCGCCGCCCTCACCTCTCCCCCAGCGGGACGGGATCGATCCGGTGCGGCTGCGGTTGCCGCCGGATCCGGACGGGACCTGGCCGACGGTGCGCGATCACCTGGTGGCGCGGTACGGCGACGCCATCGGGGCCGGGCGGGTCGACGCGATGTTCCGGGAGGGGCTTTTCGTCGGGGTGGACGGTCCCGTCGGTGCCGGGGAGTCGTACGAGGCCGGGCGGTACGTGTGGTTCCACCGGGACTTCGCCGCCGAGGCGCGGGTGCCGTTCGAGATCGGGATCGTCCACCAGGACGAGCGGATCGTCGTGGCGGACAAGCCGCATTTCCTGGCCACCACACCGCGCGGGTCGCATGTCACCGAGACCGCGCTGGCCCGGCTGCGCCGTGATCTCGGGCTCGCCGCGCTGCAGCCGGCGCACCGGCTGGACCGGTTGACGGCGGGGCTCGTGCTCTTCGTCGTACGGGCCGGGGACCGGGGGGCGTACCAGACGTTGTTCCGGGACCGGCGGGTGCGCAAGGAGTACGAGGCGGTGGCGCCGTACGACCCCGGGGTGGCGCTGCCGGTCACGGTGCGCAGCCGGATCGAGAAGGAGCGCGGGGTGCCGGCCGCCCGGGAGGTGGAGGGCGAGCCGAACAGCGAGAGCCGGATCGAGCTGCTGGAGCACCGGGGCGGGCTCGGCCGGTACCGGCTGCTGCCGGCCACCGGCCGTACCCATCAGCTGCGGGTCCATATGAGCGGCCTGGGGCTGCCGCTCCTGGACGACCCGCTCTATCCGGTCGTCCAGGAGCCCGGCGACGGCGGGAGCGATTACTCCCGGCCCCTTCAGCTCCTCGCGAAGGTGCTGGAGTTCACGGACCCGGTGACGGGCGTGCCGTACCGCTTCGAGAGCCGGCTGCGGCTCGCTCAGTGGCCGCGCTGAATCCATTCCTCCAGATGCGGCGCCTCGGCGCCGATCGTGGTCGTGTCGCCGTGTCCGGTACGGACCACCGTCTCCGGCGGGAGGCTGAGCAGCCGGTCGCGGATCGAGTCGACGATCGTCGGGAAGTCCGAGAACGACCGGCCGGTGGCGCCGGGGCCGCCCTGGAAGAGCGTGTCGCCGGTGAAGACCGTCGACAGCTCGGGGCAGTACAGGCAGACCGCCCCGGGCGCGTGCCCGGGGGTGTGGATGACGTGGAGTGTGACACCGGCGACGGTGAGGACGACCCCGTCGGCCAGTTCTTCGTCCGGGACCGTGCCGGGGTGGGTCTGCTTCCACAGCTGCAGGTCGTCGGGGTGCAGGAAGACCGGGGCGTCGGTATCGGCGGCGAGGTCCGGGGCGGCGTCGATGTGGTCGTTGTGCGCGTGCGTGCAGACGATGGCGCGCAGCGTACGGCCGTTCAGGACGGCCTCGATCGCGGCGGCGTCATGGGCGGCGTCGATGACGATGGCCTCGGAGTCGTCCCCGACGATCCAGACGTTGTTGTCGACGTCCCAGGTGCCGCCGTCGAGCGAGAAGGTGCCGGAGGTGACGAGATGGTCGATGCGAGCGGTCATCAGAACACCACCACCGAGCGGAGGACGTCGCCTTCGTGCATCCGGGTGAACGCCTTCTCGATGTCGCCGAGGCCGATGGTCTCGGTGACGAACGCGGCCAGGTCGATCCGGCCCTGCTGGTGGAGGTCGATCAGCATCGGGAAGTCGCGGGACGGCAGGCAGTCGCCGTACCAGGAGGACTTGAGGGAGCCGCCGCGGCCGAAGACGTCGAGCAGAGGCAGTTCGAGCTTCATCTCGGGGGTGGGGACGCCGACCAGGACGACGGTCCCGGCCAGGTCACGGGCGTAGAACGCCTGCCGGTACGTCTCCGGGCGGCCGACCGCCTCGATGACGACGTCCGCGCCGAAGCCGCCGGTCAGTTCGCGGATCGCCTCGACGGGGTCGGTGGAGCGGGAGTTGACGGTGTGGGTGGCCCCCATCGCCTTCGCCGTCTCCAGCTTGCGGTCGTCGATGTCGACGGCGATGATCCGGGCCGCGCCCGCGAGGCGGGCGCCGACGACGGCCGCGTCACCGACGCCGCCGCAGCCGATGACCGCGACGGAGTCGCCGCGGCCCACCTGTCCGGTGTTGATCGCGGCACCGATGCCGGCCATCACTCCGCAGCCGAGCAGACCGGCGACGGCCGGGGAGACGCTCGGGTCGACCTTGGTGCACTGGCCGGCGGCGACCAGGGTCTTCTCGGCGAAGGCGCCGATGCCGAGGGCCGGGGAGAGCTCCGTGCCGTCGGTCAGGGTCATCTTCTGCCGGGCGTTGTGGGTGTTGAAGCAGTACTGGGGGCGGCCGCGCCGACAGGCACGACAACTGCCGCACACCGCACGCCAGTTGAGAATGACGAAGTCGCCGGGGGCCACCTCGGTGACACCTTCGCCGACCGACTCCACCACGCCCGCGGCCTCGTGGCCGAGGAGGAAGGGGAAGTCGTCGTTGATGCCGCCCTGCTTGTAGTGCAGATCGGTGTGGCAGACGCCGCACGCCTGCACCTTCACCACGGCCTCGCCGGGGCCGGGGTCGGGTACGACGATGGTCTCCACCCGCACCGGCTCGTCTCTGCCGGGGGCGATGACCCCTTGCACCTGCTGCGCCATGCCAGGACCTGCCTTTCCTCACACCTGAACGGTTCGTTCTCCCCCACTATCCCGTGCCGGAGCGGTCGCACGACGTACATCGGGGCTCGTCAGAGGGGCGGGAGCGTCGCGGAGAGGCCGTGGGAGGCTCGCGCGGGCGTCAGGGGGCCAGGACGTCCAGTTCCCGGAGGGCGCCGGCGACGATCTGTCCGGTCAGTGCCTCGGCCTGGACGGCGTCGCCCTCCCGGATCGCCTCGGCGACCCGTACGTGCAGGGTCACGGCGGCCGGGTCCGGGTCCTCGAACATCACCTGGTGGTGCGTACGGCCGCTGAGGATCTCGGCGACCACGTCGCCGAGGCGGGCGAACATCTCGTTGCCCGACGCGTTCAGCACCACCCGGTGGAAGGCGACGTCGTGGACGAGGTACTCCTCCAGCCGGTGACCGCGTGAGGTGGCGACCATGCCGAGCGCCCGCTCGGTGAGGGCGGCGCACTGGTCGGGCGTGGCGTGGCGGGCGGCGAGACCCGCGGCGACCGGTTCGACGGCGGAGCGCAGCACGGTCAGGGAGCGGAGCTGGCGGGGCCGGTCGGTGCCGGCCAGGCGCCAGCGGATGACCTGCGGATCGTAGACGTTCCACTCCTCGGTGGGGCGTACGGTCACGCCCACCCGGCGCCGGGACTCGATCAGCTGCATCGATTCGAGGACGCGGACCACTTCGCGGACGACGGTGCGGGAGACGTCGAAGCGCTCGGCCACCTCGTCGGTGCGTACGACGCTGCCCGCCGGGTAGTCGCCCGCGGTGATGGCGAGGCCAAGGGTGTCGAGCACACGGCTATGCGGGCCCCGGCCATCTGTGGTCATGGGCCAAGCCTACGGGGCGGCTCAGGGAATAAAAAGTATGACGTTTATGTCACAAGGGCTTGAATAAGTCATACCTAATGAGTTTCAGTAACGCGACGTTCCATGTCGACGGAGACAGCGAGGCACCCATGAGCACCCCCCACGTCGTTGTGGTGATGGGCGTAGCAGGCACCGGCAAGACCACGATCGGGCCGCTCGTCGCAGCCGCCCTCGGCGTTCCGTACGCCGAGGGCGATGACTTCCACCCGCGGGAGAACATCGACAAGATGTCCGCCGGCACCCCGCTGGACGACGCGGACCGGTGGCCCTGGCTCGACGCGATCGGGGAATGGGCGCACGGCAGATCCGGGCTCGGCGGGGTGGTGAGCAGTTCCGCGCTCAAGCGCGCCTACCGTGACCGGCTGCGGGCCGCCGCGCCGGACGCCGTCTTCCTCCACCTCACCGGCGACCGCCCGCTCATCGAGCGGCGGATGGCCGAGCGCAAGGGGCACTTCATGCCCACCGCGCTGCTGGACTCGCAGTTCGCCACCTTGCGGCCGCTGGGTGACGACGAAGCGGGCGTCGCCGTCGACGTATCCGGAACACCCGAAGAAATCACCGAACGGGCCGTCGCCGCGCTGCGCCGGCTCGAAAGCTGAAGGAAGTACCCGTGAGCAGTCTCAGCGTCGAGACGCTGGCCGCGAACGCCACCGAACCGATCACCTCGGCGGGCAACGCGCAACTGGGCATAGCCGTCCTGGGCGGCATAGCTGTCATCGTCCTCCTCATCACCGTCTTCAAGCTCCACGCCTTTCTGTCGCTGACCATCGGCACGCTGGCACTCGGAGCCTTCGCGGGTGCCCCGCTGGACAAGGTCATCACCAGCTTCTCCGCCGGTCTCGGCTCCACCGTGGCGAGCGTCGGTGTCCTCATCGCGCTCGGCGCGATCCTGGGCAAACTGCTCGCCGACTCCGGCGGCGCCGATCAGATCGTCGACACCATCCTCGCGAAGGCGTCCGGGCGGGCCATGCCCTGGGCGATGGTGCTGATCGCCTCGGTGATCGGTCTGCCCCTCTTCTTCGAGGTCGGCATCGTGCTGCTGATCCCGGTGGTGCTGCTGGTCGCCAAGCGCGGCAACTACTCGCTGATGCGGATCGGCATCCCGGCGCTGGCCGGTCTCTCCGTGATGCACGGTCTGATCCCGCCGCACCCCGGCCCGCTGGTCGCGATCGACGCCGTCGGCGCCAACCTCGGCCTCACGCTGGCGCTCGGTGTGGTCGTCGCCATCCCGACCGTGATCATCGCCGGTCCGCTCTTCTCCAAGTACGCGGCCCGCTGGGTGGACATCCCGGCCCCCGACCGGATGATCCCGCAGCGCGCGTCCGAGGACCTGGAGACCCGGCCGAGCTTCCGCGCCACCGTCTCCACGGTGCTGCTCCCCGTCGTCCTGATGCTGGCCAAAGCGCTCGTGGACATCGTCGTCGACGACCCGGAGAACGCCGTTCAGCGAGTCACGGACGTCATCGGCTCGCCGCTGATCGCGCTGCTCGCCGCCGTGCTCGTGGCCATGTTCACGCTGGGCCGCGCGGCCGGCTTCACCAAGGGCCGGATCTCCACGACCGTCGAGAAGTCCCTCGCCCCGATCGCCGGCGTGCTGCTGATCGTCGCCGCCGGCGGTGGCTTCAAGCAGACGCTGATCGATTCGGGCGTGGGCCAGATGATCCTGGACATCTCGAAGGACTGGTCGATCCCGGCCCTGCTGCTGGCCTGGCTGATCGCTGTCGCGATCCGGCTCGCCACCGGCTCCGCGACCGTGGCGACCATCTCGGCGGCCGGTCTGGCAGCACCGCTCGCGGCGGACATGTCCACCACGCACGCCGCGCTGCTGGTGCTGGCGATCGGTGCGGGTTCGCTCTTCTTCAGCCATGTGAACGACGCCGGATTCTGGCTGGTGAAGGAGTACTTCGGCATGAACGTCGGGCAGACGATCAAGACGTGGTCGGTGATGGAGACCATCATCTCCGTCTGCGGTCTCGGCTTCGTCCTGCTGCTCTCCCTGGTGCTGTAGGCACCGGGACGTCATCGCGCGTCCCCCGGCCCCACCGCGCGACGGGCGGGGCGGGTCGGCGCTCCGTCCACTCGGAGTGCTCCCGCCCCGCCCGTCGCGCGTTCCACCGGGGCGGTACGCGTCCCGCGCCGCGCCCCCGGATCCGCGTACGCGACACCCGCGGCCCCCGGAAACCGGAGGCCGCGGGTGATCGTCAGACTTTCGTCATACGGACAACGCGCCGGTGCGGCGCCGGTACCGGCCTTCGGTCAGACCCTGGCCGGTTCGGACTCGGCGGCCCTCTCCAGCTGGAACGCCTCGTTGCCGAGCCCGATGCGGGCGTGCACGTCAGGCCTGGCCGAGCGCAGGACCGCTCCGTACACCAGCCCGCCGACCAGCGCGAGGACGATGATCCCGGGCAGGACCCAGCTCAGCGCGGAGCCGGGGCCGGCGCCGACCAGGACGTCGAAGTCCTTGACGGTGTAGACCGCGATCGCGAGGAGTGCGACACCGGCCAGGCCGGAGGCGACCAGGCGCGGCGCCTGCGCGCGCCCCGCCCCACGCCGGACGAAGAAGGCGATGACGGCGAACGCGGCGGCGGCCATCAGCACGATCACGCCGAGCGCGCCGACGTTGCCCATCCAGGTGAAGAGCCGCAGCACCGGCACCGTGGGGTCGTCGGCCGGCTTGTCGTCGGTCACGGCGAAGGCGATGATCACGACGATGGAGACCGCGGACTGGAGGACGGAGCCGGAGGCGGGCGCCCCGCTGGTCTTGTTCGTACGGCCGAAAGCCGCGGGCAGCAGGCCCTCACGGCCCATCGCGAAGGCGTAGCGCGCGACCACGTTGTGGAAGCTGAGCAGCGCGGCGAACATGCCGGTCACGAACAGGACGTGCAGGACGTCCGTGAAGGTGGCGCCGAGACGGGCCTCGGTGAGTCCGAAGAGCAGTCCGGGGCCCTGCTCACCGGCGTCGGCGACGATCGAACCGGGTCCGGCGGCGACGGTGACGGCCCAGGCGCTGAAGGCCAGGAAGAGGGCGGCGTAGCCGACGGCGAGGAACATCACGCGGGAGACGACGATGTTCGGGCGGCTGGTCTCCTCGGCGTAGACCGGGGCCTGCTCGAAACCGACGAAGGCGGCGATGCAGAAGCAGAGGGCGGTACCGAGACCGGCGCCGGTCAGCATGTCGGGGTTGAAGGCCGCCATCGACAGGCCCTCCTTGCCCGGGTCCGCGATCGCGGCGATGTCGAAGATCACGACCAGGACGCACTCGACGAGCAGCAGGACGCCGAGGACCTTGGCGTTGAGGTCGATCTTCAGCCAGCCGAGCAGACCGACGATGGCGGCGGCGGCGAGGGCGAAGACCCACCAGGCGACGGTGAGGTCGAGGTAGGTGGCGAAGAGGCCGGAGACCTCGAAGCCGAGGATGCCGTAGATGCCGACCTGCATCGCGCTGTACGCGACGAGGGCGACCACCGAGGCACCGGCGCCGGCGGTGGGGCCGAGGCCCCGGGCTATGTACGCGTAGAACGCCCCGGCGTTGTGGACGTGCCGGCTCATCTCCGCGTAACCGATGCTGAAGAGCGTCAGCACGACACCGAGGATGACGAAGAGCAGGGGCTGGCCGACGATGCCCATGACCCCGAAGACGGTCGGCATGACGCCGGCGACGACCAGCATCGGCGCGCTCGCGGCGAGCACGGAGAGCAGCAGGCCCACCGTGCCGAGCCGGTTGGCCCGCAGGGCCCGTTCCTGCCCCTTGTAGGTATTGATCTCGCTCGTACTCGCTCTGCCCGTCGACATGACAGGGGGTTCCTTTCGGGAATCGGTGGTGCGTGCGAATGATGCGCAGCGGGGGCTTCGCTCAGGCGGAGCCGAGTGCGGTGTTCCGCGCGGCCAGGAAGGTCTTCTGGGGGTCCCGGTCGGGATACGACCAGGGAGCCGGGGTGTTGTGCGGGCCGATACGGTGGAACAGCGCGGCTGCCTCGGCGATCCGCCCGTCGTGGAACTGGGCGTGAGCGAGGAAGTTGAGGTCGACGCGGCTGCGCGGGTGCTCAGCGCTCTCCCACTCCAGCCACCAGTCGAAGGCCACCTTCAGCACCTGCCGGGCGCGGCGTCCGGTCCAGTGGGCGGAGGCTGCCGGGTCGGCGGGCTCCTGACCGGCGGCGGCGAGGACGCGGTAACGCTCCGCGTGGGCGACCACGGGAAGGACGGCGAGCGGGGAGTCGGCGGGGGCGTGCTCGGCCGCCCAGGCAGCGAAGTCGTAGACCTCGTGGAGGGGGTCCTGGCCGGCCGCGGCGTGCCGCTCCGCGAGCCGCGCGGCCATCAGGTGATGGGCGTGGTGATGATTCGGGTGGCGGGTCCTGACCTCGTCGAAGAGCTGGGAGGTCTCTTCCTCGGTGCCGAGCGTGCGGGCCAGGAGCAGCAGTCCGAGCCAGGGGGTGGGGTCGGCCGGGGCCCGCCGTATCGCGTCGCGGCAGGCGTCCCGGGCCCGCTGTTCCGGTTCCTTGCCGCGCAGGGCGCCGATGACGGTGGCGCAGGCGAGCAGGGCGGCCGCGTCGGGGCTCTCCGGCTCGAAGAGGAGCCAGTCGCGGGTCCAGGCGACGGCGCCGGTCGCCTGGGCGAGCACGACGACACGATGGCCGCGCCGGTCCCAGTCGTCGCCGGTGGCGGCGAGCAGGGTGCGGGCCTCGGACCAACGGCCCTGGGCCAGTTGGTCTCTTACGGTGCCGAGTTCGGCGTCATCGAGGGCCGGGTCGAAGAACTGGTCGGAGCGCGAGCCCCGTCTTCGGGAGCGACCCAGGGGTGGCGGAGGCGGGGACATCCGCGGGATTCCTCCAGGGCACGTGAATGAGCGATGATCGCGCACAGCAAATCGGTAGAAAGGCTCCACGTCAAGGGCTGAGTGGACGCACAGGAAGGTCAAGTGTCGCCTGAGCCCGTGTGGTTGCTCCGACCGGGGGGCTCATGGCGCCCGATTCGCGTCTGGTTCACCCCAGTTGGACGCGGTTCCGGCCACCGTGGCTCGTATGCTGGCGTCATGGAGAACCGCGAACCGCTCCCGCCGTTCCTGCTCGCCTTCCCCGGCCCCCTGCGCGACGCACTCGTCGCCGCCGTGCTGCGCGGCGAGAAGGTCTCGACGACCGGTCTGCTCGCCGAGTACGAGGCGGAGAGGGAGGAACTGCCCCCGGTCGGACAGCGGTCGGCGCTGATCGACTCGGCGGGCAGCGAGATCGCGGTGGTCGAACTGACGGAGGTACGGGTGCTGCCGCTCGGCGAGGTCGATCTCCAGCACGCCCTCGACGAAGGCGAGGGCCACACCTCGGTGGCGGCCTGGCGCGCGGCGCACGAACGGTTCTGGCACAGCGAGGAGATGCGCGAGGCGCTCGGCGAACCGGAGTTCACGGTCCACGACGGGACGCCGGTCGTGGCGGAGAGGTTCCGGGTGGTCGAGCGAGGCTGACCCGCCGGCCCGGCCGGGCGGCCCGGGTCCGGGCGGCCCGGGTCCGGCGGGCGGGTCGCCTCCGGACCGGTCGGCCGGTCACTTCAGCCGGTCACTTCAGCCGGTCACTTCAACCGGCCGCCTCCGGACGGTCAGCCGTCGCATCGGCCGGTCGCTCAGGCCGGTCGCTTCAGCCGGTCGCCTCGGCCGCCGCCCGACCCGCCGCCCGGCCCGAGAAGAGGCAGCCGCCGAGGAAGGTGCCCTCCAGGGAGCGGTAGCCGTGCATGCCGCCGCCGCCGAATCCGGCCGCCTCCCCTGCCGCGTAGACGCCGGGCAGCGGATCGCCCGCCTCGGTGAGCACCCGGGAGGAGAGGTCGGTCTCCAGGCCGCCGAGCGACTTGCGGGTGAGGACGCGCAGCCGCACGGCGATCAGCGGGCCGGCCTGGGGGTCGAGGATGCGGTGCGGGGCCGCCGTACGGATCAGCTTGTCGCCCAGATACTTCCGGGCGCCCCGGACCGCCGTGATCTGGAGGTCCTTGCTGAAGGGGTTGACGGTCGCCCGGTCGCGCGCGGTGATGTCGCGGCGCAGCGCGGCCTCGTCGATCAGCGCTTCCCCGGTGAGCGCGTTCATGCCCCGGACGAGCGCGCCCAGGTCCTTCTCCACGACGAAGTCGGCGCCACGGTCCATGAAGGCCCGCACCGGGCCGGGCACGTCGGCGCGGGCCCGGCCGATCACCTGGCGGACGGACTTCCCCGTGAGGTCCGGGTTCTGCTCGGATCCGGAGAGGGCGAACTCCTTGCCGATGATGCGCCGGTCCAGGACGAACCAGGTGTGATCGTGGCCGGAGCGCGTGATGTGCTCCAGCGTGCCGAGCGTGTCGAAGCCGGGGAAGAGCGGCACCGGCAGCCGGCGGCCGCGCGCGTCCAGCCAGAGGGAGGACGGCCCCGGCAGGATGCGGATGCCGTGCCCGGCCCAGACGGGGTCCCAGTTCTGGATGCCCTCGGTGTAGTGCCACATCCGGTCGCGGTTGATGTGGTGGGCGCCGGCCGCCTCGGTGACGCCGAGCATCAGACCGTCGACGTGCGCGGGCACGCCGGTGAGCATCGTGCGGGGCGGGGTGCCGAGGCGTTCGGGCCAGTGGGCGCGGACCAGTTCGTGGTTGCCGCCGATGCCGCCGGAGGTGACGATCACGGCCGGGGCGCGGAGCTCGAAGGCGCCGGTGACGGCGCGGCCGCTCGCGGCGCCGCGCGCGGCACCGCTCGGCGCCAGGATCTCGCCGGACACGGTGTCCACGGCGCCTGCGGTCCGGCCGAGACCGGTGACCCGGTGCCGGAACATGAGCGTCACCCGTCCCCGGGCGACGCCTTCGCGCACCCGCCGTTCGAACGGCGCGAGGATCCCGGGCCCGGTGCCCCAGGTGATGTGGAAGCGCGGTACGGAGTTGCCGGGCCCGGTGGCGCCGTATCCGCCGCGCTCCGCCCAGCCCACCACCGGGAAGAACCGGATGCCCCGCCGGCGCAGCCAGGAGCGCTTCTCGCCCGCCGCGAAGTCGACGTACGCCTCGGCCCACCGGCGCGGCCAGTGGTCCTCGCCGCGGTCGAAGCCGGCCGTGCCGAGCCAGTCCTGGAGGGCCAGTTCCCGGCTGTCCTTGATCCGCAGCCGGCGCTGCTCGGGCGAGTCCACGAGGAAGAGCCCGCCGAAGGACCAGTGCGCCTGGCCGCCGAGGGACTGCTCGGGCTCCTGGTCGAGGAGGATGACGGAGCGGCCCGCGTCGACGAGTTCTGCGGTGGCGACCAGGCCCGCGAGGCCCGCCCCGATCACGATCACATCAGCGTCGTACGCCATCGCTGCCGTCCTTTGCGCGGAAGAGGATGGTCCGATCTTCCGTACGGGCGGACAACGAGTCAACGGTGCCGCCGGCCGGACCTCCTGGTTGGATGGCCGGTATGAGCGCAGCAGACGAGATCCTCGACGTCGTCGACGAGAACGACCACGTCATCGGGCAGGCACCGCGTGGCGAGATCTACGCGAAGGGGCTGCTCCACCGCTGTGTCTTCGTCCTCGCGCGGGACGCGGAGGACCGGATCTTCGTGCATCGCAGGACGCCGGTCAAGCTGGTCTTCCCGTCGCTGTACGACATGTTCGTGGGCGGGGTGGTCGGCGCGGGCGAGAGCTACGACGACGCGGCGCTGCGGGAGGCCGAGGAGGAGCTGGGGGTGTCGGGGCTGGACCGGCCCGCGCCTCTGTTCCCGTTCCTGTACGAGTCGGCGGACGGCGCGCAGCGCTGGTGGTCGTACGTGTACGAGGTCCGCTGCACGCTGCCGGTGAACCCGCAGGTGGAGGAGGTCGCCTGGCACGCCTTCCTGCCGCGGGAGGAGGTGGAGCGGCGGCTGGCCACGTGGGAGTGGGTACCGGACGGTCTCGCGGCGTACGAGCGGCTGAAAGCCCGGTGACCCGCTGGGGCCGGGCCCTGCGGCTGTGGTTCGCGCCCCAGCACCTCGGCGAGGAGGGCGAGACCCCCGACTACCGCTTCTCGCTGGCCAACGAGCGCACCTTCCTGGCGTGGATCCGTACCGCGCTCGCCCTGGTCGGCGGCGGTTTCGCGGTCGACCAGTTCCTGCCGGACCTGCGCTGGGGGGTACGGGTCGGCCTCGCGGTGGCGCTGCTCGCGGCCGGGGCGCTGTGCGCGCTGCGGGCGGTCAGTCACTGGGTGCGGTGCGAGCGGGCGATGCGGCGGGGTGAGGATCTGCCGCTGTCCGGTTTCCCGACGCTGCTGAGTCTGCTGGTGGGGCTGGTGGCGGTGGCGATGCTGGTCATCGTGGTGCTGGACCGGGCCGGTTGATGGCGGTCCGCCCAGGGCGGCCTGACCCGGAGCGGCCTGAGCCGGAGCCGCCTGACCAGGAGCCGCCGAACCCCGCGCGGCCGGACCCCGCACGGACGGACCCGGGGCCGGGAGATTCCGAGCGGCGGGACCCGGGGCTGCAGCCCGAGCGGACCCGGCTGGCCTGGCGGCGTACGACCCTCTCGTGCGCGGTCGTGGCGCTGCTGGCGGTCCGGCAGGCGGTCCGCGACGGCGGCGGCGCCGCCGGACTGACGGCGGGGGCCCTGAGCGCGCTCGTCTGGCTGGGTTTCCTGGCCGTGGCCCACCGCCGCCTGTCGGCCCTGGCCGTGGCGAGGCCACCCCGGCTCGCCCCGCGCGCGGCGATCGCCGTGTCGGCCTGCTGCGTCCTGCTGGCCCTGTGCGCGGTGACCGTGCTGGGGTGAACGTCCGGACGTCGGGGCGGCTTTGCCCGGGGCCGTTCCAACTGGCAGTCTCGGAGCCATCATTCGGCCCTGACCTGGGAGATCTCCGATGCCTGCCACGGATCCGTACACCGTCCGCCTCACCCCCGAGGTGCACGTCCATGTCCAGCCGGACGGCGGCTGGTGTCTGAACAACGCCGGTTTCATCAGTGACGGCGAATCGACGCTTCTCGTCGATACGACCGCCACCGAGCGGCGGACCCAGCTGCTGCGCGAGGCGGTACTGGAGACCGGCGTGCCGCTCCCCCGCACCCTCGTCAATACGCACCATCACGGCGATCACACCTACGGCAACGCCGTGTTCGTGCCGGAGGCCACCGTGATCGGCCATGACGCGTGCCGCAGTGAGCAGTTCGCGGCCGGCCACCAGCTGCATCTGATGTGGCCGGGGACCGACTTCGGCGACATCCGGATCACCGCGCCGACCGTGACGTACAACGACCGTCTCACCGTCCATGTGGGCGGGATCGAGGTGCGGCTGATCCACCCGGGAGTGGCACACACGCTCGGCGACACGGTCGTGCATCTGCCGGAGCAGGGCATCGTGTTCACCGGCGACCTGATCTTCCAGGGCGGTACACCGTTCGTGCCGATGGGGTCGCTGAGCGGCTCGCTGCGGGCGCTGGAGCTGCTGCGCTCGCTGGACGCGGACACCGTCGTCCCCGGCCACGGCCCGATCACGGACCCGTCGGCGTACGACGCGACGGAGAGCTATCTGCGGTGGGTCACCGAGGTGGCCCGGGAGGGCCACGCCAAGGGGCTGACCCCGCTGGAGACCGCTCAGCAGGCCGATCTCGGGGAGTTCGCCGGGCTGCGGGAGAGCGAGCGGCTGGTGGCCAATCTGCACCGGGGCTACGCCGAACTGAACGGGGAGCCGGAGGGCGCACCGCTGGACGCCGCCGCCGTCTTCATGGAGATGGCGGTGATGAACGGCGGCGTGCCCGTGGCCTGTCACGCCTGACGCGCCGCCCTCCCGGCTACCAGCGGGGGACCGGGGGTGTCGTCCACCCCGGGTCCGCCTTCCGCATCGCCGCCGCGTCGTCGCGCTCGCGCATCGTGCCGTCGTCGGCGAGCCAACGCCGGTGCAGTACGGCGAGCCGCTCGCGGTCGAGTTCGACACCGAGCCCCGGGGCGTCGGAGACGTCGAGCCGGCCGTCCCGGAAGGTGTGCCGGACGGTGATGACGTCCTCGGTCTGCCAGGGGTAGTGGCTGTCGCAGGCGTAGTCGAGGTTCGGTACGGTCGCGGCGACGTGGGTCATCGCTGCCAGGCTGATGCCGAGATGGGTGTTGGAGTGCATGGACAGGCCGACCCCGAAGGCGCGGCAGACCGCGGCCAGTTCCCGGGTGCGGTGCAGGCCGCCCCAGTAGTGGTGGTCGGAGAGCACGACCTGCACGGCGTCCCGCGCGAAGGCGTCCGCGATCTCGGGGACGGTGGTCACGCACATGTTGGTGGCCAGCGGCACGGACGTGCCCGCCGACACCTCGGCCATCAGGTCCGTGCCGCTCGCCGGGTCCTCCAGGTATTCGAGGACGTCCGCCAGCTGCCCGGCCACGTACAGCGAGGTCGGCACGGACCAGGCCCCGTTGGGGTCGAGCCGGAGCGGCTGCCCGGGGAACGCCTCGGCCAGCGCGCGGATCGCGGCGATCTCCTGGTCGGGTTCGAAGACCCCGCCCTTGAGCTTGAAGGAGGAGAAGCCGTGGTCGCGGGCGAAGCGCCGGGCCTGGGCGACGATCCCGGCCGGGTCCAGGGCCGCGCCCCAGTCGTCCTTCTCGGCGCCGTCCGGGTGGCCCGCCCAGCGGTAGAAAAGGTACGCGCTGTACTCCACCCGGTCGCGGACCTTGCCGCCGAGCAGGGCATGCACCGGCAGGCCGAGTGTCCTGCCGAGCGCGTCCAGGCAGGCGACCTCGAAGCCGGAGACGACGGAGAGCCGGAGCTTGTCGGTGGTCTGCACCCCGCGCAGTCCGCCCGCGTCCACGCGCGCGGCCCGCTCGTCCGCGTCGCGCGCGTCGCCGCACACCTCGTCGGCGAGGGCGAACAGCCCGTTCACATCGCTGACCGACCGGCCCGGGAGCGCTTCGGCGAGCGGGCGGGCGAGCCGCAGATACTTCCCGTCCCCGTACGTCTCACCGACCCCCGTGACCCCGCCGCGCGTGACGACCTCCACCACGAGGCGGGGCGTGTACGGCTGGTGGACGCCCTGGGTATTGAGCAGCGGCGGATCGGCTATCAGGATCGGGGTGAGCCGGACCTCGTCAATGAGCAGCGCTGTATCCATACATGAACCCTATTCAGCGATGCGACCCGAGGCCAGTGCCGCGCGGCGGAAACGCGCAGGCGAAGCGGGCCGGGCACTGGACTGCATACCGACCGGTCGGCATCATGAGAGCGACCCGATGCCCGCTGATGGAGGTAAGGCCCGATGAGCCCCGTCCCCCCGCCAGGACTCGATCCCGACCGGCTGCGCGCCCATCTCGACCGCGAGCGCCCCGGCCTGGTGGGCGGACCGCTCGACGCGCGGCTGATCGAGGGCGGCCGGTCGAACCTGACGTACACCGTCACGGACGGCGCCGGGCGCTGGGTGGTCCGCCGGCCTCCGCTCGGCCATGTCCAGGCCACCGCCCATGACATGAGGCGCGAGTACCGGGTGATCGAGGCCCTGCACCCGACGGCCGTGCCGGTGCCGGAAGCGCTGCTGCTCTGCGCGGACGACTCCGTGCTCGGGGCGCCCTTCTACGTCATGGAGCAGGTCGCGGGGACCCCGTACCGTACGGCCGAACAGCTCGCGCCGCTCGGCCCCGAGCGCACCCGCGCCGCCGTGCTCGCGCTCGTCGACACGCTCGTCGAGCTGCACGCCGTCGACCCCGAGGCGGTCGGGCTCGGGGACTTCGGGCGGCCGGACGGCTTTCTCGACCGGCAGCTGCGCCGCTGGGGCAAGCAGCTGGAGGGCTCCCGCAACCGCGAGCTGGCCGGGATCGACGAACTGCGCGCGGCCCTCGGACGCGCACTGCCCGTCTCCCCCGCCGCCACGGTGATCCACGGCGACTACCGGCTCGACAACGTCCTGATCGGCGAGGACGACCGGATCAACGCCGTCCTGGACTGGGAGATGTCCACCCTCGGTGATCCGCTCACCGATCTGGGGCTGCTGGTGATGTACAGCGCGCGGCTGGAGCTGACCGGCTCCCCGGTCAGTACGACGGCGGGCGCCCCGGGACACCCCGCGCCCGGCGAACTGATCGAGCGGTACGCGGCGGGCTCGGGCCGAAACACCACGGCCATCTCCTGGTACACGGCGTTCGCCTGGTTCAAACTCGCCGTGATCCTGGAGGGCATCCACCACCGCTACACCCTCGGCCGGACGGTGGGCCCCGGCTTCGACCGGATCGGCGCCCTCGTCCCCGTCTTCATCCAGCACGGCCTCACCACCCTCCAGGAAGGCTGAGTACCCCCATGGACTTCGCATTCGACACCCGCACCGAAGAGCTGCGCGCCAAGCTGCTCACCTTCATGGACGAGCGGGTGCGTCCGGCCGAGGCCGTCGCGCGGGAGCAGCGGGCGCGGCTGGCCGACCCCTGGGACACCCCGGCGGTGGTGGGAGAGCTGAAGGCCGAGGCACGCCGGCAGGGCCTGTGGAATCTCTTCCTGCCGGACGCGGAGTACGGCGCCGGGCTGACCAATCTCCAGTACGCCCCGCTCGCCGAGATCACCGGCCACTCCCCGCAGTTGGCGCCGACCGCGCTGAACTGCGCGGCGCCCGACACCGGGAACATGGAGGTGCTGGCCCAGTTCGGCTCCGAGGAGCAGAAGAAGCAGTGGCTGGAGCCCCTGCTCGCGGGCGAGATCCGGTCGGCGTTCGCGATGACCGAGCCGGAGGTGGCGTCCTCGGACGCGACGAACATCCGGACCCGGATCACGCGGGACGGCGACGACTACGTCATCAACGGCCGCAAGTGGTACATCTCCGGGGCGATGAACCCGGACTGCGCGGTCTTCATCGTGATGGGCAAGACCGACCCGGACGGCGAGGACCTCCGCCGCCAGCAGTCGATGATCCTGGTCCCGCGCGACACCCCGGGCCTCGAAGTCCGCCGCGCCCTGCAGGTGTACGGCTACGAGGACCACTCCCACGGCGGTCATGCCGAGGTCGTGTTCGACGACGTCCGGGTACCCGCCGCGAACCTCGTCGGCGAGGAGGGCGGCGGCTTCGCGATCGCCCAGGCCCGGCTCGGCCCCGGCCGGATCCACCACTGCATGCGGCTGATCGGCATGGCGGAACGGGCCATCGAGCTGATGTGCCGGCGGGCCGTGTCCCGTACGGCCTTCGGGCGGCCGATCGCCGATCAGGGGGTCGTCCGGAACTGGATCGCGGACGCCCGGGTGAGCGTCGAACAGCTGCGGCTGCTCGTGCTCAAGACTGCCTGGCTGATGGACACCGCCGGCAACCGGGGCGCGCACACGGAGATCCAGTCCATCAAGATCGCCACACCGCGCGCGGTCGTCGACATCATCGACCGGGCCGTCCAGCTGCACGGCGCGGGCGGGGTCGGCCAGGACTTCCCGCTGGCCGAGCTGTGGGCGTCGGCGCGGACGCTGCGGCTGGCGGACGGGCCCGACGAGGTGCACCAGCGGTCACTGGCGCGACGCGAGCTGAAGAAGTACCTCTGAGCGGCCGCGCTCCGGCTACGGGCGCAGAGCCCGCAGCAGCAGGTCCGCGAGATGGTCCGCCACCTGCTGGGGGGTGAGCGGGCCGTCCGGCCGGTACCACGTGGAGAGGTGGTGGACCGAGCCGAAGTGGTAGTCGACGACCAGGTCGGCGGGGGTGGCGGTGGAGAAGACCCCGCTCCGCTGCCCCTCCTCGACCAGCGCGCGGAACCGCTCGTGGTAGCGGCGGCGTTCCACGCGTACCTGCTTGTTCTTCTCCGGGCTCAGGTGGTGCATCGAACGGAAGAAGATCGAGGCGTCGTCGAGGTTCTCGATCGTCGTCACGACGACATCGGCCGCCGCGTCCCGCAGCCGCCGCTCGACCGGTTCGTCGGCGCCGGCGAAGGCGTCGAGGCGCTCCTGCTGGAGGCGCAGGACCCGGGCGTAGACCTCCTGGAGGAGGTCCTCCTTGGAGCCGAAGTAGTGGTAGAGCGCGCCCTTGGTGACGCCCGCCGCCTCGACGATCTCCTGGACGGAGGTGCGGTCGTAGCCGCGTTCCGCGAAGAGACGGGTGGCGGCGGCCAGCAGCCGCTGGGGAACGGGGATACCGCTGCCGTCCGTCGTTCTGGCCATGTGCCGTCACCCGCCTTACGTTCCGTACCGTCCGCGCGCGGGGCCGTGCCCGCGCACGCGCTGTCCTCGCGCCGTCCTGACGCTGTCCTGACGCCTTCCGGCGAACAGTGCCTAGGGCTGGGAACGCAGTTCCCGTCTGAGGATCTTCCCACTCGTGGTTTTGGGCAGCTCAGGCAGGATCTCGACCTCGCGCGGGTACTTGTACACGGCGAGCCGCTCCTTGCAGTACGCCCCCAGCTCGCCGTCCTCCACCGTGGCGCCCGGACGCAGACTGACGTACGCCTTCACGCTCTCCCCCCGGTACGGGTCGGGGATGCCGACGACGGCCGCCTCGCGGACGGCGGGGTGCGTGTAAAGGACGTCCTCGACCTCGCGCGGCCAGACCTTGAAGCCGGACGCGTTGATCATGTCCTTCTTGCGGTCGACGACGTAGAGCCAGCCGGCGCGGTCCATGAAACCGATGTCCCCGGTGCGCAGTTCGCCGCCGGGGAAGGTGTCCTCGGTCGCCGTGGGCAGCCGCCAGTAGCCGGAGACGACCTGGGGGCCGCGGACGGCGATCTCGCCCTGCTCACCGAAGGGCACGTCCGCGCCGCTCTCGTCGATGATCCGGACGACGGTGTCGGGCCCCGGTACCCCGACGGAGAGCGTGCCGGAGACCGGGTCGACCGGGGCCTCCTTCTCGGGCGGCACGGCGGCGCAGGGGGCGGTGCATTCGGTGAGCCCGTAACCGTTGCGGATGTACGGGCCGAGGCCCTCGCGGAACTTCTCGACGAGCGCGGGCGGCAGCGGCGCGCCGCCCGAGGAGATGATCCGGAAGGAGCTGAAGTGCTCGCGGGTGACGCCCGGGTGGGCGGCGAGCGCCATGAAGGCGGTGGAGGGGCCGACGGTGTACGCGGGGCGGTGCTCCGCGAAGGCGTCGAGGACCACGCCGGGTTCGAAGCGGTAGGCGAGGGCGAGGGTGCCCGCGTTGGCGACGCAGGCGGCGAGTTCGCAGACCATGCCGGTGATGTGGAAGAGGGGCGCGAGCGCGAAGTAGACGGCGCCCTCGGCTATGGGGTGGCCGGTGCGCTGCCGTTCGGCGTTGACCATGATGTTGGCGTGGGCGTTCATGGCGCCCTTGGGTGTGCCGCTCGTACCGGAGGTGTAGCTGATCAGTGCCACATCGGTGGTCGCCGGGTCGCGTTCGGCGGGCGCGGGCAGGTTGCCTCGGGCGACGGTCAGCAGGTCGTCGGTGTCGGCGGGCTTCGGGAGGCGCTCGAAGCCGAGGACGCGCGGGTCGTCGCGGGTCTGCAGCTCCTGTTCGCCGCAGGTGAGGACGATCCGTACGGACGAGCCCGCGGCTGTGTCCCGCAGATACGCCTCCCAGCCACGGTCCGCGCAGATCAGCGCGGTGACCTCGGCGTCGGCCAGGATGTGGGCGACCTCGGCGGACTTGTACATGGGGTTGAGCGGGACGACGGTCGCGCCGGCCTTCCAGGCGCCGAGCAGCGCGAGCACGAAATGCGGGCTGTTCTGGAGCATGATCGCGACCCGGTCGCCGCGCTCCAGCCCCCGGGCGGCGAGATGGCCGGCCAGGGAGTCGGACAGCTCGTCGGTCTCGCGGTAGGTGAGCCGGCCGTCGAAGTAGGCGAGCGCCGGGCGCTCGGGGGCGCGGGCCACGGCGGCGCGGAAGGCGTGCACCACGGAGGCGGGCGGATCGATGACGGCCCGCTGGGCGTCGCTGAGCTGGGCGAGCCAGGGCCGGGCCGCGTAGACCGACTCGGGCGGTCCGGTCGGTTCGGCCGGTCCGCTCATCGCGCTCATACCGTTCGTTCCGTTCGTTCCGTTCATTCCGTGGGGTTCTCCCACTTCTGCTGCACGCGGTTCATCGTGGCCAGCCAGCGGTCCGGGTCTCCCGCGCGGGCCTGGTGGAAGCCCGCCACCTCGGGATGCGGCAGCACCAGGAAGCGGTCCTCGTCCATGGCCGCGAAGAGGGCGTCGGCGACGGCCTCCGGCTCGATGGCGGTAGGGGCGAGCACCAGCTCGCCGGCGCTGCCCGAGGCGGTGAGCATGTCCGTACGCACCCCCTGCGGGCAGATCGCGTGCACCTTGAGGCCACGGTGACGGTAGGTCAGTGAGAGCCACTCGGCATAGGCCAGCGCGCCGTGCTTGGTGACGCTGTACGGCGCGGCGCCGATCATGGTGAGCAGCCCGGCGGCGGAGACGGTGGAGACGAAGCGGCCGCTGCCGCGCTCCAGCCAGCCGGGCAGCAGCGCCCGGCTCGCCCGGACGTGCGCCATGACGTTGACGTCCCAGGCGGCCGACCAGACGTCGTCGTCCGAGAGCGCGTCACCGGGGGCGCCGAGACCGGCGTTGGCGCAGTAGACGTCCACGGTGCCGTCGAGCGCCCGGCGGGCGGCGTCCACGATCAGGGATGCGTCGCCGGGCAGCGCGATGGCGTCGATCTCCGCCGCGACGGCCTCGGCCTTGTCGGCGTCGAGGTCGTTGACGACCACGCGGGCGCCCTCGGCGGCGAATCTCCGGGCGAGCGCGGCGCCGATGCCACCGCCGGCTCCTGTGACCACAACTCCCGCGCCCCGCAGCGTACTCATGGGATCCGCCTCTCCGACCGTCCGGTACCTCGTCGGCGGACACCGCCGCCCCGCCGGCGGCGCCGACTCCAGCAGACTAACCAGTCGGTATGTGTGAGGGAAGAGTGGCGGCGCACGTCGGACCGGCGTACCACCGGAGGAATTCGGCAGGCTGGGGACCCAGCGTACGGGCCGCGCCGGAGGACTCGATCACGGAGGTGCGGAATGAGCCTGTCCCGACGACAGCTGCTGGCCGGCGGCTCGGCGGTGGGGGCCGTGACGGCGCCGGCCTGGAGATCCTCACCGGCGGCCGCACACGCCACCGGGGGCGTTCTCACGGGGTTCGACCGGCTCGCCGCCGACGGCTACCGGGCGCTGGAGGGGCAGCGGGTCGGGGTGGTCACCAATCCGACCGGGGTCACGCGGGACCTGCGCCATGTCATCGATGTGATGCACGGGGACGAACGGGTCGATCTGGTCGCCGTCTTCGGGCCCGAGCACGGCTTCCGCGGCACGGCCCAGGCGGGCGGTTCCGAGGGACGTCATGTCGATCCGGCCACCGGGCTGCCCGTGTACGACACGTATCTGCGCAGCGGGCGGCCGCTCGCCGACATCTTCACCGCGTCCGGCGTCGACACCGTCGTGTACGACATCCAGGACGCCGGCGCCCGCTTCTACACCTACATCTGGACGCTGTACGACTGCATGGAGGCGGCGGCCCTCGCGGGCAGACGGTTCGTCGTGCTGGACCGGCCCAATCCGGTCACCGGGCGGGCCGCCCTCGGGCCCGTGCTCCATCCGGAATTCGCGACGTTCGTGGGGCGCCGGTCGATCTCCCAGGCGCACGGCATGACGGTCACCGAGCTGGCGCTGCTCTTCAACGGCGTGTTCCTGACGAAGCCGGTGGAGCTGGAGATCGTACGGATGTCGGGGTGGCGGCGCGCGGACTTCTTCGACGCGACCGGACTGCCCTGGGTGCCGCCGAGCCCCAACATGCCGACGCCCGACACGGCGCTGGCGTACGCGGGGACCTGTCTCTTCGAGGGGACGAATCTGTCGGAGGGGCGCGGTACGACCCGGCCGTTCGAACTGCTCGGCGCCGACGGCGTCGACCGGTCCTGGGCAGAGGCCGCCAACGCGGCGGGGCTTTCCGGGGTGCGCCTGCGTGAGGCGTACTTCACGCCCGCCTTCTCCACGTTCGCGGGGAAGACGGTCGGCGGGGTGCAGCTGCACGTCCACGACCGGACGTCGTTCGATCCGGTACGCACCGGGATCGCGCTGCTGGTGACGGCGAAGCGGTCGTGGAGCGGTTTCGCCTGGCGCGCGGACCACTGGATCGACTCACTGACCGGGTCGGCCACGGTCCGCACGATGATCGACGCGGGGGCCGGGACGGACGAGGTGACCGGCGCCTGGCAGGACGAACTCGCCGCGTTCGACGCCGTGCGGCGGACCTACCTGTACTACCGCTGACGGCCACCGCCGCCGACCGGGGCCCGGCGCGCCGGACGTTACCGGTGGCAGGGCTCCGCGAGGGGAGCGAACTCCGCGAGGAGGGTGAACACACGTCATGTTTTCCGCATCACTGTGCGAGGTTTCTGTGAATCAACCTCGAATCCTGGTCGCTATCACCCGAGATGTCCGGCTCATCGCCGGCATCTGTTTTTTGATGGAGCCGAATGGGGCAGGCGTACGTCCATTCCACAACGCCGAAGTACGAGCGACGGAGGTGGCAGGCGGTGGCCGGATTCCGGAGTCTTGCGAGACAGGTGCGCGATCCACGCTGCGATCTGGCCTTGCGACGGTATTCACTGCGCAAGTGCCTTGAGCGGTTCGCCCCCTACGGGCACAGGGCGACCTGGGATCATCTGTGCGCGAGGCACAGCATCGAACCCGAGGACAGGGCGCCCGACCCGGCGCGGCTGACAGCCGCGCTGGACGAGTTGGAAGAGGCGCGGGCCGTATGGCTCGCGTACGAGGTGGAATTCGCGCAGCGGCGCAAGCGGGAGAAGCACGACGGGCTGAGGCGGCCCGGGAGCTTCGACGACTGGCACCGGCGGACCTGGGGCGGGAACGGCGTCGTACGGTGCGACGACCCGGCGGTCCACCCGTCGGAATCGCTCGCCGAGGTGCTGCGCCGGCTGATCGCCGGTCTGGAGACGGGCCCCGGAGCGGCCTGCCCGGTGTGTGCGGAGCGCGGCATCGTCTGGCGGCCCGATCTGTCCAACGAGCCGTGGTCGGGCCCGGTCTGCCGGGGCTGCGGCATCGTCGTACCGCAGCCCGTACTGACGTCGGAGGCGCTGGACCGGGCGAAGCGGGCGCGGCTGCGGGAGCTGGCGTCGGTGGCGTGAGACCTGCGGGGGCGGCCTCCGGAGACGGTGCGCCCCCGCGGTGTCGGTGATGCCCGTGACCCTGTGGTGCCGAATGCCGGTGTCGGTGACGCGCGGTGCGTCGGCCGGGGTCAGGAGTCCTCCGGCGCCGTACGGGCGTGGTGCTCAGGGAGAAGGCTGGAACCTGTCATACGGTCACCGAAGACGTCGTCCGGGTTGGAGAGCACGCAGTTCTCCAGGGAGAGGCAGCCGCAGCCGATGCAGTCCGTCAGGTGGTCCCGGAGCCGGCCCAGCTGCTTGATGCGCTCGTCGAGTTCCGAGCGCCAGGTCCGCGAGAGCCGGGCCCAGTCGTCGCGGTTCGGTGTCCGTCCCTCGGGGAGTTCCGCCAGGGCGACCCTGATCGTGGCGAGCGGGATACCCACCCGCTGGGCGGCGCGGACGAAGGCCACGCGGCGCAGTGCGTCCCGCCCGAAGCGGCGCTGATTGCCACTCGTCCGGCGGCTGCTGATGAGCCCCCTGGACTCGTAGAAGCGCAGGGCGGACACGGCGACGCCGCTGCGCGCCGACAGCTGGCCGACGGTGAGTTCATGAATCTTCTCGGGGATCTGCGGCACTCCTCGAAGAGTAGTGGCGCGTTGACAGGCGCGGAGCCGCCCACCATTCTGAGCAAGCGCTTGGACAGCGCTCTCCGTACGTGACGGGCGTGACGTGCTCGACGTGCTCGACGGGCTTGAGAGGCAGGGAACAGGGACATGGCTGAGCCGAGGATCTTCACCTCCGCCGATGAACTGCGCGCCGGGGTCGGCGAGCCGCTCGGTCACAGCGACTGGCTGGAGATCGACCAGAAGCGGATCGACCTCTTCGCCGAGGCCACCGGCGACCACCAGTGGATCCATGTGGATCCGGAGCGGGCAGCGGAGGGGCCGTTCGGCACGACGATCGCGCACGGCTATCTGACGCTGTCGCTGCTGCCGGTGTTCGTACCGCAGGTCATCCAGGTCGAGAATCTGAAGATGGGCGTCAACTACGGGACCAACAAGGTCCGTTTTCCCGCCCCGGTCCCCGTCGGCTCCCGGCTGCGCGCGTCGGCCGTGCTGAAGGAGGTCACGGAGGCGGGCGGAGGCGTCCAGGTCACCGTGCTCGTCACGGTGGAACGCGAAGGCGGCGACAAGCCGGTCTGCGTGGCCGAGTCCGTGTCCCGCTACTACTTCTGACTCCTGCTTCCGAGCGGATCCGGCCCGGCCACCCGCGCCGAGCCGGCCCGGGGCGGGCTACTCCGGTGGCGCCGCGACCATCCGCAGGACGAGGTCGGCGTAGAGCGCGCCGACCTCATCGGGTGTCCGGCTCCCCGCCGCGTTGAACCAGCGCGCCACATCGATGCAGAGCGACAGCACCGCGAGCGTGGTGCCGGGCACGTCGGGGACGTCGAACTCCCCGTCCCGTACGCCGTCGCTCAGGATTCCCCGCACCACCGCGCCGCTGCGCCGCCGCAGCCCGACGATCTCCGCCCGGTGCTCCTCGGCGAGCGCGTCCAGCTCGTACTGGACAACGCGTGCCGTGGTGTGGCGCTCGGCGTGCCAGCGGACGAAGGAGCGTACGGCGTCGGCGAGCCGCTCCGCCGCCGTGCCCGGGCCGTCGGCGGCGGCGGTCAGGAGCTCCAGGGCCCGGTCGTGGCCGAGTCTGCTGATCCGGTGGAGCAGCTCTTCCTTGGTCTTGTAGTGGATGTAGAGCGCCGCCGGGCTCATCCCCGCGCGTCCGGCGATGTCGCGGGTGGTGGTGGCGTGGTATCCGCGTTCGGCGAACGCCTCGACGGCGGCGACCAGCAGCCTCCGGGCCGCCTCCGGGGTGACCTCGCTCCACGGCGCGTTCTCGCCGTCCGCCATCCGCTCCGTCGTACGCATCGCTCGCCCCTTCCGCGCGCCCATCGGTCCCCTTCACCAGGACGAACACCATACCCCGAAGCTGAGCAAGCGCTTAGGGATCAGATTTCCCGGAAGGGGTCGTGGTCCGCGAGGATCTTCTCCGGCCGGGCCTGATCGACCCGGCCGGCGGTCTGCCCGGCCTCCTGCCGGTTCCTGACGACCTTGGCCAGGGTGAAGGCCGAGGTCGCCGGGAGAACGCCGCCGTGTTCCGGTGTCCGACGGGATTGTTGACGGAATGGTCAGTCGTACGGGCCGGCATCGGCGGGCGGGGTCCGGGGCACATCCGCCGCCGTACTCAGGTCCGGTGCTCAGGTCCCGCACTCAGGCTTCCCGCTCACCCGCCGGGGCGCCCGGGCGACCGCCCCGAGGTCAGCCGTCCAGACCCGGCAGGTCCCGGGGGGCGGGGCAGATCCGGCGGCCGTAGTGGTCGAAGACGTACAGATGCGCGAGATCGACGAGGAGCGGCACCTGCGCGCCCGTCCGCAGCTTCATGTCCGGGCCCGTACGGACGACCAGATCGCTCGCCGCGATGGCCGGGCGGTCCGGGGCGTACGTGGCCGGGCCCTCCTCCTGCGGTTCGTCGAGCACCACGACCGGCCCCGAGACATGCCCGGCCGCACGCTCCCGCAGCCGCTCCAGCACGCCGGGTCCGCTGCGCCTGCGGCGCGGCGCCGGCCGGGGCCGGGGCGATTCGAGATCGGTCACCGCGGCGGGCCGGGAGCCGGTGTTGAGGTGTACCAGCGCCTCATGCCCCTGATACTCCACATGCTCGACGATGCCGCTCAGGGCGACCTCGCCGGTCCGCGCCTGGCTCGGTGGCGCGATCCGGGCCGCCTCCGAGCGCAGCCCGACGATGATCTGCCGGCCCTGCTGGATCCGGAGCAACTGGTGGTCGGTGCTGAGGGGTTCGGGCAGCGGCAGGCGCTGCCGGCCGAGGTCGATCGACATCCGCCCCTCCAGCGGCGCGTACACCACGGCCTGGAGCAGATTGATGCGCGGCGTGCCGATGAAGGCGGCGACGAACACGTTCTCCGGCAGGGCGTACACGTCACGCGGCGCGCTGACCTGCTGGAGCACCCCGCCGCGCATCACCGCGACCCGGTCGCCCAGGGACATCGCCTCCGACTGATCGTGCGTCACATAGACCGTGGTGACGCCCAGTTCGGCGGTGAGCTGGGCTATCTCGGCGCGCAGATGGTTACGCAGCTTGGCGTCGAGGTTGGAGAGCGGCTCGTCCATCAGGAAGGCCGAGGGCCGCCGGGAGATGGCCCGGCCCATGGCGACCCGCTGGCGTTCGCCGCCGGAGAGCTGGCTGGGATAGCGGTCCAGCACGTTCTCGATGCCGAGCATCCGGGCGGTGGCCTCGACGCGCCGGGTGCTGTCCTCGCGCGGGTTCTCCAGACGGAGCGGGAAACCGATGTTGTCCCGGTTGGTCATGCTCGGATAGAGCGCGAAGTTCTGGAAGACCATCGCCATGCCGCGTTCCCGTGGCGGCACGAGGTTGGCGTACTCGCCGTCGAGCAGCAGTTCGCCGTCGCTGATGTCCTCCAGGCCGGCGATCATCCGGAGCACGGTCGATTTGCCGCAGCCGGAGGGGCCGAGGAGCACCACGAACTCACCGGGCGAGATGTCGAGGGAGAAGCGGTCGACGGCGCGGGTGGCACGTCCGTACGTCTTGCTGACGCTGTGCAGGGAGATGGCGCGAGTCATGGTGTTGTTCCGCCCGGGAGAAGAGGTGGAGCGGCTGCGACGCCTGAAACTAGCCGAATACGGGCGGTCAGGGAATGACTCGCGCAAGGGTTGGGCCGGGCGGTGTCAGCCGGGGCGTCCGTGGCGGGTGGTGGCGTGGCCGGTGATCCTTACCGGGACGGTGCGGCGGCCCCGGCACCGGCGGAGACACCGCCCGGGCCCTCTACGGCGGATGTGGTGGACGCGATCCGGCCGGGAGTCGTAGTCGATCAGGGCGGAATCAGGGCCGAGTCGGGGGTCGCGTCAGGAATCGGTGTCCGGGCAGAGGCGTCCGGGCAGCGGCGTCCGGGGAGCCGGACTCAGGAGCGTTCGCGGGCCGGGGTGTCGCGAGAGGTCCGTGAGGCGGCCGGGGCCGGTGCCCCCACCGGTGCCCCCGCCGACGCGCCGCCCGCCTTCCGCAGGCCGAGGCCGGCCGCGGCCACCAGCAGCGCGCCGAGCATCAGGAACGGCGCGGCCGCGCCGGCGACCCCCGCGACCAGACCCGCGGAGGCCGGCGCGGCGACCTGCCCGAGCCGGTTGCCGGTGAGCCGCAGCGCGAGGGCGGTGGAGCGGGCCCCGTCGGGAGCGGCGCGTACGACTGTCGTCATCGACAGCGGCTGGCCGACGCCCAGACAGAAGCCGAGCGCGGCGAGCATCCCGGCGAGTACCGCCACCGGCACGGGCAGGGCGATGCCCGCGCACAGGAACCCGCCGAGCAGGCAGGTGACGGTGAGCAGGACCGTACGGCCGAGCAGCCGGATCATCGGGGTCATCACCAGCCGGCAGGCGATGGTGGCGGCGGCGCGCAGGCTGAGCAGCAGGCCGATCGTGGCGGGGGCGATCCCGCGCTGCTCGCCGATCACCGGGAGGTAGGCGGTGAGGACGTCCGTCGCGGAGAGGACGGCCAGGCTGACGAAGATGCCCGCGGGCACGCCCCGGGTGCGCAGGATGGTGCGGACGGGGACCCTGGCGGATCGTTTCGGGGCCGGGGCCGGGGCCGTACGCGGCTCGATCCGCCGGAGGGAGGTGAAGGAGACGGCCGCCGCGCCCGCCGCGACGAGCAGGGCGAGGGCGCTCGTACGGGCCATCTCGCCGCCCTGTCCCGCCTGGCCGGCCTGTCCCGAGACCAGCAGGCCGGCCGCGACAGGTCCCGCGAGCTGCCCGAGGGAGGCCCCGATGGTGAAGTGGCCGAAGTCGCGGTCCTGTTCGGCCGGGGCGCTGCGGCGGGCCACGATCGACTGGGCACCGATGACGAAGCAGAGATGCCCGAGGCCCATCACTCCGCTCCAGGCGGCCAGGGCGGTGAGGGAGCCCGCCGTACCGCTGAGGGCGCAGCCGCCGGAGATGAGGACGACTCCGGCGGCCAGCAGGGGGACGCACCGCCCGTGGTCGGTCCTGCGTCCCAGCGGAACGGCGACGAAGAGCGGCAGCAGCGCGTACACCGCGGTGATGATCCCGATCGCGCGCTCGTCGGCGCCCAGGGAGAGCGCCCGGTAGGAGACGGCGGGCCGCGCCATCGACACCGCCCCCTGCGCGAAGCAGAAGGCGATGACGAGACGGAGGAGCCAGCCCCGCCCGCCGGGCGTTCGGCCCGTTCCGCTCGGAACCATCAGATGGTGCCGAAGAGGATTCCGGCGGCCAGCACCACCAGCGCGGTGAGGGCGGCCCAGGTGACGGTGAACCTGGTGTGATCGCCGAACTCGACCTTCGCCATGCCGACCAGGACGTAGACGGCGGGGACGAGCGGGCTCGACATGTGCAGCGGCTGGCCGGCGAGCGAGGCGCGGGCGATCTCCAGGGGGGTGACGCCGTGGGCGGCGCCGGCCTCGGCCAGCACCGGCAGCACTCCGAAGTAGAAGCCGTCGTTGGACATGAAGTACGTGAGGGGCAGGCTGAGCACCCCGGTGACCAGGCCCATGTGCGGGCCCATCCCCTCGGGGACGGCGCCGACGAGCCAGTCGGCCATGTGCTCGACCATGCCGGTGCCGGTGAGCACGCCGGTGAAGACGGCGGCGGCGAAGACCATCCCGGAGACGTTGAGGACGTTGTCGGCGTGGGCCGCGACGCGGGCCTTCTGGTCGGCCATGTTCGGGTAGTTGACGGTGAGGGCGAGGGCCGCGCCGATCAGGAAGAGGACCGGGATCGGCAGCAGTTCCAGGATCATCGAGGCGAGCAGGGCCACGGTGAGGCCGACGTTGAACCAGTAGAGGCGGGGGCGCAGGGTGGGCCGGTCCGGGGCGAGGCCCCGGAAGCCGTCGTCTTCCTGGGCTGGCTCCTCCCCGGTGGCCGTACCGCTGCCGCCGCCCGCCCCCGTGGGGTTCTTCACGGGGGCCGCGGCGGCGGTGGAACCGCCGGCGGCCACGAGCACCCGCTCGGTCACCGTTCCGCCCGTGGCCCCGCCCGTACTCTCGCCCGTGCTCTCGCCCGTGCCGCCGCTGCCGCTCCCGCTCTCCAGCGCCTTGTCGAGGGTGAGCGTGCCCAGACGCGTGCGCTCCCGGCGGCCGAGCACGTAGGCGAGGATCAGGACGCAGACCAGTCCGACGGCGAGCGCCGGGATCATCGGGACGAAGACATCTCCGGCGTCCACCTTGAGCGCGGTGGCCGCGCGGGCGGTCGGGCCGCCCCAGGGCAGTGTGTTCATCACGCCGTTCGCGGTCGCGGCGACGCCGGTCATCACGACCATGCTCATCCCGAGCCGCTTGTAGAGCGGATACATGGCGGAGACGGTGATCATGAACGTGGTGGAGCCGTCGCCGTCCAGCGAGACGATCGCGGCGAGCAGGGCCGTACCGACGACGATCCGCAGCGGGTCGGCCTTGCAGAAGCGCAGGATGCCCCGGACGATCGGATCGAAGAGCCCGACGTCGATCATCACACCGAAGTAGACGATGGCGAACATCAGCATCGCCGCCGTGGGAGCGAGGTCGCCGACGCCGTCGAGGACGTACTCACCCAGCTTTCCGCCCTGCCCGACGAACACGCAGAAGAGTGCTGGGATCAGCACCAGCGCCGCGATCGGCGACATCTTCTTCATCATGATCAGCACCAGGAAGGTGGCGATCATGGCGAAGCCGAGGATGGTCAGCATGGAAGCACCTCATGTTCACCCGTGAACTCACGCCGGGGGCGGCGGTCCGGATGACGTTAGGGGGCGCCTTCCGGCGTTAACAAGATGTTGACACGTGAGCAATAAGCGCAAAACACCTGGTCAGGAATGCGACGGCGTGGCGCCGTTGACGAGCCGCACGCGCAATCCTACGGTTGATCATAGGATTCACGACCCACGGCATGCCTTGAACAGGGGAGCGGACGATGAGCGGCATCGAACAGGCGCGGAAGACGGCCGAGGGCCTGGAGCACTCCCCCGGTTTCGGCAACGAGCACAGCTCGGAGGCGGTGCCGGGCGCGCTGCCGCACGGCCGTAACGCACCGCAGCGCGCGCCGCTCGGCCTCTACGCGGAGCAGCTGAGCGGCAGCGCCTTCACCGAGCCCCGCGCGCACAACCGGCGCTCCTGGCTCTACCGCATCCGCCCGTCCGCCGCGCATCCGCCCTTCGCCCGGACCGACAACGGGGCGGTGCGCGGCGCCCCGTTCACCGAGGCGGTCGCGGACCCCAACCGGCTGCGCTGGAACCCCCTCCCGGAGCCCGCCCCCGGCACCGACTTCCTGGCCGGTCTCTGGACGCTGGGCGGCAACGGGGACGCGGCGCAGCGCACCGGCATGGCGATTCACCTCTACCACGCGAACGCCCCCATGGTCGATGTGGTGTTCAGTGACGCCGATGGCGAGCTGCTGATCGTCCCGGAGCTCGGGGGTCTGCTGATCCGTACCGAACTGGGCCTGCTCGCCGCCCGCCCCGGCCAGGTCGCGCTGATCCCGCGCGGGGTGCGCTTCCGGGTCGAGCTGCTGGACGAGACGGCACGCGGATACGTGTGCGAGAACTACGGCCGGCCGTTCGTCCTCCCCGATCTCGGCCCGATCGGTGCCAACGGCCTCGCCAACGCCCGGGACTTCCTCGCGCCCGTCGCCGCGTACGAGGACGTCGAGCGGCCGACGCGGGTCGTCAACAAGTTCTGCGGCAATCTCTGGGCCGCCACCTACGACCACTCGCCGCTCGATGTCGTCGCCTGGCACGGCAACCACGTGCCGTACGTGTACGACCTGCGCCGCTTCAATGTCATCGGGTCCATCAGCTACGACCACCCGGATCCGTCGATCTTCACCGTGCTGACCTCCCCCTCCGACACCCCGGGCCTGGCCGGTGTCGACTTCGTGGTCTTCGCGCCGCGCTGGCTGGTCGGCGAGGACACCTTCCGGCCGCCGTACTTCCACCGCAATGTGATGAGCGAGTACATGGGCCTGATCGAGGGCGCGTACGACGCGAAGACGGCCGGCAAGGGAGGCTTCGTCCCGGGCGGCGGCTCCCTGCACAACATGATGTCGGCGCACGGGCCCGACCGGGAGACCTTCGAGCGGGCGAGCGCCGCCGAGCTGAAACCGCAGAAGATCGACGACGGGCTGGCCTTCATGTTCGAGACCCGCTGGCCGGTGACGGCGACCGCGCGGGCGGCCGGAGCGGCCCACCTGCAGCAGGGGTACGACCAGGTGTGGCAGGGTCTGGAGCGCCACTTCCGGCCATGACGCACATCCCTCGGAGCATGGGGAGTTACCGGTGACCGCCTTCGCCCCGGACTCGCTGGTCCTGAACCGCAAGCTGCCGCTCTGGTATCAGGTCTCGCAGTCGCTGCGTGCCTCGATACTCGGCCGCCGCCCGGAGGATCCGCTGCGGCTGCCCACCGAGGAGCGGCTCGCGGCGCACTACGGGGTCAGCGTGCTGACGATGCGCCAGGCCCTCAAGGAGCTGGAGGAGGAGGGCCTGATCAGCCGGCACCGGCGGCGCGGCACCTTCATCGAGCCGGGCGCCCGGCGCGGCGCCCCGCGCCGGCTGCTCGGCTCCATCGACGCCGTCGTGGCCCAGCAGTCCGGCGAGCGGACCACGGTCCTCGGCCACGGCCCGGCCCCGGTGCCCGGTGCGCTCGCGGAGTACTTCCCGGACCTGGACGAGGTGGTCACGTACCGGCGGCTGCGCTACGACGGCGAGAGCGGCGAGCCGGTCAACTGGGCGGAGAACGCGGTGCGTCCGGAGTTCGCGGCGGGCCTCGACGTCGCCGATCTGGAGCGCTGGCCGATGACCAAGGTGCTGCGGGACACGGTGGGCGTACGCATCAGCCGCATCACCGACACGGTCGAGGCGCGGCTCGCCGACCCGGCCACGGCCGAGCTGTTGCGGGTGCCGCTGCTCAGCCCGATCCTGCACTACACGGGGGTGACGTACGACGAGGACGGCCGGGTCGTCGATGTGGCGCGGATCCACTACCGGGGGGACCGCTTCTCCTTCTCGGTGACGGTGGAGGCGGACCTCGCGGGCGGGATCGCCCCTCCCTGACAGCTCGCCAGGCAACCCCGCCGGGCGCGCCGGCGGCAGCGGCACCGCACCCCTCACCGCTCTCGTACCCCTCGCACCCCGTCGACCGGGCGCCGGATCCGAATCATCACGAGGAGGGTCCGGAGGGCCGGTTCGCGCCGATCTGAACGGAGATGAGCGGTGGGTCGGATGGCCGGATCCATACGGTGGTGCTCGATGTTGATCATACTGTTCGTACCGTCAGCGGTGCGGCGGTTCGTCCGTGCCGGAAGTACGGGGCGACAGGTCGTACGGGACGTCATACGGGGAGAACAGGGCGCGGCGTTGACGAGGTCGGGCGATGACGGCATGAGCGGCCGGGCCGGTGGCGGGGAGAGGTCCACCGGCCGGACATGCTCTGCCGAGGGCGGCGCGGAACGCCGTAGGAGTCAGCCGCGGCTGCCGAACAGCGAGCGGCGCAGCCGCCGCAGGGGTGCGAACAGCGAGACCCGCGCGCTCTTGCCGCCGCGCGTGTGCGACGTGTCGCGTGAGGTCAGCTCGCGCATCAGCAGGGTCGCCTCGGCCGTCTCGCGCTGAGGCACGGCGGGACCGCCGAGCACCGAGAGATGGCGGTCGAGGCGCGAACTCGTCGCACTGCTTCCGCATGTGATGGCAGGGACGCGTGCGCGCGGCCTGCTGTGCACCGTTATCTGTTCCATGTCACTCCCCACCCGTACGAGGGCACCCGACCCGGGCAGGTTAACCCTATCGTTCCCCTACGACACCCGTGTATCCCGTCTGCGGGATCAACCACACCCGTACGGGGATGGACAGCTACTTCTCGATCCATCTTATTTCAGGGCGAGTTGGACAGATCACCCCGATGCTGTTCGAGGGGTTCGAGAACAACCCCTACCCAAAGCTCCCCCGTAAAACCGGTGTTGGACCCGGCAAACGCACCTGAGGCCGACACCGTCCGAACTGGACGGCGCCGGCCTCGTATGTTTCCGGCCGTCTTACCGGCGCTTACGCGACCGAGGTGAAGGCGGGCAGATAGCCGCCCGACTGACCGGCGGCGGTGGGGTGGTAGGACTCGGTGAGGTCGAACAGGTTCACACTGTGCAGCCAGGCCGACCCCGAGCAGATCTCGTGACCGGAGAAGGCGTCGGCGACACCGGCGAAGGTGAAGCCGTGGTCGGCCGCGCGCTTGGCGGTCGCCGCGTTGAGATAGTCGGAGGCGCTGTTGATCGCGGAGCGCTCCTTCTCGCTGAGCCCCACGATGCAGGTGCCGTTGAGCTGGTAGAAGCGGGGGTAGCCGAGGACGACGACGTGGGCCGACGGAGCCTTGGCTCTGATCGCGTTGTAGACGCTGTCGAGGTTCCCGGGGAGCGTGGAGTCGACGAAGCCGCGGGCCTGGGCGACCCGGCTGAGGCAGGTCGCCTCCGACTGGAGGACGCAGGTGGTCATGACATCCGCGAACCCGGCGTCATTGCCTCCGATGCTGATGCTCACGAGGTCGGTCGCCGCGTTGAGCGGGCCCAGCTGACCGGCGGTCACATCACCCGTACGAGCACCCGAGCAAGCGGTGAACGCGAACGTCGCGGGCGCGTGCGCGGCCTTCCAGAGGGCCGGGTACGCCTTGGAGCTGCGCAGGCAGTCGCCACTGGCGCTGTCGTAACTGCCTGAGCCGACACCGGAGGAGTACGAGTCGCCCAGGGCCACGTAGTCGACCGCGGCAGCGGATCCCGCGGCCTGGGCCGAGGCGGCGCCGGTGAGCGCGAGCACGGCGCCGAGGAGCAGCGCGGATGAGAACGCCGTAATTCGGGACAGTTTCATGGAACCTCTCCTTAGCAGGATTTCCGTCTCAACTTAGTTACCAGTCAGTCCACTTCACTGGAAGTGGGCATGCCAAGAACGTTGGGCGACAACTTGTTGATGACCAGTCACGATTGCGGTCATGACGACGTGATTCGCCACGGACGGAGCACATCCCGTCAAGGAGGTTCCGGGTGCGCGCCCCGCCGGGGACGACGGCGCCGCGCTGTCACGGACCGCCGCCACAGGACGAAACACCGTGCATCGGGTGGCCCGGTGACGGATCATGGGCGGCATGTCTGCCAAGCCTCAGGACGCACTGCCGATCCGGCTCACCGTCGATGACAGCGATTCGCCGTCGGACGTGGTCGACGCGCTGTTCCTCGGCCGCTTCGCGACGGGCGAGCAGCCGTACTCCCACAGCTCCACGATCGACCGGGTCAAGTCGGGAGTGACGCTGCTGCCGCCCGGCGCCACCGTGCTCCGCGCTGCCCGTGACGACGACCGCAGCGCCACCCTCGCGGAGGGCGAGGGCTGGACGCTCCTGGTCTCCCGCTGGAACCGGGGCGCCGATGTGACGGTGACGGCCGTCAGTTCCGAACTCGCCGAGACGATCCACCAGCAGGTGACCGACGGCGCGCAGGACGAGCCGGAGCCGCAGCCCGAAAACGTGACGATGGGCTTCTGGTACGTCTCGCCGAGACGCGGCCCGCACCGCACCACCCGGCAGATCGCCGCCGGTACGTGGGACGAGGTCAGAACCAACTACTCCGCGCCGGTGGCCGGCGCGATGGACCGGCTGATGAAGGTGACCCCGGACGACATCGCGGGCCGGCTGCTCCTGCTGCACGGCCCGCCGGGCACCGGCAAGACCTCGGCGCTGCGGACCCTGGCCCGTTCCTGGCGCGAGTGGTGCCAGGTCGACTGCGTACTCGACCCCGAGCGGCTCTTCAACGACGTCGGCTATCTGATGGACATCGCGATCGGTGAGGACGACGGCTCGGCCAAGGGCCGGTGGCGGCTGCTGCTCCTGGAGGACTGCGACGAGCTGATCCGCGGCGAGGCCAAACACACGGCGGGCCAGGCGCTGTCGCGGCTGCTCAACCTCACGGACGGACTGCTCGGCCAGGGCAGGAACGTCCTGGTGGGGGTGACGACCAACGAGGACCTGGAACGGCTGCACCCCGCCGTGGTCCGCCCCGGCCGCTGCCTGGCCAGGATCGAGGTGGGTTCACTGACCCGCGCGGAGGCGCTGTCCTGGCTGAGCGGGGAGAACGGCGACTGGGAGAGCGCGGTCGGCCGCGAGGGCGCGACGCTGGCGGAGCTGTACGCGCTGCGGCGCGGCAGCGGCCCGGCGTCGGTCCCGGCGCAGCAATCAGGTGCGGACGCGGGCCTCTACCTCTGACGCCTCTGGCGCCTCTGTCGCCTCTCTCGCCTCTGGCGCCTCTGTCGCCTCTGTCGCCTCTGACCGGGGCAGCATCCGGCCCCCGGCCGGGGTCACTTCGCGTACGTGGCCCGCACCGCCTCCTCGACAGCCGCCAGCGCGGCGGCCTTTCCGAGCCCGAGACGCCGCACGCGCTCCGCGTACGCCTGCGCCGCGGTCACGGCCTCCCGCTCGGCGGCGTCACCGGCGGCGGCGACGAACGTGCCGTTCCGGCCCCGGGTCTCGATCACCCCGTCGCTCTCCAGCGCCCGGTAGGCCTTGGCGACGGTGTTGGCGGCCAGCCCCAGTTCCTCGGCGAGTCCCCGTACGGTCGGGAGTCTGTACCCCACCGGCAGCGCGCCCGAGCGGGCCTTCGCCGAGATCTGGGTACGCAGTTGCTCGTACGGAGCGGTCACGGCGGCCGGGTCGATCACGATCTTCAGAGTCACGGGGCGATTCTCCCTCACACCCGGGCACGGTCGACGGCGCGCGACGGCAGCGGGATACACCATGTCCGCGCGCCGGGCCGGCGGACAGGACCCAACCTCAGTGCAATACGGCTAGGGACTCTCGGTGGTGGTCACGGGAAGCCGTACGGCCCGCCCCGGTGCGTGCGGGTCGTGAGCGATCGGGTCGCTGTCCTCGTGCCAGTGGATGACGAAGCGGTCGCCGGCGCGGTAAGCGTCAAGTCCCGCGCGGCAGTAGGCGACCAGCTCGTCCGGCAGCGCGGCGAGAGGGTGCCAGGAGAGCCCGGAGCACTTGTGCGGCTCGCGGTTGTACGGCTCGCCGCCCGCTCCGTACGCCGCCTCGAAGAACCAGCCGATCCGGGGCTCACCACCCGGGCCCCGGTGCTGCATGACCAGGGCGACACGCAGGTCGTCGGGGGTCAGCCGCACCCCGACCTCCTCGTACGCCTCGCGGATCATGGCCGTCCGGACATCCTCGCCGGACTCCACGTGGCCCGAGGGGCCGTTCAGCAGGCCGTCGCCGTACCCCGTCCCCGAGCGGCGGGCGAGCAGGACGTCATCACCCCGGCGCAGGATGAGGTGGACGTCGACCACCTCGGTATGGCGCCCGACGGGCGCCGACCGGGCGATCAGCGCGTACCGCTCGTCGTCGACCGGGCGGCCCCACAGGGCGGGGTCGGCGGAGAGACGCTCGTGGTGGACACGCTCGGTGAGCGGGGCCAGGGCCGTGATGAGCCGGGTCGCGGGCAGACCCGTGCCCGACCAGACGCCCTCGATGAGCACCAGCCGGCCGCCCGGTGTCAGCAGCGACGACCAGTGCCGCAGTACCGCCTCGGGGTCCGGCATGGTCCAGAGCAGATGGCGGGCCAGGACCACGTCGAAGGTCCGTTCCCCCACCGGCGGCCGGCCCGCGTCGCCGATCAGGACCTCGGCGCCGATGTCCGCCAGCTTGGTCCTCGCCAGCGCGGCCATGCGCGGGGAGAGATCGACGGCCGTCACCTGGTGGCCCTGCTCGGCCGCGAGCAGGGCGAGGCTGCCCGTACCGCAGCCGAGGTCGAGCACCCGGGACGGCTCCCCCGGCAGCCAGTCGGTCATCCGGGCAGCCCAAGCCGCCCGGACGGCGGGGTCCAGCAGCCCGTGGTCGGGCTCCTGGTCGAAGGAGTCGGCGAGGGAGTCCCAGTCGTCGGTCGTCGTCATGTGCCGAGGATGGCAGCCACCACTGACAGCGGGGCTTGCGCACCGCCCGACCAGCCGTCCGACCCGCCGTCCGACCCGCCGCCCCGCCCGCCGGATCCGGGCGCGCGAGGACGGCGGTCGCTCGTCAGCCGGTCACGAGAAGCACGTGGTCGGGGTGGTGTGCGCCGGGTCGAGGGCGTTGGCCACCTCGTGCGCGGCCACGAGGTCGATCGTGCCGATCGCCACGTGCTCGGAGAGATCGACCGGACACAGGTCCTGGAGCAGCACGTTGCGCACGTCGGGACCGGTGAGGTACTGCGTGCGGTACGGCGTGACCACCTCGTCGTACCGCGTGGCGATGACGGTGTAGTGCACGCCGGGCACCGTGTCGCCGCCCGCGTTGAGCTTGGTGAGGACGGCGGAGCCGGCCACCTGGTCGGTGAGCGCGGGGGTCTTGGCGTTCAGCAGGTCCTTCGCCCCGGGGAAGTACGGCAGGAGCTGGGTCAGCCCGAGCAGGGTGGTGCCGTGGTTGCTGGGCGCGATACCGACCAGGGCGTTCACCTTCGCCGCCCCGCCGAGGAACTTCAGGTAGTAGCGCGGCATCATGCCGCCCTGGGAGTGGCCGACGATGTCGGCCTTCGCGGCGCCGGTCGCGGCGAGCACTCTGTCGACATACGTGGCGAGCTGTGCGGCGGAGGCGTCGACGGGGCCGAGTCCGTAGAAGACCGGCACGCCGGGGAGCTGTCCGTAGTCCAGGGAGAAGACGCAGTAGCCGCGGTTCACCAGGTACGGAGCGAGCGTGAGCCAGTTGTCGACGGCGTTGCCCAGGGTTCCGTGGACCAGGACGACGGGGCGGGGATGCGCGGCGGAGGGCTTGCAGGAGTAGTCGTTCCAGCCGCTGCTCGGCGCTGACGCGGAGACAGAGAGGGAGGCGGAGGGGGAAACGGAAGGGGAGGCCGTCGCGGCTACGGCGGGGGTGACGGTGACGGTGGCGGCCAGTAGCAGCGCGGCCAGGGGGCCGAGGGCGCGTTTCCAGGGCAGCATCAGGCGATCTCCTTGCGGCTCAAGGGAATGGCGATGACGGTCAACCCTGCGGCCCGGACCACAAGTTATGACTGTGCTCATGCCAAGTTACGCATGAGTAGAAAGGCGAAGGGAAGTTACGCGTCGGTAAAAAATCCGACGCGTCGTCACCTTAGGCTCACCCGCCCGGCGATCCCGGCATCAACACCGGCGGACCGGCCTCGGCCGGGTGCTCACGCCACGTCTCTGCCGTCCTGTGCTCTCCGGTGCGCCGGACCGGCCGGCCGGGGGCGGGCGGCCCTGTCCGCGGAAGCCGGGGCCGTCAGGCCGACGACGGCCGCGGGGCCCACGACTCCGGGCCACCGGGCGGCGATACGGTCGACAACGGGCTCCAGAAGACGTGCCTTGTCCGCCTGAGGGTCGAAAGTCAGTTGGTAGCCGATGGATTCCGCGGCCGTCAGGTCCTCGGCCCTGAGGGCGAGCGCCGATACACGCGCCCGCTGGAGCCCCAGGGCGTCGTGCAGGGCGTACGCGAGAGCGGCCAGCACCGGTGTGTGGGCGGTCGGTTCCGGAAGCGCGCGCGTACGCGTGGTGGTCGAACCGTCCGCGTAGCGCACGGTGAGGGTGAGAGCACGAGCCACCTGCTCCTCGTCCCGCAGGCGCCACCCGATGTCGGCCGAGAGCCCGAGCAGGACTCGGCGGCGTTCGGTCCCGTCGAGTTCGTACCGGCTGAACCGGTGGTCGGCGCCGGCCGAACGTGCCGGAGAGTTCGGCACCACGGACTCCCGGTCGATTCCACGGGCGCGTTCATGGATGAGGCGCCCTTTCTTCGCACCCAGTATCCGCTGCAGAACGGCCGCCGGAGCGTCCGCCACCTTCCCGACGGAGTCCAGCCCGTACCCGCTCAACGTGCGGGCCGTCCTCGGCCCCACTCCGGGAAGCGCCGCCACCCGCTTGGACTCCAGGAAGGACGCGACCTCTCTCGGATCGTCCGCGACGAACCGGACAGCCCCCGGGGTTCCGTCGGCTGCCGCCATCCTGGCGAGCAGGGGGTTGGCCGCCACACCGATGGTGCATTCGAGGCCGTGCAGGGCCAAGGCGCGTACACGTATCAGTTTCGCGATCTCGACCGCGTCCCGACGGAAGTACCGGGTACTCCTCCCCACGTCCGCCAGTACCGCGTCCGGGGGCAACGCCTCAACCACCGGGGTGACATCGCCCAGCAGCCGCAGGAGCGTTTCCCAGGTCTCCCCGGCACGGTCCGCGGAGTGGACGTAGAGGACACGCATCGGCCTCATCCCGCGCTTCCGGGACTGGAGTGCCACAGCTTCCGTCCGGTGGGCATGCCTTCGCCGGGCGGCCGGAGGTCCGACCAGGGGTTCATCTCGTAGCCCGTGGACAGGTGGATCCGCCGGCCCCGGTCAGGGGACGGGGAGGCGGCGGAGGGCGCCGGCGGAGCGTCCAGCGCCGCCGCGACCGCGTCCAGTCCCCCTCGCTTCCGCAGTTCCACCAGCTCCGCCAGATTCCAGGCCGCCGCCCCCACCACACTCAGGCTCCGCGGACCGCGCCGCTGCACCACCCCGCGCACCAGCAGCAGCCAGGAGTGGAAGACGGTGTGCGCGCACGCCTCGTGGCTGTCGTCGAAGAAAGCGAGGTCGACCAGGCCCGTACCGTCGTCCAGCGTCGTGAAGATGACCCGCTTGCCGGAGCGGATCGGCGGGGTCTGGGTCGCCGCCTTGGCGCCCGCGACCAGGACGGTCCGGCCGTGCGGCATCTCGCGCAGCCGCTTGGCCGACATGGCTCCCAGCTCTTCCAGGAACGCGTAGTGATCCGCCATCAGGTGGCGGGAGGCGTCCATACCGAGCACGCCCAGCTCGGCGCTGAGCCGTTCGGCGTCGCTCAGGTCCGGCAGCCCGGCGGGGGCGGTCCGCCGCCCACCGCCGAGCGGGAGCTGGTCCCCCTGGGCCCCGGCGGAGTCCCGTCGCCGCGCGCCGTGCAGTTCGGACAGGTGCAGCAGCAGATCGCGCCGGTTGGCGCCGAACATGTCCAACGCGCCCACCTGCGCAAGCCGTTCGGCGACCGGGCGGCCCGGGCGGCCGCGCTGCCAGAAGTCCAGCAGCGAGGAGTACGGCTGTCCCGCCACGATCCGGGCCGTCTCCGTCCCGCTGATGCCGTGGACATCGGAGAGCGCCAGTCTGAGCCCCCACACCCCGGCCGGGCCGGAGCCGGACACCGCCGCCCCGGATGCCGCACCGGACGGCGCACCGGACGGCGCACCGGACGCCGCGCGGGACACTCCAGGGCCATTATCAGACACCAGTTCGATTTTATGAGTGGCCGCCGACCGGTTCACATCCAGCGGCAGCACCGGCACCCCCCGCCGCCGCGCGTCCGCCAACAGCAGCCGCTTCGGGTACATCCCCGGGTCATGGGTGAGCAGCCCGGCGTAGAAAGCGGCCGGATGGTGGGCCTTCAGCCAGGCCGACTGATAGGTCGGTACGGCGAAGGCGACGGCGTGCGCCTTGCAGAAGCCGTACGAGCCGAACGCCTCGACGATCTCCCAGGCGCGCGCGACGACCTCGGGCGCGTACCCCTTCCGCCGTGTCCGCTGTTCGAACCAGGCGCGGATCCGGCCCTGGGACTCGCGGTCGGAGAGGCCCCGCCGCACCTTGTCCGCCTCCTCCCGGCCGCAGCCGGTCATGATGTCGAGCATCTGGATGATCTGTTCGTGGAAGACGACCACGCCATAGGTGCCGCGCAGCGGTTCCTCCAGGTCGGGGTGGGGGTAGCGGACGGGTGCCCGGCCGTGTCTGGCCTCGATGAACGGCCGCACCATGTCGGCCGCCACCGGTCCCGGCCGGAAGAGCGAGATGTCGACCACCAGGTCGTGGAAGGTGGCGGGCTGGAGCCTGCCGACCAGATCGCGCTGGCCCGGTGATTCGATCTGGAAGCAGCCCAGGGTCTCGGCGGAGCGGATCAGCCGGTAGGTCTCGGGGTCGCCCTCGGGCACCTGCTCCGGGTCGTCGATGTCCACCACCTGTCCGGTGGCGCGCTCGATCTCCGTGACCGCGTACGCCATCGCCGACTGCATCCGTACACCCAGCACATCGAGCTTGAGCAGCCCCAGGTCCTCGACGTCCTCCTTGTCGAACTGGGACATGGGGAAGTTCTCGCCGCTGGTCGGCACCACCGGGGTACGGCGCAGCAGCGAGGCGTCCGAGAGCAGCACGCCGCACGGGTGCATGGCGACCCCGCGCGGCAGCGCGTCCAGGGCCTCCACCAGTTCCCACAGCCGGCCGTACCTCGCCCCGTCCCGCCGGTGCTCCCCCGCCAGCGCGCGCAGTTCGGGCAGTTCCTCCATCGCGGCGCGGGCGTCCCTGGCCCGGATGTGCGGGAAGGACTTGGCGATCCGGTCGATCTCGGCCGGGTCCATGGAGAGGGCCGCCCCCACATCCCGTACGGCATGGCGCACCCGGTAGGTCTCGGTCATGGCGACGGCCGCGACCCGCTCGGGGCCGAAGCGGTCGAGGATCGTGCGGTAGACCTCCAGCCGCCGCGCGGACTCGACGTCGATGTCGATGTCCGGCAGTCCGGGCCGGCGGGTGGAGAGGAAGCGTTCCATCAGCAGCCCGTGCGCGACCGGATCGGCGTGTGCGATCCCCAGCAGGTGATTGACCAGGGAGCCCGCGCCGGAGCCGCGCGCCGCGACCCGGATACCCATGTCCTTCACGTCTTCGACGACCTGGGCGACGGTGAGGAAGTAGGAGGCGAAGCCGAGCCGGTCGATCGTGCTCAGCTCGGCGTCCATCCGCGCCCAGTACTCCCGGTCCCGGTCGTAGCCGCGCAGCACCATCCCGGCGGCGCAGCGCGAGCGCAGCACGCGGGCGGCGGTACGGCGGTCCGCGCCGACCAGCCGGGACTCGGGAAAGTGGATGGTGCCCATCCCCAGATCGTCCTCGGGATCGACGAGAGCGCCGGCGGCGGTCTCCTCGGTCAGGGCCAGCAGCCGGTGCGCGGTCTCGCGGCGGAATCCGGCGGCCTCGGCGATCAGCTCGGCGGTACGGGCCATCCCGGCCGGGTCCTTGAGCCAGCGTTCTCCGCTGTCCAGGCCCCGGCGCGGGTCGATGGGGACCAGCAGGCGGGCCGCGTCGAGGACGTCGGCGACCGGGCCCTGTCCGGGATCGGCGTAGCGCACGGCGTTGCTGAGTACGGCCCGTACGCCCTGTTCGGTGGCGAAGCCGAGGGTACGGGCGGCCTGTCGCAGCGAGCCGGGGCCCGTGCCCGTACGCCCGTGCTGTCCGGGCCCGGGGCCCGTGCCTCCGTGGTACACGATCTCCAGACGCAGCGCGTCGCCGTAGATCTCGCGCCAGGGCGCGAGCAGTCGGGCAGCCCGGTCGGGGCGGCCGGCCGCGAGGGCCCGGCCGATCTCGGAGTCGGGTCCGAGGAGCACGGTCAGTCCCGCGCCGTGGTTGTCCTGCCAGGGCAGCAGCGGGGCGCCGTCCCCGGCGGCGTGCGCGGTGGAGACGAGCCGGCACAGCTCCGCCCAGCCCGCCGCGCCGTCCCGGGCGAGGAAGACCGCGCGGGGCGCGGACTCGTCGATGAAGGCGCCGCCGCGTACGGGGGTGCGCCGGCGCTCGGTGGGGCCCTCTTCGCGTGCCCGTTCGCCGACCGCGAGGTCCACCCCGAAGATCGGCCGCACGCCCTCTCCGGCGCAGGCCTTGGCGAAGCGGACCGCGCCCGCGAGGGTGTCGCGGTCGGTCAGGGCGAGGGCGTCCATGCCCCGCTCGGCCGCGCGCTCGGCCAGCCGCTCCGGGTGGGACGCTCCGTAGCGCAGGGAGAATCCGGAGACGGTGCGCAGATGTGTGAACCCGGACATCCGCGCCTCCTGGACCTAGCCGTTCTCACCTCCCCCGCTTTCCACCATAAACCAAGTATCGAACATTCGTACGATAGCGAGCGAGTCGGCCATTTCACCCCCTCCCACCTGCGTCGATACGGTCCGTGGCCGGACCTGTACGCCGAGGAGCCCGGCCCGCCATCACTGGCGGGCCGGGCTCCTCCGTCCTTCGGACAGGCCTGAGGGTCAGCCGATCTGGGCACCCACCGCGGCGAGCGCGTCGGGCACCGGCTGGAAGAACGTCTCACCGCCCGAGGAGCAGTCACCGCTGCCGCCCGAGGTCAGCCCGAGCGCGGTGCTGCCCGCGAAGAGCGCGCCGCCGCTGTCGCCCGGCTCGGCGCAGACCGTGGTCCGGATGAGCCCGTTGACGATCTCGCCGCTGCCGTAGTTCACGGTGGCGTCGAGCCCGGTGACCTGGCCGCTGTGCACCTGGGTGGTGGAGCCGCTGCGGGACACCGTCTGCCCGACGGTCGCCTCGCCCGCCCCGGTGATCGGCTGCGTGCCGCCGTTGTAGAGGTCGACCTCGCTCGGGTGGGCCACCGACGAGGTGTACTTGACGAGGCCGTAGTCGGTGCCCGGGAAGGCGGACGCCGCGTTCGCCCCGATCTCCGCGCCGGTCTGCGAGTCGGACCAGCTCCGGACGGCCTCCGTGCAGTGACCGGCGGTCAGGAAGTACGGCTCGCCGCCCTTGACCACGTTGAAGCCGAGCGAGCAGCGCGCACCGGAGCCCCAGATCGCGTCACCGCCGGCGATGAGGAGCTTGAACTCCCCTGCCGTCCTCTTCAGTTCGGCCTTGGCGCCGAGCCCCTTCACCACGCTGTCGAGTTTGCTCAGCGCCTCGCCCTTGACCGTACGGTCGGCCGTGACGACCACCTTGTCGGTCACCGGGTCGACGGCCCAGGAGGTGCCCGGGATGGTCGCCTTGTCGGTGAGGGTCCGCCGGGCACTCGTGAGCTCGCCGAGGGAGTTCGCGACCAGTCTGGCCTCGCCGCCCGCCTGACGGACGGTCTCGGCCGCCCGTTCACTGACGACGTTCACCACAAGCGCCTTGGAGGTGGCGTCGTAGTACGAGCCCGCCGCGTCCGCGCCCAGGCTCTTGCCGAGGGTGGATGCGAGGTTTCCGGCCGCCGTCGCGGTCAGCGACTTCACCGTGGGCGAGGGCGACACCTCACTGGCGTTCGCAGTCTGGAAGGTGACGCCCGCTACGACAAGGGCGACGACGGCACTGCCTGCCATCGTCGCCCGCTTCTTCGAAATACGCCGATGCTGCAACACGAACCTCCTGTGGGGGCCGTGACAGAGCATGTGGGGTGCGCTGTCACGGAGGTGGAGACGCCCACTATTCCGAGACCGGCCAGTAACACACAAGGTCGACTTCCGGACGCGCGTACGACCTTGCTGCCGTACTTCAGGGCTGTCGCCACCCTAGGTCGGCCAGGGTCGGTTCCATATGCGAACACCCCGTGCGACGCGGTGCCATCGGGGGGTGAGGACCAGACCTGTCCTGAATTCGCCCCCACAGGAGCGGGATCACGGCGCGGCCGGGCGCTCCTTCGCGTACGGCCGTCCTGGGTGAGGAGATCCGGGCACCCAGGTGGCCGCTCGACGAGGAACGGGCGTCGGCCGAGGGGGCGTCAGCCGGCGTGGAGAGTGAGCTCACCCGCCGGGACCGCGATCGGGAGGGTGTTGCCGGGCGGCGGGAAGGGGCAGATGAAGTGGTCCGCGAAGGCGCACGGCGGCAGCAGCGACCGGTTGAAGTCCACGGTCACCGTCCCGTCCGGGGCCGGGGCCGAGGGCCGCAGGAAGCGGAAGCGGTAGCTGTCCTTGCCGCTGGTGGTGTCGGCGAAGACCGCCCAGAGCGAGCCGTCGGGCTCCACGGCGACCTGGAGGGTGTGGACCGTACCGCCGACGGTGAAGGAGACCTCCCCGCCGAGGCCGAGCCCCCGTTCGCGCCCGTCGGCGTTCTCGACCTGGACGGTACGGCTCTCCTCGTACGGCCGGAAGCGGCCGGGCAGCGCCCAGTCACGGTCGTACGGGGTGGCCTCGATGCCCTGGAACGCGCGCCGCGCGTCGGACTTCGGATCGATGTCGCGGACCGCCCAGAGCCCTTCCCGGCGCAGGACGACCAGCCTGCGCTCACCGGTCGCGATGCGCGACGCGTCGAACGGGCCGACGTCGGCGGTCAGCCGGATCTCGCCGGTCAGCGGCTCTCCGTCGGCCGTCAGCCGGTCCCCGTCCACCGCCGTCAGCACCACCTCGTCACCGTCCTCGCGCCACACCCCCGGCACTGCCGGAAGACGCCCCTCCGGATGATCGGCGAGCCAGTGGGTGCCGGTCAGCGAGAGCGGCCCGTACGGTGCCGAGACCGTCAGGACGCGGTGTTCGTGCCAGCTCCTCCAGTCCTCGGCGGGATCCGTGGCGTCGGATGCTTCGGTGGTCATGTCGGTCAACCTTTCCTTACGGGCTCGGCCAGCCCCAGATGGGAGCGCAGCGTGGACCCGGTGTATTCCGTACGGAAGGCCCCGCGCTCCTGGAGGAGGGGGACGACCCGGTCGACGAAGTCGTCGAGTCCGCCCGGGGTGAGATGCGGGACGAGGATGAAACCGTCGGCCGCGTCCGCCTGGACGAAGGCGTCGAGCTCCTCCGCGACGCTCTCCGGGGTACCGATGAAGGACTGCCGCGCGGTGGTCTCGATGACCGTCTGACGGATCGACAGGCCCTTGGCCTCGGAGAGCGCGCGCCACCTGGCCGCGACCGCGAGCGGATCGCCGACCCGCACCCGGCCCTGGACCAGCCCGGAGTCCGGGTCCGGGTCGATCTCGGGCAGCGGACCGTCCGGGTCGTACGCCGAGAGGTCGCGCCCCCAGATCTGCTCGGCGGCCAGGATCGCGTTCTGCGGGGAGACCTGCTGCTCACGGATCACGGCGGCCCGCTCCCGGGCCTCCGCCCCGGTGTCGCCGAGGACGAAGGTGACCCCCGGCATGATCTTGAGGTCGGCGGGTTCCCTGCCGTACTTCGCGAGCCGGGCCTTGGTGTCCGCGTAGAAGGCCCGGCCCGCCTCCAGCGTGCCGTGGCGGGTGAAGACCACATCGGCGGCGGAGGCGGCGAACTCCCTGCCCTCCTCGGAGTCGCCCGCCTGGATGACGACGGGGTGGCCCTGCGGGGAGCGGGGGACGGTGAACTCCCCTTCGACCGAGAAGTGCCGCCCCGCGTGGGCGACGGGGCGCGGAGCGCCGTGCGGGGCGCCGGGCCCCGCCGGGGTCCACGAGTCCCACAGCTCACGGGCGGTCGCGACGAATTCGGCGGCCCGCGTGTAGCGGTCGGCGCGGTCGAGGTAGCCGCCGCGCCGGAAGTTCTCGCCGGTGAAGGCGTCGGAGGAGGTGACGACGTTCCAGGCGGCGCGGCCGTCGCTGAGGTGGTCGAGGGTGGCGAGCCTGCGGGCCAGCTCGTACGGCTCGTTGAAGGTGGCGTTCACCGTGGCGGCGAGGCCGAGCCGGTGGGTGACGGCGGCCAGCGCGTTCAGCACCGTGATCGACTCGGGGCGGCCGACCACGTCCAGGTCATGGATGCGGCCGTTGTGCTCGCGCAGCCGCAGGCCCTCGGCGAGGAAGAAGAAGTCGAATTTTCCGCGCTCGGCGGTCCGGGCCAGGTGCTCGAAGGAGGAGAAGTCGATCTGGGACCTGGAGCGGGGGTCGGTCCAGACGGTGGTGCTGTTGACGCCGGGGAAGTGGGCGGCGAGATGCATCCGCTTGCGGCCGGTCGGCAGGTCGGTGGGCACGTCGGCGGGCGCCTCGGCAGCCGGGCCGGCAGCCGGGCCGGCGGGCGGGCCGGCGGGCGCGTGGGTCGGCGGATCGGTCGGCAGGTCGGTGCTCATGAGGCTCCCCCGGCGGGCGTGTACTGGTTGACCGGGCGGGCGAGGCCCAGATGTTCACGGAGCGTGCCACCCGGATGGAAGGTGCGGAACCGGCTGCGGTGCTGGAGCAGCGCCACCGTGCCGTTGACCAGCCGTTCGAGATCGCGTACCGGCTCGGCGGGCGTGAGATGGAAGCCGTCCACGGCGCCCGTCCCGTGCCAGCTGATGATCAGTTCGGCGAGATCCACCGGGCCCCCGCTGTAACGCGGGCCACCGGCGCCGGCTTCGGTGGTGCGCGACGCGTTCTCCAGGCCCGGCCGCGTGGAGCGTTCGCCGCCGCCGAGATCGACGGTGAGCGCGGCCAGCACCCGCAGCGAGTCCGGATCACGGCCATGTCCGGCGGCCCGGGAACGGAGCCTCTCCCGGACCGCGCCGGCCTCCTCGGGCCAGCCGGCCCTGACCAGGACGACATCCGCGTATCGCGCGGCCGTCTCGCCGCTGTGGTCGTCCTTCGCCTCGATCACGGTGACGGGGTGGCCCTGGGGCGGCCGGGGCACGATGGCCGGGCCGCGGACCGTGAAGCCGGTGCCCGCGAAGTCGACGTAGTGCAGCTTGTCGCGGTCGATGAAGCGCCCGGTCGCCGTATCGCGGATCTCCGCGTCGTCCTCCCAGCTGTCCCACAGCCGCGCCGAGACGTCCGCCACCTCCCCCGCCTCCTGCCACAGGGCAGCGGCGGGTGCGGCCGGACGGCGGCCGAAGAGCCGGGCCTGCGCCGGGGTGTCCGACACGTCGACGAGCCAGCCGGCCCGGCCCCGGCTGACCCAGTCCAGGGTGGCCACCGCCGAGGAGACATGGAAGGGCTCCGTGTGGGTGGTGGTGACCGCCGGGACCAGACCGATGCGCTCGGTGGCGGGAGCGACCCGGGACATGACGGCGAGCGCGTCGGGCCCGGGGCGGCCGAAGGAGTCCTGGAGGGTGACGAAGTCGAGGGCACCGCGCTCGGCGAGCCGGGCGAGTTCGACGTACCCCGTGGCGTCGAAACGCGGCGGACCGCCGATCTCGGCGGCCAGGTACAGGGGGCGGGTGGCGGGCATGGCGTGCCTTTCAGCTGCGGTTCGAAGGCTGCGGGAGAGCGGCGAGCAGGGTGAGCGCGGCGCGCGCCGCCGCGTCGTTCTGCCCGAACGCCGGACCGCCCGTACGAGGCCGGGTGAACGCCCCGCTGGAGCGGGCGGTGGTGTACGGACCGAGCGCGAAGCGGCGGGGGTGCGGCCGGCCGTCGCTCTCCAGCAGCCGCGCGTCGTCCGGGTCCACCCGGACCAGGCCCGCCGAGGCCGTGGCGGCGCCCTCCTCGTACAGCGCGCGCAGCAGCGGACTGCGGGTGCGCTCCGGCGCGGGGTCGGGGAGCCGCGCCTCGACGAGGGCGCGCGCCTCGACGTCGTCCCCCGGCACTCCGCCGCCCCGGGCCCGGAAGACGCCGCGCCGCTCGTCGGCCTCGACCGTCATCCCCGCACCCAGGAACCGTACGACCCCGGCCCGCGAGAGCGCGAGCAGCTGGCGCAGCCGGGGGCCCGGCGGCCCGGAGGCGAGATGGCTGAAGAAGCCGTGCCAGTGCCCGCGCGGGTCGCCGATGTCACCGAGGCGGATCAGCTGGCCGTAGACCGAGAGCAGTCCGAAGAAGACGCCGAGGTCCGCGCTGTGGGACGCGTCGTGCCGGCGGGCGAGGTCGGCGCCGATGTAGTCGCGCAGGCCGTCCTGGAGTGCGTCGTACGAGGGGAAGCCCAGCCCGTCCAGCGGGCGGTCGAGCGCGCCGAGGTCGAGCCGGTCGGCGGGGTCCGGGACGGCTTCCTCGACCAGGGTCTCCAGTTCGGGGCTGCCGGGGTCGGCGGCCGCGTACTTCTCCTCGAAGGCGAGCCGGTCGACGCGCGTGCGCCCGGGGTGCGCGGTGAAGAGCCGGTGGTAGTGGGCGAAGCCCAGCTCCTTGACGACCAGGGGCCAGAGGTCCCGCCGGAAGTCGAGCGGGTCCGGCCGGCCCAGCAGCTCGTCGATCTGGGCGGGGCCGAGGAACCGGGGCAGCGGGGGCCGCTCGCCGTCGAGCCCGTAACCGATCTTGGAGTGGTACGGGACACCGCGCCGTGAGCCGACGAACAGGACCGGTTCGCGTCCCGAGGGGTGGTAGACCAGTTCCCCGCCGTCCTCGGGGCGCCCGGTGTAGTGGCCGCCGCGCCCTTCGGTGAGCAGCACCATCAGGTCGACGAAGGCGAGTCCGAGGCCGCGCACGAGGACGGGTTCGCCGGCCGGCAGGGCGGACAGATCGCTGTCGGCGGTGAAGTCGGGCGGCAGATGCACCAGCCGGTGCCGCCGCGCGAAGGCGGCCAGCTCCCGTTGTTCCGCGTCCGGTTCGCCGTCGAGGTGTCCGAGGGTCAGGACGACGGCGTCGGCGGGCAGCGGTTCGGCACGGCCCTCCAGCCGGACGTGCTGCCGTCCGTCGCGCGGACCGCTGACGCGCAGGGCGCGGGTGGGGTGCCGGTGGATGGTGATGTGGGGCGGCAGAGCGGCCGCCGCCCGCTCGTGGACCCAGCTGAGATAGGCGCTCTGCACCCGCCGGCTGGGGAAGGCCTGACCGGTCAGAGCGGCGATCTCGGCGCGGAGCCCGGGAACGGCGCTCGGGCTCGGGCTCGCGGTCCCGGTCGCGGGGCCTGTGAACGCGGCGCGTTCGGACTCGGCGCGTTCGGACTCGGCGGAGAGCTGTGCCCGGCCCTCTCGGATGTCGCGTGCCCATTCGTGCAGCGCGGGTCCCTCGCGTACCGGCCCGGCCAGGGACACCGAGTCGTCGGTGAACATGGTGACGTCCTGCGCCATGGAGTTCATCCAGAGCAGCGGTGACTGGTCCCGGCGCCAGATCCGGCCGCCGCCGGGCGGATGCGGGTCCACCAGGTGGATGTCGAGCGGGCGGCCGTCGAAGAGGGAGGGCACGTTGGCGGCGAGTCGCTCCAGGAAACCCGTACCGCGCGGACCTGCCCCGATGATGACGAGAGACGGGGTGACAAGCGGCTGAGGGGCAGGGTCCGAGGACTCCGGGGACACAGACATGCGAGGGCTCCGTGGATGCGGTGATCGAACACGGGAAGTGCCTTCACGGAGAACGAAACGCGGGCGGACCGAGCCCCTCAGCACGATCCGCTGCACAGAGGCTACGGCGCGTGCACGGCGGACTGTCAAGCTTGTCCACACTGTGAGCGGGCCGCCCCGGGCTGGTTGACGCGGAAACGGATGCCTGTTCCACTGGGCTCATGTATGCGCAGCAGTGGCTGGTCACGCGCTCCCACATCGACTTCGGTCGCGTGTGGTCCTCTTCCTGTTGAGCTGACGCCCTGCACTCGCCTCCGTCCCACCCGGCGCCCGCGCGCCGTTCCCCCGAGCCTTCACACGCAGCGCGTCACGCTTTCCTCCCCTCGCACCCAGCCCGTTCCCGGCCTCCGGCGGTCCTGACCGGTCAGCCGCAATCACACCCGCAGTCGCAGCAGTCACCACCGTCGGAACAATCGCCGTCACAGCAATCGCAGCAGTCGGTGTGGCGGAGGCAGCCCTGCCCCTTCCTGCCCGGCCACGGACCCTCGTAACGGTCCACGTAATGGTCCGCGCGGCACAGTCGGCAGGTGCGGCGCAGCCCGACGAAGGCGGCGCAGCCGGCCAGGAAGCCGCGCCTGCCCGGCCCCAGTGACTCCTGCCCGGGGGGTCGGCGGCGGCCGCGAGGCGTACGCCCTCACCCCGGGCGACCGGGGCGGTCCGCATGCCGCGCGGCGGACACGGACCGGTGGTGCGGGGGTGCGGGGGTGCGGCGCTGCCCGGGGGCGCGTTCGGCCTGAGCCTCCGTCAGGACCGGGACGATCAGCCCGTCGTCATGGGTGACGACCCGTGAGGACTGGCCGTGGTCTGCACGAAGTGCCGGGCAGAGCCCGCAGAGGTGGGCCGTCCACTCGGTTCGGAGGCTGTCCGTGAGCCGGTGGGCACAGGGGCTGACGATTCCGAACACGACGGTCCCCCGAGAGTCGTTCACCTGTACAGAGACGCATCGTATCGAGTGAAACCCTCACCCGGATGTCCCCATCCTCACCCATCTGGCCGGAAGTTCATATTTTGCGCCGAATAAGGCCCCGTACCCCGGAATAACCTTGACGAACCGCCACATCTTTCTGCACCAGTACCGTCACGAATCGCCTGCGCGCCGACTATCCCCTTGGCGCGCAATCCGCATCATGGACGACGATAGGGATAGGGAACGACATGTGATCGCGGTGAAAGGAGGCGTCCATGGGATCGGTGCGCAAGGCGAGCGCCTGGCTGGGTCTCGTCGAGGACAACGACGAGCGTTACTACGACGACGAGTACGCCGAGGGTGCGGAGAGTGGCGACACCTGGAAGACCGACCCGCGCGTACGGGTCGCCTCCGAGGCCACCCACGAGCAGGACCGCAGGATCGCCACCGTCTCCCCGGACAGTTTCCGGGACGCCCGGGGCATCGGCGAGCTCTTCCGCTCCGGCATTCCGGTGATCATCAATCTCACCGCCATGGAGCCCGCCGACGCCAAGCGCGTCGTCGACTTCGCCGCCGGACTGATCTTCGGGCTGCGCGGCTCGATCGAACGGATCGCCACCCGGGTCTTCCTGCTGAGCCCGGCCGACACCGAGGTCGTCACCGGCGGCACCGGCACCGGCCGCCAGGACGGCTTCTTCAACCAGAGCTGAGCGGGGCGCTCACCGGTTCGACCGGCTCATCGGTCCACCTTCACCGGAAGGCGTCAAGGCCGGTGAGCGCCTTGCCCAGCACAAGCTGATGCATCTCCACGGTGCCCTCATAGGTGAGCACCGACTCCAAGTTCGCCGCATGCCGCATCACCGGATACTCCAGCGAGATCCCATTGGCGCCGAGAATGGTCCGCGAGGTGCGGCAGATCTCGATCGCCTCCCGCACGTTGTTGAGCTTGCCGAAGCTGATCTGCTCGGCGCGGATCCGGCCGGCGTCCGTCCGCCGCCCCAGATGGTGGGCGAGCAGGATGCCCTTGTGCAGTTCGAGGGCCATGTCGGCCAGCTTGGCCTGGGTGAGCTGGAAGCCGCCGATCGGCCGGCCGAACTGCTCACGGGTCCTGGCGTACTGGAGCGCCGACTCGAAGGCGGCGCGTGCCGCCCCCATCGCGCCCCAGACGATTCCGTAGCGGGCGTGACTCAGACAGCTGAGCGGCCCGCGCAGCCCGGTGGCCTCGGGAAGGACGGCGTCGGCCGGCAGCCGTACGTCGTCGAGGACCAGTTCACTGGTGACCGAGGCACGCAGTGACCACTTATGGGTGATTTCCGGTGCCGAGAAACCGGGGGTGCCGGCCGGAACGAGGAAGCCGCGAATGCCCTCGTCGGTCTGCGCCCAGACGACAGCCACCCCGGCTACCGAGCCATTGGTGATCCACATCTTGCGGCCGGTGAGCACCCAGTCGCCGCCGTCGCGCCTGGCGTGCGTGCGCATGCCGGACGGGTCGGAGCCGTGATCGGGTTCGGTGAGGCCGAAGCAGCCGATGATCTCGCCGGCCGCCATGCCCGGCAGCCACTGCCGCTTCTGCTCCTCCGAGCCGAAGCGGTGGATCGCGTACATGGCGAGCGAGCCCTGTACGGAGACGAGGGAGCGGATGCCGGAGTCGGCGGCCTCCAGCTCCAGGCAGGCGAGCCCGTACTGCACGGCGGTGGCACCCGCGCAGCCGTACCCCGTGAGGGACATGCCGAGCGCACCGAGGGAACCGAGTTCGCGGGCCAGCTCACGGATCCCGGGCAGCTCGCCGCGCTCGAACCACTCGGCGATGTACGGCAGGACACGGTCGGCGGCCCAGCCGCGCACGGTGTCCCGGATCGCCAGGTCCTCCGGGTCGAGCAGATCGTCGATGCCGATCGGGTCGCCGGGGTCGAAGGGCGGCGGCTTGGGGGCGGACGGTGCGGGCACGGGGGCGCCTCCGGCGGCTCACGCGGGCGGGGAATCGGGCGACCGGAAACGAGCGACGCCGGTTACGGATCGGCCCCGACGTTACGGGTCGGTGCACCGCCCGTCCAGACCCGGCACGCGGGACGTACGGGCCCCGGCGCGGTCAACCGCCAGGTCAGGCGCGGCCACGGCTCAGCGGGAGGGCCGCGCCGGACTGCTCGGACGACTCGCACAGCCGACTGCCCGGACCGACCGGCCGCTGTTCGCCGGAGCGCTGTTCGCCGGAGCGCTGCTCACCGGAGCGCTGTTCACCGAAGCGCTGCCGTGGTGGCCGCGCCTCCTGTACCCGCGGCGGCGGCTCCTGCCGTACTTCTCCCCGCGGCTGCGCCTCTTCCCGCTCGTCGGCGCCCGGCGCCGGGCAGCACTCCATGATCTTCGGCAGCCGTAGCGCGGCCAGCGCACCGAGCAGCAGCAGACCCGCGCTGACAAGCAACGTCACATGCAGGCCTTGCACGAAGGAGTGACGCGCGGCGATCCGCAGGGACTCGCCCGCGCTCCCGCCGAGCCGGGCCGCCACCTGGTAGGCCTCGCCGAGCGAATCGCCCGCCGCCGAACCGGCCGAGGCGGGGACGCCCTTCACCGACGCCATCGCGGGCGCGTACGCCGCGTTCATCACACTGCCGAGCAGGGCGATTCCCAGCCCCGCGCCGAGCTGGTAGGACGTCTCGCCTATGGCCGCCGCCCCGCCCGCCTGGTCGGCGGGGGCATCGTTGAGCATCGATTCGTAAGCGCCGAAGAGGGTGGTCTGGAGCCCGAAGCCGAGCAGGACGAACGCCACGGTCAGCAGCCCGGGCCGGTCGTACTGGCCCATCAGGGTCAGCAGCAGGACGGCGGCGGCGGTGAGAACGAAGCCCCAGGCCACCATCCGGCGCGGACCCACCCGCCGCAGCGTGGCCGACCCGGTGGCACCGGCGGCGATCGCGGCGAAAGTGAGCGGCAGCAGCCGCAGCCCGGTCGCCAGCGGGCTCAGTCCCAGCACCAGCTGGAGGTACTGGACGGCGATCAGCTCCAGGCCGACCAGCGCCAGCATGGCGATGACGATGCAGCCGACGGAGGTGGAGAAGGTGGGCCTGGCGAACATCCGCATGTCGATCAGCGGGTACGCCCGCCGTCGCTGTCTGCGGACGAAGAGGATCAGCAGAGCCGCGCCGAGACAGACCGGGACCAGCGTGGCGGGGCCGAGCGGGGTCTCGCCGGCGCCGAGCCGCTTCACACCGAAGACCAGGCCCAGTACCCCGACCGCCGCCATCAGCGCGCCGAGCACGTCCCAGGGGCCGTCACCCGGGCCCTTCGACTCGGGCAGGAGGAAGCGGCCGAGCGGCAGGATGACCGCCAGCAGCGGGATATTGATCAGGAAGACCGAGCCCCACCAGAAGTGCTCGACGAGAAAGCCGCCGAGGACCGGGCCGACGGCGGCCCCGACGGCGGCGACCGCCGTCCAGGCCCCGATGGCGACGGCCCGCTCCCGCCGGTCCGGAAAGACATGGCGCAGGATGCAGAGCGTCGCGGGCATGATCATCGCGCCGCCGACGCCGAGCAGGGCGCGCGCGCCGATCAGCACCATCGGCGAGCCGGCGAAGGCCGCGAGCGCCGAGGCGGCGCCGAAGAGGGCGTACCCGATCAGCAGCACCCGGCGGCGGCCGACCCGGTCACCGAGCGTGCCGAAGAGGATCAGCAAGGAGGCGCAGACCAGTGGATACGCGTCCACGATCCACAGCAGCTCGACGCCGCTGGGACGGAGGTCCGCGGTGACGGCCGGGACGGCGACATGCAGCACGGTCGCGTCGAGCGCGACCAGCAGCAGACTCGTACAGAGGACGACCAGGACGACCCAGCGGTTGGCAGCGCCGTCGGCGGCACGCGGCCGTGCTCCGGCCGTGCTGATCCCGGACATCCGCGTAACCTCCTGATGCGTCCCTCGCACGCGGCGGACCGTGAGGGACCGGGGGTCCCGCTGGGCGGCCCGGCATCGACCGGCGAGTGAGCCGTCAGCGTACGCGAGTGCACCCATGTGACGCGTGGTGCATCTCTCACCCTCACGACCAGGGAGTGTGGCGTACGCCACTCCCCCATGCCTGGACCGCGGCCCGCGGCGCGTGAGCGGGGCCAGAAATTCGACACGGCATTGAGGCGAGCTATTTTCGTTCCCCGCAAAGCCGGTCCTGGAGCGGCGTGCCGATGAATAGGGCGCAAGGTCACGTGGATTTCAGGAACCACCTCGGATAAAACACGATCCGAGACCTGTTCCACATCACATCGTCATCACGAAGAGACCGGAACGCCCTTCTCGCTCACTCACTCGCTGTAACGTCGATTGGGTGCGTACCGACATCTTCGCCCGGCTGGACCGGGAGCCGGAGCCGCCGAAGATAGAGACCCCGCGGATGAGCCGGACCCGCAAGGCTCTTCTCGGCGGCACGTTGGCGTTCTATCTCGCCATCGTCGTTGCCGTGCTCGCCTCCTCCTGGCTGGTGACCCTCGACTGGAAGGTCATGCTCTTCCGGCCCTATCAGCAGTGGCCGGGCCTGCACGCCTTCCTCGACTACTTCGTGGTGCTCGGACAGCGCGGCCCCACCGCCGTGATGATCGCGGCCTGGCTGGGCTGGCGTTCCTGGCGCCAGCACACGCTGCGGCCGCTGCTGGCCCTCGGCGCGGCGCTGCTGCTGCTCAATGTGACGGTCGGGGCCGTCAAGCTCGGCCTCGGCCGGCTCGGCCCCCACTACGCGACACGGATCGGCTCGGCCGAGCTCTTCGCCGGCGGCGATATATTTCCTTCCGGTCACACCGCCAATGCCGTCGTGACCTGGGGAATCCTGGCGTATCTGGCGACCACGCCCCGGGCCAGGCGCTATCTGTCGATCCTGTCGTCCGTGGTGGCCCTGGGAGTCGGCGCGACGACCGTCTACCTCGGCACACACTGGCTGAGCGATGTCCTGCTCGGCTGGGCCGCCGGTCTGCTGATCCTGCTGGGGCTGCCCTGGTTCGAGCCGGTGATCGGCCGCACCGAGCGGGCCATCTTCGCGGTGCGCGAACGCTGGCGCGCCCGGCGCAGGGCCGCCGCCCCCTCCACCCCGGTCGCGGCCGGGGGTCCCCGGCCGGGACAAGGCCCACCGGGATCGTCGCCGGACGGTGAGGGACCACCCCGCGAGCCGATCACGGCAGGTCACGCCGGCCTCGCCACGGCGAACCGGAGCACCGGACAGCTCACCCAGTCGCGACCGCACGCGCTGCGCGCGGAACGGCCTCCGATGACCCCGGGCGGCAACCGGCGCCCGGCGCGCTCCCGGCCGGCGGCCGGCGGCTAGGCCCCGTCCGGCGGACAGGGCCTGGGGTGTCCGGCGGACGGGGCCTGGGGCCGCTCATCCGGATCTTGCCGGGCTCGCGCCTGATCCGGACGGAAGCCCCTGGGCGCCGCCGCCGAGAGCGGGCTACGCGCGCACACGGAAGCCCCGGCCGCGCGGCCGGGGCTTTTCGCGCGATCGGCGGCCGGTGCGGGGCTCAGCCCAGCCAGCAGCGGATGACCCTGCCGTTCTCGACCTCGAAGTTCAGCCGGCCGGCCACGAACTCCATGGTGATGATCGAGCCGGGGGGCAGGGATCTGACCGTGGTCCAGCCACGCACCCGGGCGCGCTGTTCCGCGCTCGTGGCCTCCAGGCCGACGTAGGAGCCGGGTATGTCGTCAGGCTGAGCGGGCGGGGTCGGTATCGGTGCCATACCACTCACCGTAGGCGCCCGGGGGCGGTGAAGGAAGCGGGCGATGACAGGGCAGGGCACTTCTTGTCCGCTGCTCGTCCGCTCGTTCACTCGTCACACTTCTGCCACAGCGTGCCGCACCCGCCGGGCGGAGAGGACTTCACTCTTTTGGAGCACCCCCACCACGACCGGCGTAATTCCCCGCCTTCCGAGGATCACACCATTATTCCGTTCCGCATTTTATTCTTCTTCGGGCCCGTCGATGTTCCGAATAAAAGGAAAGATTGGTGGGGAATTCACGATTCCCCCGCATAATCCGCCGCCTGACCGCACGTCCGGTTACCGGGTGTCCGGGGGAGCAGACCCCGGACACCCGGACGGGATCGATCAGCTCCGGTGGCCCACGGGAGCCGGGACAGGGTCAGGGGCAGGGTCGAACCGTACGGAGAAATCGTTGTCGCCCGTGTAGCAGGGGGTGGCCCGCCAGCCGTCCGTCCCGTGCTCCGGGTAGACGTGGACCGCCCGCTTGTCCCAGATGTCGTCGAGGATGCGGGAGATCCTGATGCCGGCGGCGTCCGGGGCGGGCAGCAGCCACAGATCCCACCACCGGCGCTCCGCGACCGGCTGCTCGGCCAGCGGACCGTACGGCAGGGTGAAGGCGAAGACGCCGCCCCGGCCGGTGACCGGGACCCGGTGCGTACGGTCGCCGCCGCGCAGCCGCGCCTCCGCCGTGGCCCCCTCCCCCAGCTCGGCCCCGTACAGCACGCCCTCGACCGTCGCCGTGCCCGGCTCGCAGCGCACCGTCCCGGCCTCCGCGTGCGGCGCGCGGACCCAGGAGCGGACGGCCAGCCGGCCGTCGGCCGTGGGGTACGGGATCCGGGCGGCGACCCGGCCCGCCCCCGGCACCCGGTCGATGAGGGCCCGCAGATCGCGGACGCCGGACCGTACGGGCTGTTCCCCGGAGGCTCCCGTGCCGATGTCCCAGTACCCCTCGGCCAGGTCGACCGTGCTGGGCAGTACGGCCCGCAGCCGGGAACCCCCGGAGCCGGTCAGCGGCAGGCGCACCTCCTCGTCACCGGTGGCGCCCCGCTCGCCCGGTCCGCCGCGCCTGCGCAGCACGAGCACCGCGTCCGGGCGGGCGGCGCCCGTGATGTCGAAGGTGATGCCGCCCGCGGAGTCGGCGATGCAGTCGGCGGCGACGCGCGGCACACGCCGTCCGGTGGGTCTGGTCATGCGGTTCTGCCCTTTCGGATCACTTCGGCGGCCCGGACCGCGTCGGCGGCCCTGTCGCGCACGGTGTACGCGCCGCCCAGGACGGCGCTGCCGCCACGGGCCAGCCTGTCGCTCAGCATGCCCCGGGGGCTCCGGGCCAGTTCGGTGAAGAGCGCCTCGTGGCGCGCGGCGATACGTGCCGGGTCGAAGCGGGCCGAAGCGGCGAGCGCCGCCTGGCCCAGGCGGTGGCGTCGTGGGTCGTCCTCGATCAGCCCGAGCAGTGCTCCGGCGATCGCGTCCACGTCCCCTGTCGGCACGAGCAGTCCGTCGATCCCGTCCTCGATGATCTCGCCGGGTCCGTACGGGCAGTCGGTGGCGACGACCGGGAGGCCGCAGCGCATCGCCTCGACGATGGTCATGCCGAAGGCTTCGCGGCTGGAGGTGACGGCGGCGAGTGATCCTTTCACCCACTCCGCCTCCAGGGGATCGGCGGGCCCCATCAGAAAGACGTGGTTGTACAGCTCGTGTTCCTCGATGAGGCGGCGCAGCGCCTGTTTCTCGTCGCCCATCGCGTCGCCGTTGCCGTGGATCCGCAGCCGCCAGTCGGGGCGGACCGCCACGACCTGGGCGAAGGCCCGCACCAGCAGGTCGTACCGCTTGACCGGGGTGAGCCTGCCCGCGGCGACGACCCATTTCCCGGTGGCCTCGGCGGGGGCGACCACCGGCTCCGGCACGCTGTTGGGCACCGCTTCGATCCGTACGCCGGGCAGCCGCAGCCGGGTGCGGTAGTCGTGCGCGTCCGCCTCGGTGACGGTGGTGACGGCGTGGAGCAACCGGTAGCGGTGAGCGATCTCCCGGCGGAGCCGGGCACCGTGACCGGCGAGCGAGAGGTGCTCCTGACCGACGCGGACCTGGCCGTGCGAGGCCCGCCGGGCGATATGGACATTGAGCCCCGGCCGGGTGCCGATGACGACATCGGCGTCCAGGGAGCGCAGACAGGCGTCGATCCGGGCGTCGGTGAGGCGGCTGTACTGCCGGTAGCGGCCTTCCCCGCGCGGGAAGAGCCGGGCGGCGCGCGCGGCCTCCGGGTCGTCGCCCTCATAACCGGGGGTGCCCCGGCGCAGATCGACCAGGTGTCGCAGCCGTACCCCGGCCGGGGCGCCCAGGGCCGGGTCCTCGCGGTGGCGGAAGACCGAGACGATCTCCACGTCGTGCTGCTCGGCCAGGGTCGCGGCGAGCGTGAACGTCGTCCGGATCGTCCCGCCGATGCCGTACGCGTTGTGGAGCAGGAAAGAGATGTGCATGCGTCGCCCGGTCCCCCTGGTGTCGTCGTCCGTTCTCGGGAGCCGTCTCTCGCGAACGTCTCCCGCGAGTGGTCTCCTGCGGGGCAGTCCCCCGCCGGCCTTTCCCGGGCCGACTGGGTAGACGCGGAAAAGACCCACATGGTGCCGACTTCGAGCAGATCCGTACGATCGCGCGCCGACCCGGTACCGCCCCGCCACGGAAGTCGACACCGTCGGCGTACGGAAACATCCGAATGGACCAACGAGATCCGGCCATCCCTTTGGTTCGGTGATTTCCCGATTTGTCGACCTGTCCGTATACCGATCGGTGCCGCACCGGCCCCCGTCAACTTCGCGGTGGTCGGGCGGCGTTGGCGTGGAAGGAATCGCTCCGCCCGACGGCGCGCCGTTCCCGCCGGTTGGTTCGATTCCGTGCCCTTCGACGCGTGACCCGGCCCACGGCTCACCCGTTGTCTTCTTTACGAGCCGGGAACAGCCCGGCCCACGCACTGAGTTCGAGGAGCCACCCGTGCCGCGCATGCTCGACGTCAGCGAGGACGTACGCGCCGAGATCGGCGACGAAGAAGCCGACCGGCTGCTTGCCGGCGAGAACTCCCCGGGCAGTTACGACTGCACCTCCTGCCGGACCCCCGGCGACTCCGAACAGGAGCGGACCAGCACCGTGCTGTTCGTCGGTGAGGAAACCGCCGTTCTCGCCTTCGCCCACGCCACCTGCATTCCCTCCCAGGTCGTCCAGGTCGCCGAGGACCAGCTCCAGGGCGCCGTCCGGAGCATCACCGGCGGCGACCCCCAGGCGGCGGGGGGCGGCCCCGCCGCCGCGCCGGGGCAGGCCGTCCTGGGCGTCACCAGCGGTCTGGTGCTGATCGAGGGCGATCTGCACCCGGCCCTGGTCGTCGAACCGACCGCCGCGATCGCCCGGCCCGGGTCGGGGGGCACCGTCGACGAATTCCTGCCGCTCCTCGTCGAGCAGGGCTTCCAGCCGGTGTCCGACCTGCACCTGCGGCCCGTCCCGCTGGCCGGCTGGTCGGTGCTGCTCGCCATGGGCCAGCTGCACGCCGTGCTGCAGCCCGGCAGCAGCGGCGGCGCCCCGGTCGCCTGGTGGCAGGCCCATCAGCCGCTCCAGGTCACCGAGGGCTGGCGGGCGGCGGCCAACCGCTCGCACACCGTGCTGGTGTTCGCCGCACCGGTCGGTTCCATCGGCCAGCAGCCTCGTGAGGATCTGCTGCGCGACGCCCTGGAGAAGGCGGCGGCCAACGGACAGCTGGTGGCCGCCGCGATGCCGCTGGCCGGGACGTGACATGACCGAGGCCACGGGCCCCGGCCGCCGAGTGCCAGGAATACCGGGGATGCCGGGGATGCCGGGGATGCCGGGGATGCCGTCGGCAGCGATTTACCTGGACAGCCCGCATCCGACGGAGGGCGGGGTCGTTGGCACGTATGTGCACTCATACGACCCTTCCCGCCAGTCGTTCCAGAGTCAGATCCCGTCCATGCGTCCCGCGCAGGACGTAGCGGACGGGTACTCGACAACGCCGATCTACGACGCGCTCTACTCCGAATTCCGCCGGTCCTTCCGGGCACTGCCCGGCGACCGGAGCAACGAGGAGAATCTGGGCTTCACGGCCTTCGGCACCGGGCTGCACGCCGCTCGCGGCGGGTACGGCGGCAGTCACGGCGGGTCCGGCCAGACACCGTACGCGGGGTCCTGGCAGCGGGACGCCCGGCAGCGCACCGGGCGCCATGCTCCGGCAGCCCTGCCCCCGGCACTTCCACCGGGCCCCCGCCGGGGCGCCTGACGCGCCGGCCGCGCCGGAGAAGCGGCGCGGGGACCCGGCAGCCGAAAGCGGTGGGCCCGGCACGGAATCATCCGTGCCGGGCCCACCGCTCTGCCGCCGTGTGTCCGCAGCGGTTTACTTCTTGCGGCCGCGCTTCTCACGCACCCGCACGGAGATGTGGATCGGGGTGCCCTCGAAGCCGAACTCCTCGCGCAGCCGGCGCTCCACGAAGCGCCGGTAGCCGGCCTCGATGAAGCCCGAGGCGAAGAGTACGAAGCGCGGCGGCTTCGTGCCCGCCTGCGTACCGAACAGGATGCGCGGCTGCTTGCCGCCCCGGATCGGGTGCGGGTGGGCGGCGACCAGCTCGCCGAGGAACGCGTTGAGCCGTCCGGTCGGGACCCGGGTCTCCCAGCCCGCCAGCGCCGTCTCGATCGCCGGGACCAGCCGCTCCATGTGCCGGCCGGTGCGCGCGGAGACGTTCACCCGCGGCGCCCAGGCGATCTGGGCCAGCTCGGTCTCGATCTCGCGCTCCAGGTAGTAGCGGCGCTCTTCGTCGAGGGTGTCCCACTTGTTGTACGCGATCACCAGGGCGCGGCCCGCCTCGACGGCCATCGTGATGATCCGCTGGTCCTGGACGCTGATGGACTCGCTCGTGTCGATCAGGATGACCGCGACCTCGGCCTTCTCGACGGCGGCCGCGGTGCGAAGCGACGCGTAGTAGTCCGCGCCTTCCTGGAGGTGGACCCGGCGGCGGATGCCCGCCGTGTCGATGAACTTCCAGACCGTGCCCCCGAGCTCGATCAGCTCGTCGACCGGGTCGCGGGTGGTGCCCGCGATCTCGTTGACGACGACGCGCTCCTCGCCGGCGACCTTGTTCAGCAGGGACGACTTGCCGACGTTCGGGCGGCCGATGAGCGCGATGCGGCGGGGGCCGCCGATGGCGGTGCCGAAGGTCTGCGCGGGGGCGTCGGGCAGGGCTTCGAGCACCGCGTCGAGCATGTCGCCGGTGCCACGGCCGTGCAGGGAGGAGACCGGGTGGGGCTCGCCGAGGCCGAGCGACCAGAGGGCCGTCGCGTCCGCTTCGCCGCTCTGTCCGTCGACCTTGTTGGCGCAGAGCACGACCGGCTTGCCGGCCTTGCGCAGCAGCCGCACCACGGCCTCGTCGGTGTCGGTCGCGCCGACCGTGGAGTCCACGACGAAGACCACCGCGTCGGAGGCTTCGATCGCGTACTCGGCCTGGGCGGCGACGGAGGCGTCGATGCCCAGTACGTCCTGCTCCCAGCCGCCGGTGTCGACGACCTTGAAGCGGCGGCCCGCCCACTCCGCCTCGTACGTCACACGGTCACGGGTGACGCCCGGCTTGTCCTCGACGACCGCCTCACGGCGGCCGATGATGCGGTTCACGAGGGTCGATTTGCCGACATTCGGGCGGCCGACGACGGCGAGGACGGGCAGCGGGCCGTGACCGGCCTCACCGATCGCGCCCTCGATCTCCTCGGCCTCGAAGCCCTCCTGCGCGGCAAGCTCCATGAACTCCGCGTACTCGGCATCGCCAAGCTCTCCGTGCTCGTCGCCGGAGTCGATCTGGTCGTTCATGAAGTCCGTACCTCGTTCATCGTGATCGGTGGGCCACGGCTCGCGGCCCACTACTCAAGTCAAATCATGCCTAGCGCCCGGTGAGGCGCCTGGCGTTCTCCAGGTGGGCGGTCAGCCGCTCCTGGATCCGGACGGTGGCGTCGTCCAGCGTCCTACGGGTACGCCGCCCGCTTCCGTCGCCCGCCTCGAAGGCGTCGCCGAAGACGACGTCCACGCGGCTGCGCAGTGCGGGCAGCGCCGGTATCAACCGTCCTCTGCTCTCGGCGCTTCCCAGCACCGCGACCGGGACGATCGGTGCCCCGCTCCGTACAGCGAAGTATGCGAGACCGGCACGCAGTGACGCGAAATCGCCTTCGCCCCGGGTGCCCTCGGGAAAGATCCCCAGCACCCCGCCGTCCTGGAGCACCCCGAGCGCGTCGGTGATCGCGGCGCGGTCGGCGGCCGTACGGTCCACCTTCAGCTGCCCGATCCCCCGCAGGAAGGGGTCCAGCGGTCCGATGAACGCTTCCTTCTTGATCAGGAAGTGCACCGGCCGGGGCCCGGTGCCCATCAGCATCGGACCGTCTATGTTGTGCGAGTGGTTGACGGCGAGGATGGCGGGGCCGCTCCCCGGGACCCGCCAGGCGCCCAGCACCCGTGGCTTCCAGAGCCCGTACATCAGGCCGATGCCGATGCCCCGTCCGACGGCGGCGCCCTTTCCCGACGGTGCGGTCACCTGGCGGCCCGCTTCTCCTCGACCAGGGTGACGACGCACTCGATGACCTGCTCCAGTGTGAGGTCGGAGGTGTCCACCTCGACGGCGTCGTCGGCCTTCGCGAGCGGGGACGTCTTGCGGCTGGAGTCGGCCGCGTCCCGCTTGATCAGGGCCTCCCGGGTGGCGGCGACGTCGGTCGCCTCCCTGCCGGTCAGCTCACCGCTGCGGCGAGCGGCGCGCGCCTCCGGGGAGGCGGTGAGGAAGATCTTGAGGTCGGCGTCCGGCAGGACCGTCGTGCCGATGTCGCGGCCCTCGACCACGATGCCCCGCTCGGCCGCCGCGGCGATGGAGCGCTGCAGTTCCGTGACGATCGTCCGCACCTCGGGCACCGCGCTGACCGCGCTGACCTGGGAGGTGACCTCCTGGGTGCGGATCGGGCCCGCCGCGTCCACCCCGTCGACCGTGATCGTGGGGGCGGCCGGGTCGGTGCCCGAGATGATGACGGGCTTGGTCGCGGCGGTCGCGACGGCGGCGCCGTCCCGTACGTCGACGCCGTTGCTGATCATCCACCACGTCATCGCGCGGTACTGCGCGCCGGTGTCCAGGTAACTCAGTCCGAGCCGGGCGGCCACAGCCTTGGACGTGCTCGACTTGCCCGTGCCGGAGGGCCCGTCGATGGCGACGATCACTGCGGCCGGAGCGGTCCGGGCGGCGTTTGCGGCGGTTTCCACGGAGGCGGACACCTTCCTGGTTCACGGGGTGGATGTGCCAGGGCGCCGATACGCCCTGGCACAAGGTTACCGAGTACTCAGGGGCGCGAATGCACCCGTTCGGCGGGACGCTTCCCTGCGTATACCCCCGCCCCGCCTTCCCGCACGGCCCGGACGCGCCTTCCCGCACGGCCCGGACGCGCCTTCCGCACGGCCCGGAGGCGCCTTCCGCACGGCCCGGAGGCGCCTAACGGCGGATGGACCAGCCTCGTTCGCGCAGGGCGGCGCTGAGCACCGGAGCGGCCGCCGGCTCCACCATCAGCTGGGCCAGGCCCGCCTGCTGCCCGGTCGCGTGTTCGATCCGCACGTCTTCCACGTTGACGCCGGTGCGCCCGGCATCCGCGAAGATACGGGCCAGTTCGCCCGGCTGGTCGCTGATGAGGACCGCGACGATCTCGTAGGTGGCCGGGCCCGCGCCGTGCTTGCCCGGCACCCGCACCCGGCCCGCGTTGCCGCGCCGCAGGACGTCCTCGATACCGGCCGCGCCGCCGCGCCGCTTCTCCTCGTCGCCGGACTGGAGGGCGCGCAGCGCCTGGACCGTCTCGCCGAGATCGGCGGCGACCCCGGCCAGGACGTCGGCGACCGGGCCGGGGTTGGCGGAGAGGATCTCGACCCACATCCGGGGGTCGGAGGCCGCGATGCGGGTCACATCGCGGATGCCCTGGCCGCAGAGCCGTACCGCTGTCTCGTCCGCGTCCTCCAGCCGCGCCGCGACCATCGACGAGATCAGCTGCGGGGTGTGCGAGACCAGGGCGACCGCCCGGTCGTGCGCGTCCGCGTCCATGACCACCGGCACGGCGCGGCAGAGCGCGACCAGTTCCAGGGCCAGGTTGAGCACCTCGGTATCGGTGTCCCGGGTGGGGGTCAGCACCCAGGGGCGCCCGTCGAAGAGGTCGGCGGTCCCGGCCAGCGGTCCCGAGCTCTCCTTGCCGGCCATCGGGTGCGTGCCGATGTACGGGGCGAGATCGAGGCCGAGCTCCTCCAGCTCGCGCCGGGGGCCACCCTTGACGCTGGCCACGTCCAGGTAGCCGCGGGCCACTCCGTCCCGCATCGCGGCGGCGAGGGTGGCGGCGACGTGCGTGGGCGGTACGGCGATGATCGCGAGGTCGACGGGCCCGTCCGGCGCCGCGTCCGTACCCGCGCCGAGCGCGGCGGCGGTCTGGGCGCGGGAGGGGTCGTGGTCGCTGAGATGGACGGTGACCCCCCGGCCGGCCAGGGCCAGCGCCGCCGAGGTGCCGATCAGGCCTGTTCCTACGACGAGGGCGGTTCTCACTGGGCGACGTCCTTGCGGAGGGCGGCCGCGGCGCCGAGGTAGACGTGCGCGATCCTGGATTTGGGAAGGTCGGACTCGACATGGGCGAGGATGCGGACGACCCGGGGCAGAGCGCCGGTGATGTCCAGTTCCTGGGCGCAGATCAGCGGGACGTCCACGATACCGAGGCCCCGGGCGGCGGCGGCCGGGAAGTCGCTGTGCAGATCGGGCGTGGCCGTGAACCAGATGCTGATCAGATCGTCCGGGGTGAGGTCGTTGCGCTCCAGGATCGCGGTGAGGAGCTGCCTGACCTGGTCGTCCATGTGCCCGGCTTCGTCCCGCTCCAGTTGGACGGCTCCACGGACCGCTCGTACCGCCACGGCGTTCTCCCCAGTCTCCTCAGTGATCGAGTGCTCGGTTCAGCGTAGTCAGCCGGAGGAAGCCGCCGCGCCACCCGGCGGACCTCACGTGCGGACCCCAGCTGCGGGCCAGGGGGAGCGGGCCGGCCGGCGGAGAAGATCACGGTGTCCGGGGGGTCGGTCCTCTTCCCGTAGCCTCTCGCGCATGACGCCGACCGAGGCCCTCGTCCGTGACCACACCGTCTACGCGTGCGTGATGGGGTCGCGCGCCTTCGGGCTGGCGACGGACGGCAGCGATACCGACCGCCGTGGTGTCTTCCTCGCCCCGACCGCGCTGTTCTGGCGCTTCGAGAAGCCGCCGACGCACATCGAGGGTCCGGCTCCCGAGCAGTTCTCCTGGGAGCTGGAACGCTTCTGCTCCCTCGCTCTGCGTACCAATCCCAACGTGCTGGAGTGCCTGCACTCCCCACTCGTCGAGCAGATCGACGGCACCGGCCGGGAACTGCTCTCGCTGCGCGACGCGTTCCTGTCCCGCCAGGCGCACGAGACCTTCGTCCGGTACGCCGAGAGTCAGCGCAAGAAGCTGGAGGCGGACGTGCGCCAGTACGGCGCCCCGCGCTGGAAGCACGCCATGCATCTGCTCCGGATGCTCGCCTCCTGCCGTGATCTGCTGCGTACGGGCCACTTGGCCATCGATGTCGGCGACGACCGGGAGCCCCTGCTGGCGGTCAAGCGCGGTGAAGTCCCCTGGGCCGAGGTCGAACGCCGCATGACCCGCCTCACCGCCGAGGCCGACGAGGCGGCCCGCCACTCCCCGCTCCCACCCGAACCGGACCACGCCCGCGTGGAGGACTTCCTGATCCGCGCCCGCCGCGCCTCAGCCCTGGAGCCGGGTGCGGACGACGAGCGCGTGGAGTTCGTCGTACCCGGTGGGCGTGCCGGGTAGCGCCGAGGCCGACCGCGCCTCGTCGAGCGCCGTGCGCAGCGCCCCGATGTCCCGCTCCAGCCGGTCCTGTCCGGGGCCCTCGGCCCGGCCGTGCTCGGCGTCGGCCTTCGCCGTGATCAGCTCCGGCAGGTAGTCCGGCGCGTCCACGTCCGCCAGCAAGGTGGGCAGATGCGCCTGTATTCCGCCGCCACGCGTCAGCTGGATGCCGGTGAGCAGGGCGCGGAAGGTGTAGAGCAGGGGCTTGAGTTCCCCGGTCTTCTCGAAGAGCCGCCACTGGGTGGCCGCGAACCCCTGGTAGTGGTGGGCGTGATGGCTGGTCAGCGTGGCGGGGGCGAGCGCCGTCAGTTCCTGGTGGGCGTCGGTGGTGCGGACGATCAGCGGTGAGAGCAACTGCTCCAGCACATAGCCGTTGCGCCGCAGCATCAGCCGGACGAACTTGCGCAGGTCGTGCGTGACGAGGTCCAACTCCACACCGCCCCGGTCCCCCATCCATGTCCGCGTCTCGTCCGGCTCGTGCAGCCCGATCAGCGCGTCGACCGGCGCAGATGGACCCCCCGGAGATCGACATCCGAGTCACGGGAGGGGAATCCGTACAGATGCGCCCCCGAGACGGTGGCGAAGAGCAGCGGATCGGTCCCTTCCGTGAGGACCTGGCTGAAGTCGGTGACCGGCAGCCCGGCCCTGTGGAGGCGGGTTGCGGAGGTGCTGTCGTCCGTGTGCATGGATCAAGCGTCCCAGAGCGCTCCCAGCGACAGCAGGTCGCTCCGGTATTCGATCCGCTCGGCCCATTCCCCGGGCCAGGCGCTCGCGCCGAGGTGGGCGCCCGCGAACGCGCCCGTCAGGCAGGCGATGGAGTCCGAGTCGCCCCGGGTGCAGGCTGCCCGGCGCAGGGCCGTGAGGGGGTCTTCGGGGAAGAGCAGGAAGCAGAGCAGGCCGGTGGCCAGGGCCTCCTCGGCGATCCAGCCGTCGCCCGTCGCCAGGCACGGGTCGGTCTCCGGTGAGGGGGTACGCAGGGCGTCCTGGAGGCGGTCCAGTGCTCGCAGGCACTCGTCCCAGCCGCGCGCGATGAAGTGCCCGGGGGTGGGGTCGTGGTCGCCTGTCCAGAGGTCGCCGAGCCAGTGGTGGTGGTAGCGGGTGCGGTTCTCGTACGCGTACGAGCGCAGCCGGCCCACCAGGCCGAGCGGTTCGGCGCCCTCCGCCAGCAGGTGCACGGCGTGCGCCGTGAGGTCGGAGGCGGCCAGGGCCGTCGGGTGTCCGTGAGTGAGGGCCGACTGCAACTGGGCCGCTCCCGACCGCTGTTCGGCGCTGAGGCCCGGGACGAGTCCGAGGGGCGCGACCCGCATGTTGGCGCCGCAGCCCTTGGACGCGGTCTGGCTCGCCCGCTGCCAGGGCCGGTCGCTGTCGAGGAGCCGGCAGGCGACCAGGCAGGTACGGCCGGGGGCGCGGTTGTTGTCCGGGGAGTGGTACCAGCTGACGAACTCCTCGCGCACCGGCCGCTCCAGACGGAGCGGGGCGAGCGCGCCCCGGTCCATCGCGGTCCGTATGCCCCGGCCGAGGGCGAGGGTCATCTGCGTGTCGTCGGTGACGATCGCGGGCCTCGGCAGCGGCATCTCGCGCCACGGGCCGCACTTCGCGAGGATGGACGGCACGTCGTTGAACTCGGTCGGAAAGCCGAGGGCGTCGCCGAGCGCGAGCCCGATCAGGGAGCCCGTGGCGGCTCGTTTGCTGGTGGCTCTCGTCGTGGTCATGACGTCCGTCCTTCCGGTCGCAGCAGAGGTGGGTGCAGTGCGGTGGCGGCGCCCGCGCGGTACAGCGCGGCCGGTTTCCCCCGTCCGCCCGTCCGGCGCGGCGGTCCGTCCACGGCCTCGACGAAGCCGGGGGTCGCGAGGACCTTGCGGCGGAAGTTGGGGCGGTCGATCTCCACGCCCCAGACCGTCTCGTACACCTGTTGCAGCTCGCCGAGGGTGAACTCGGGCGGGCAGAACGCCGTGGCCACACAGGTGTATTCGAGCTTGGCGCCGACGCGGTCGTAGGCGTCGGTGAGGATGTGCTCGTGGTCGAAGGCGAGCGGCCCCCGGTCCCGGTACTCGATCCACCGGGCGTGAGCCGCGTCGCCGCCGCCGCGCGGCTCCGGCAGGTCCGGTACGAGCGCGGTGTACGCGACGGACACGACCCGCATTCTCGGGTCGCGGTCCGGGTCGCTGTAGGTCCGCAGCTGTTCCAGGTGGAGGGCGGTCGCCGTGCTCCGCGACAGGCCGGTCTCCTCGGCGAGTTCGCGGCGGGCGGCCTGTCCCGCCGACTCCCGGGGCAGGACGAAGCCGCCGGGCAGCGCCCAGGCGCCCAGATAGGGCTCCTGTCCGCGTTCGACGAGCAGGACGTGCAGCCGGCTCTCGCGGACGGTGAAGACGGCGAGATCGACGGTGACGGCGAACGGCTCGAAGGCCGCGGGGTCGTAGCCCTCCGGGGCGCGCGGCCCCCCGGTGTTCACCGTCGCTCCGGCAGGGGCGGCGCGAAGTCCCAGCCCTGGCCGAGGACCGCGTCCACGGCGGCGACGGCGGCGTCGAGCCGTTCCTCACGCGCACCGCTCAGCAGGATGAATTCCCTTCCGGTACGGGTGAGTTCGGCGCGGAAGCGGTCGGTCATCCAGGGCCGCAGCTCTTCCTGGTCGCGCAGCCCGTCGTCCTCGAAGGCGACCCCTTCGTGGTCGGTGAGCAGCCATAGGTGATGGGGCGCCAGGTCGGCGATCTCCTCGACGCGCGGGTTGCGTCCGCCCACGTACCGCTCGTGCCAGACGGTGGTGGCGAAGGAGTCGGTGTCGCAGAAGAGCACGGGCGAACCGGCCCGGGCCGCCGCTTCCTCCAGCGCGTTCTGCCGCTCGGCTATCACGGGGAAGTCCTCGGTGGTGAGCGTGACGTCCTCCCAGCTCGCCCCCGGCCACTCGGCGCGCAGCGCGGCCAGTTTCCGCTCGCTGAACTCCCGCCCGTACTCCGGTACGTACCGGGTGCGGGCCCAGACCCCGCCGCGCCGGCGGTAGTGGTCGGCGAGCGCCCGCGCCAGGGTGGTGGTACCGGTGGATTCCGCGCCCAGCACCACGATCCGGCGGGCGAGGCCCGCGCGCACGGGCGGCTCCAGGAAGTCCCAGCAGCCGGCCGGGTCCGCGCGTACGGCCGTACCGGAGACGGGGAAGGCCGTACGGTCCGGGTCGACGCACACGGACGCGGCACCGAATCTGCGCCCCAGCTCCGCACCGTACGACTCCGAGGTGAAGACGGCGTCCACCCGCTCGGGCACGGCGGCCCGGAAGACCGCCATGTGCGCGTCCCAGACGGCCGGATCGCCGGTGTCCATCGGGATGTCGTCGACGGCGCCCACCACCCGTACGTCCGGGTGGACCTCGCGCATCCAGCGGACCCGGTCGGCCAGCGGCACGGACTCCACGGAGGAGGCGCAGACCAGGACGGTCAGGCGCGCGCAGCGCTCGCGCGCGGCCGTCACGAGATGGTGGTGCCCGGCGTGCGGCGGATAGAACTTGCCGAGAACCAGGCCGTGTTCGTAGTCGTAGGCGCTCATGCGGTCGTCGTGACCGCCTACGGGGTCGTCGTGACCTGCGAGGTCGTCGTGACCGCCTACGGGGTCATCGTGGCCTGCGGGGTCGTCGTGGCCGCTCACGCGGTGGTCGTCATCGCTCGTACGGCGGTCGTCTCCAGCCGCCGCCCGGCCCGCGCTCCGGCCCGGTCCCGGGACCAGTTGCGCAGTCCGGCCAGGCAGAGGGCGAGGAAACCGACGTAGAGCAGCGAGGTCAGGTAGAGGTCCTTGTACGCGTAGAGCGGGATGTACACGAGGTCGGCCGCGATCCACAGCCACCACGACTCCAGCCGTTTGCGGCACTGGCCGTAGGTCGCCATGAGGGAGAGCGCGGTGGTGAGCGCGTCCCAGAACGGCACGGTCGAGTCGGTGAGGCGGCCGAGGAGCAGCGTCAGCGCGCATGTCCCCACCGCCCCCGCCGCGAGCAGCCAGGCCCATTCGGTGCGCGTCGTGCGCCGCACCGGCAGGGCCCCGGAATCCGGTCCACCCCCGTGGGTCCAGAGCCACCAGCCGTACCCGGCGAGGGCGATGAAGACGACCTGTAGCCCCGCGTCGGCGTACAGGCCGGCCTGGAGGAACAGCATGATGAAGAACAGGTTGTTGGCGATGCCGATCGGCCAGTTGGCGAGGTGCTGGCGGGCGACCAGCCACACGCAGAGCGCACCGCTGCCGAAGCCGAGCACCTCGGTCCAGCTGACCGGGGTGTCCAGCACCGTCACCAGCGGCTGCCGCAAGGGATCGAGGATGTCCGCGAGACTCACGCCCCCTCCTTAATAGTCATCCTGACTATAAAGGGGAGCGGGCCGGCTCCACAAGGGAAAAGCCCGCAGCCAGGGGCCGCGGGCTCTTTCCGTGCCGGAGGTGTCAGAGGACACCCGCCGTGTCAGGGGCGGTTCACAGCCCCACTTCCTTCATCAGCATGCCGACCTCGGTGTTGGTCAGGCGGCGCAGCCAGCCGGACTTCTGGTCACCCAGCGGGATCGGGCCGAACGACGTCCGCACCAGCCGGTCGACCGGGAAGCCGGCCTCGGCGAGCATCCGGCGGACGATGTGCTTGCGGCCCTCGTGGAGGGTGACCTCGACCAGGTAGTTCTTGCCGGTGTTCTCGACGACGCGGAAGTGGTCGGCCTTGGCGTAGCCGTCCTCCAGCTGGATGCCGTCCTTGAGCCGCTTGCCGAGATCGCGCGGGAGCGGGCCCTGGATCGCGGCGAGGTAGATCTTCTTCACGCCGTACTTGGGGTGGGTCAGACGGTGCGCCAGCTCGCCGTGGTTGGTGAGCAGGATGATGCCCTCGGTCTCCGTGTCGAGCCGGCCGACGTGGAAGAGCCGGCTCTCGCGGTTGGTGACGTAGTCACCGAGGTTCTGGCGGCCGTCGGGGTCCCCCATCGTGGAGACGACACCGGCCGGCTTGTTCAGCGCGAAGAAGAGGTGCGACTGCGTGGCGACGGTGAGCCCGTCGACCTTGATCTCGTCCTTGTGGGGGTCGACGCGCATGCCCTGTTCGAGGACGATCTCGCCGTTGACCTCGACGCGGGCCTGCTCGATCAGCTCCTCGCAGGCGCGGCGCGAGCCCATGCCGGCGCGGGCGAGGATCTTCTGCAGACGCTCGCCCTCCTGCTCGGCGCCCGGGTTGGTCCTGGGGGTCTGGACCGAGGGCTTGTCGGCGTACCGGTCGCGGTTCCGCTGCTCGATCTTGGCGTCCAGCTCGCGCGGGCGGGAGGGGGTGCTGCCGAAGCGGCGCGGGCCACCGCCACGGCCGCCCGCGCTCTGCGAGGGCTTCGGGCCGCCCTTGGCGCCGCCACGGGCCGCCGCGCCACGGGCGCCGCCGCCCTGGCGGTCACCGTCGCCGGAGGAGCGGCCGCGGGGGGCGCCGGACGCGCCGGCGCCGCCGGTGGGACCCGTGCGGCCGACGTCGTAACGGCGCTCCTCGGGACGGGGGCGGGAGGGCCGCTTCGGCTGCTCGTCGCGCGCGTCACGCCCGTCCCGTGCGTCGCGCCCGTCACCGGCGCCTCGGTAGTCCCGGTTCCCACCGGTACCACCGCTGCGTCCGTTACCGCTCCCGCCGCTCCGGTTGCCGCTTCCGCTGTTCCTGCCGCTGCTTCGCATCAAATTTCCGTCTTGTCGTCTGCGTCGGTGTCCGGTGCGTCCGGATCGAACGACGGAACACCTTCCAGGGTCTCGGCCTCGATCGCGTCCGCCTCGGGGAGGAAGGGCGCGAGTTCCGGTAGCTCGTCCAGACCTCGCAGGCCCATCCGCTCCAGAAAGTAGTTCGTCGTCCTGTACAGGATCGCACCTGTTTCAGGTTCCGCGCCCGCCTCCTCGATCAGTCCGCGCTGAAGGAGGGTCCGCATGACCCCGTCACAGTTCACTCCGCGCACGGCGGAGACCCGCGAACGGCTCACGGGCCCGCGGTACGCGACGACCGCGAGGGTCTCCAGAGCGGCCTGGGTCAGCCGGGCCTGCCGGCCGTCGAGCACGAAGCCCTCGACGGCCTCCGCGTACTCCGCGCGCGAGGAGAACCGCCAGCCGCCGGCGATCAGCCGCAGCTCGAAGCCGCGGCGCTGGACGGTGTATTCGTCGGCCAGTTCCCGCAGCGCGTCGGCGACCGCCCGGCGGGGGCGGTCGAGGACCCTGGCGAGGTGTTCCTCGGTGGCGGGCTCGTCCACGATCATGAGGACCGCCTCCAGGGCGGGCTTGAGGTCCAGCTCCGTGACCGTACGGTCACCCGTTCCCGCAGCGCCCGTTCCCGCAGCGCGGTGCCGCTCGCTCACGCCTTCTCCTCGCTCGTCCCGGGGACCCGGTCGAATTCGTCCGTCACGGTCGGCTCCACGGCCCCGTCACCGCCCGTCCAGCGGACCATCAGCTCGCCGAGGGCCTCTTCCTGGTCCAGGGTGACGGCCCGCTCGCGGTAGAGCTCCAGCAGCGCCAGGAAGCGCGCCACGACGGTCAGGGTGTCCGCCGCGTCCTCGGCCAGCGACCGGAAGCTGACCTCGCCGCGCTCCCGCAGCCGCGCGACGACGATCTCCGCCTGTTCCCGTACGGACACGAGAGGTGCGTGGATGTGGTCGACGTACACCTGCGGCTTCGGCTTCGGCCGCATCGCCTTCACGGCGAGCCGGGCGAACCCTTCGGGCCCGATGCTGATCACGACCTCGGGCAGCAGTGCGGCGAGGTGGGGCTCCAGCCCGACGCTGCGGGGGTAGCGGCGGGCCTCGGCGTCGAGGCGCCCGCCGAAGATCTCCGCGACCTGTTTGTACGCGCGGTACTGGAGGAGGCGCGCGAAGAGCAGGTCCCGCGCTTCGAGCAGCGCGAGATCCGCCTCGTCCTCCACCTCGGCGGTGGGCAGCAGCCGGGCGGCCTTGAGGTCCAGCAGCGTCGCCGCGACCACCAGGAACTCGGTGGTCTGGTCCAGGTCCCCGTCCGGCCCCATGGCCCGGATGTGCGCCATGAACTCGTCGGTGACCCTGGAGAGTGCGACCTCGGTCACATCCATGGTGTGCTTCGCGATGAGCTGGAGCAGCAGGTCGAACGGTCCCTCGAAATTCACCAGCCGCACAGTGAAGCGGCCGTCCGCTACGGGGGCGGCGGCCGGCGGGGACGCGGGCGTGGGCACGACCTCGGGCGCGGCCTCCTCGGTCGGCACGGGCTCCGGGTCGGACCCGGCCTCGGGCTCCTCGGCCGGCGGCCGCTCCGGCACCTCGCCGGGCGCGCGCTCCGGCGCGCCCCGGGGACCCGGCGCCTCCGGCCCGTGCGGCGCCTGCCTCCGCGCTCCCGGGCCGGGGCCCAGCGAGCGGCGGGCCGGCCGGGCGGGGTCGGGGGGCGGGGGCATGGCGGTCCTGGGGGCGGGAGCCGGGAGACTCAGGGGCTGAGCAGCCGGGAGGCTGCCCGCGCAGGCTACCGTCAGCGCCCGCGCAGGCGTCGTACGAGGATGCTCGCGTCGCCGCGTGATTCGAGGTCCGCGAGGACCACGGCGACCGCCTCACGGACGATCCGGCCCCGGTCGACGGCCAGTCCGTGCTCACCGCGCAGGACCAGCCGCGCGTGTTCGAGGTCCATCAGTTCCTCGGCCGAGACATAGACCGTGATCTTCTCGTCGTGGCGTTCGCGCCCGCTGGGGCGGCGGTTCGCGCCGCGCCCCCGGCGGCGCTGCTGGCCGCCCTGCTGGGCGGCGGCCTGCGCACCGGGAGAGCCGGCCTCCTGCGGCCGACGCCCCTTCACGGCGGCGGCCGCCTGCTCCGCGTCGGCGGTACGGCTGCGGGGCGCCCCCGAGGAGTCCGCGGGCGCGGCGGAGTGCTCCTCCGCCGCGGCGGCGGCCGGCGGGCCGGGAGAGGCCCCGGAAGGGCCGGCCGGCCGCTCGCCGGCCGCACCGCTCTCCCCGGCCGGCGCCGGCACCCTCGGCTCGCCGTTCGCGTTCCTGCGCCGGTCGGCGGGCGAGGAGGACTGCAGCGCCATGCCGCCGGTCGTACGGAACAGCTCGTCGGCCCCGGGCAGACTCACTCGGCGTGACACCGGGCGAGCACCTCCCTGGCGAGCTGGCGGTAGGCGGCCGCACCGACGGAGTTCGAGGCGTACGTGGTGATCGGCTCTCCGGCGACCGTGGTCTCCGGGAAGCGCACGGTCCGCCCGATCACCGTGTGGTAGACGTGATCGTCGAAGGCTTCGACGACGCGCGCGAGGACCTCACGGCTGTGCACCGTGCGGGAGTCGTACATCGTCGCGAGGATGCCGTCGAGCTCCAGGTCCGGGTTGAGCCGCTCCTGGACCTTCTCGATCGTCTCCGTCAGCAGGGCCACCCCGCGCAGTGCGAAGAACTCGCACTCCAGCGGCACGATCACCTTGTGCGCGGCGGTCAGCGCGTTCACGGTCAGCAGACCGAGGGACGGCTGACAGTCGATCACGATGTAGTCGTAGTCCTGCAGCAGCGGCTTCAGCGCCCGCTGGAGGGTGGACTCGCGCGCGACCTCACTGACCAGCTGCACCTCCGCCGCCGAGAGGTCGATATTGCTCGGCAGGAGGTCCATGTTGGGCACGGCGGTCTTCAGGAGGACCTCGTCGGCCGCCATGCCCCGCTCCATGAGCAGGTTGTAGACGGTGAGGTCCAGCTCCATCGGATTGACGCCGAGACCGACCGACAGGGCTCCCTGCGGGTCGAAGTCGACGAGGAGCACCCGCCGGCCGTACTCCGCGAGCGCGGCACCCAGGTTGATGGTCGACGTGGTCTTGCCGACGCCGCCCTTCTGGTTGCACATCGCGATGATCTTCGCGGGGCCGTGGTCGGTCAGCGGGCCCGGGATCGGGAAGTACGGGAGGGGGCGCCCGGTCGGGCCGATCCGCTCGCGGCGCTGGCGGGCGGCGTCCGGGGCCAGGGTGGCCGCGTACTCGGGGTCGGGCTCGTACTCGGCGTCGGGGTCGTAGAAGTGCCCCTCGGGCACTTCGTCGTAGTCGGCGAAGGGAGTGGACTCTCGGCCACCCTCGTTGCCGGCCATGGCGTTCACGTGTTGGCCGTCCATCATCTGGTGGGCTGTCGTCAGGTGCTGATGCGTGGCGAAGGTGCGGACAGCGACGGAGCCGACAGCCTCGAGCCCGGACGACGGGCTCTGGCCCCGCGCAGGCATTCCTGGTTGACCACCCCCGGGAGTAAATGTCGACTCATTCACAAGTCGTCTTACCTCCTTGGACGTGACCAGGAAACTTTATCGATAGGTCAGCGTGGCACTATGCCGACGGTTGGCGACTCTATGGCGTGTCACACCTTCGCAGCAACACAATCCGCCGGACCCGGCCCGATGTGTCGGCGGCCGAACACCCCTGTGTCAAGGGCGCACAAGCCTCTCACCACAGCATGGGCCGCCTGTTTCACGGGGTCGCGAATCGGTTGAAAGCACGACGTTCGCCGTGAGTTGACCGGGCGTTCGCCGGCGTCCGGACACGCCGACGGCCGGACCTCGCGAGGCAAGATCCGGCCGTTGGCGCGATGTTGACGGTACGGGTTGACGCACCGGGGCGGATCAGCCCAGCAGCGCGCTCAGTTCGACGTGGTCGAGACCGTGCGCCTCGGCGACCTCACGGTAAACGACCTGGCCATCATGGGTGTTGAGCCCCTTGGCGAGCGCCGGGTCGCGGCGCAGCGCCTCGACCCAGCCACGGTTCGCGAGCTCCACGATGTACGGCAGCGTGGCGTTGGTCAGCGCGTACGTGGAGGTGTTCGGCACCGCGCCCGGCATGTTGGCGACGCAGTAGAAGACCGAGTCGTGCACCTGGAAGGTCGGCTCGGCGTGCGTCGTCGGGTGTGAGTCCTCGAAGCAGCCGCCCTGATCGATTGCAATGTCGACAAGTACACTTCCGGGCTTCATCTTGGCGACGAGCTCGTTGGTGACCAGCTTCGGCGCCTTCGCGCCGGGGATGAGAACGGCTCCGATGACGAGGTCGGCCTCGACGACCGCCTTCTCCAGTTCGAAGGAGTTGGAGACGATGGTCTGGACCTTGGTGCCGAAGACCTTGTCGGCCTCGCGCAGCTTGTTGATGTCCCGGTCGAGCAGGGTCACGTGGAAGCCCATGCCGACGGCGATCTGCGTGGCGTTCCAGCCGGAGACGCCGCCGCCGATGACGACGGCCTTGCCGGCCGCCGTACCCGGGACGCCGCCCGGCAGGACGCCGCGGCCACCGGCCGAGCGCATCAGGTGGTAGGCGCCGACCTGCGGGGCCAGCCGGCCCGCGACCTCGGACATCGGGGCGAGCAGCGGCAGGGCGCGGCTCGCGGTCTCGACGGTCTCGTACGCGATGGCGGTGGTACCGGAGTCCAGCAGGGCGTCCGTGCACGCGCGGGACGCGGCGAGGTGCAGGTACGTGAAGAGGGTCTGGCCCTTGCGCAGCCGGTGGTACTCCTCGGCGATGGGCTCCTTGACCTTCAGCAGCAGGTCGGCGGCGGCCCAGACCTCGTCGGCGGTGGGCAGGATCCGCGCACCGGCGGCGAGGTACTCGTCGTCCGTGATGGAGGAGCCGAGACCGGCGTCGCGCTCGACGACGACCTGATGACCCTGGCGGACCAGCTCGTGCACACCGGCCGGGGTGATGGCCACCCGGAACTCGTTGTTCTTGACCTCACGGGGGATACCGACCAACACGGCAGATCACGGTCCTTGGCTCAGGGGATTCGGGGAGATCCCATTCATACCCGGGCATACTGGGCGCACGGGAAGACGCCGCGAGGGGGTGCGGCGAAGCCAGTCTAATGAAGGATTTCCAGCTGTCTAGCCTTGCAAAGCATTAATCCTCAGTGGAAGCGCTACGGATTTCGTAGGTAGATCCTTCCGTTGCCAGGAGTTGATCGGCTGCGGCCCGGTGCAGTTTGGCCGCCGTCGGGTCGCCGAGCCGGTCCAGGGTGTCCGCCAGCCGGAGCCGCAGCGCCGCCTGCAGCCGTTCGTCCCCGGCCAGACGGGCCCACTCCACGGCCTCCTCACAGGTGCGCAGCGACTCGTGCGGGCGGCCCGCGTACTCCTGGACCCTGGCCGCCTCGCTCAGCGCCCGCGCGTGAGCGGGCAGATCGCGCAGGCGGCGGTAGCCGGCGGCGGCCGCCCGCCAGTCGCGCAGCGCCTCGCCGTACCGGCCGGCGTACGTGTGGACGGTGCCGAGGCGGCCGTACAGCCTGGCCTCGTCGGCCCGCTCGCCCCGGCTCAGTCGCTGCGCGAGCGCACGCCCGTACCAGTCGGCGGCCCGCTGCCAGTCCTCCAGGTCCTGGTAGGCGCCGCCCACGGACTCCATGGCGCGGCCGGTCGCGTAGAGGTCGTTCGCGATCCGGCCCGCGTCCAGGGCGGCGCGGTAGCGGCCGATCGCTTCCTGGGTACGTCCGGTCCTGGCGTCCAGGTCACCGATGTTCAGCAGCGCGGCGGCCTGCTCGCGGTGCAGCTCACGCCGCTCGGCGATATCGAGGACCAGCTGGTGGAGCCCGTACAGCTCGGGTGCCGCGGCCTCGGTGCCCCGGTGCGCGGCCAGCGACCTGACCAGCGCTGCCATCAGCCGGCGGGCCAGGGTGTCCAGGTCACCGTCGGCGACCGCGAGCCGCGCGGACGCCAGCAGGGCGGGCTGCCGGGTCCGCAGCCACTCGGCGGCCGCCGGGGCGTTAGGGAAGCGCAGCGCCGGGGGCAGCGCGGCGAGCCGTTTGCGGCCCGGGGAACCTTCGGGCTCGGTGACGGCCCAGCAGGACTGGAGCAGCCGTACGGTCCGCTCCAGCATCCGCGCACGGGCCAGCTGGACCTCGGCGGGCCGGTCCTCCTCGGCGAGGAGGCCGTGCAGCAGCAGGACCAGACAGCCCGGCACCACGTACTGGTCATGATCGGCCTGGTCGTCCCCCGCCCGGCCGGCCGCGCCCCGGTCGCCGGCCGCGCCCCGGTCGCCGGCCGCGCCCCGGTCGCCGGCCGCGCCCCGGTCGCCGGCCGCCCGCAGCAGCCCCAGGGCGGTGAACCCGTCGAGCGCCGCCCTGGCGGCCGACACCGAGCAGCCGGCCAGCGCGGAGGCGGTGTGCGGGTCGGCGAGACCGGCGGGTGCGAGGGCGAGCAGACGCAGCATCCGGGCGGTGGGCGCGGACAGGCTCTCGTACACCAGCCGGAAGACACGGGCGAGCGGCCGGTCGCCCCTGGGCCAGCCGCCGTCGTGCGGGAGGGAGCGCAGCCGCTTGGCCATGTCGGCGACGGAGGCGGTGGGCCGGGCCGCGAGCCAGCCGCCGGCCAGGACGAGCGCGGCGGGCTGGCCGCCGCACTCCTCGGCGAGGGACTCGGCGGCCTGCGGGTCGACGGTGATCCGTACGGCGCCGGTGAATCCGGTCAGGAGTTCGATGGCGGCCTTCGCGTCCATGCCGCCGAGGGTGCAGGGCCGGACGTCGGGAATGCCGGTGAGCGGGCCCCGCGCGACCGCGACCACCAGGCAGCCGGGATTGTCGGGCACCAGGGGGTCGACCTGTTCGGCGTCCACGGCGTCGTCGAGGAGCAGCAGGACCCGCCGCGTGGAGAGCGTCTCGCGCACCATCTCGGACAGCTCGTCCTCCCCGGCGCCGGGCGGCGTGGCGATGTCGAAGGCGCCGAGGATCTCGCGGGCGGTCCGCTCGGTGGGCACGGGCTCGCCGCCCGCCTCCGTGAGCCCGGCCCGTACGACTCCGTCCGGATAGCCGCCGCGCAACTGCCGGGCCAGCTCCTCGGCGAGTGCGCTGCGCCCGGCCCCGGGACGCCCGGCGACGAGCAGAACCCGCGCGCGGGGCTCCTTGCGCCCGGAGATCGTGTTGAGCCCGGCGCGCTCGATGTCGGCGCGCAGCGCCTTCAGCTCTCGCTCCCGCCCGTAGAACGGCCCGTGGGAGACGAACCGGGGCCGGCGGGGGGCGGCCGCGGGCCGCTGCGGGGGGGCCGCGCCGGGGCTCTCCGCGCCCGGTCCGCCCGCCGCCTCCGTGAGGCCCGGCGAGGCGGCCGGTGAAGCGCCTGCGGGCCCCGGGTCCGCGGAACGGGATTCCTCCGCGTCCGTCCCCGCGTCCGTCTCCGCGTCCGTCCCCGTGCCCGTAGCGCGCACCGCCGGCCCGCCCACGCTCTCGACATCCCCCCGCGACGCGACCGCGCCGTCCGCTCCCGCCGCGTTCGCCTCACGCGCCGCCGGCCCGCCCGGGCAGCCACCCTGCGTCACCCGGTCCGGCGCGGGATCCTCCGCACCGCCCGGGTGCGCGAGCGCATCTCCCGGCGCCTCCGGGACGTTCCCCCGGGCCGTTCCCTCCATCCCGGAACGTCCCGCCGGTCCGTCGCCTCCGGCCGAATCCGCGCCGGGCGAGGTGTCCGACGGACCGTCAGCGTCCGCCGCCACCGGGGTGGTTGACTCAGCTTCGGTCAAACACCTGTCCTGTTCCGCCACCCGCGTCCGGCCGGGGCCACTCACGTCCACCGCCTGATCCGTCACGGGCCACGCTCCGTCCGCCTGCGCACGAGCCGAGCCCGGCGGGTCTCCGCACGGGCGGTCCGAGCGTAGTTCACTCTCTGCGACGGAACCGGCGGAGCACGGCCGTCGCATCCCCCGTTCGGATCAGCATTTCGTCAGACTGAAGGATTGCCCGACGACCGCATCACCGCCACGGGGAACACCGTGAAAGAACGTCCCGGAAAGAACGTCCCGACAGGACTAGGGGATCACCTAGTCCTGTCCGGCGGATCTTCGCGGGCCCACGAAGATCCGCCGGACAGGACCTGGACCGCAGAACCGTCTCAGGACTCGAACGGACGCGCGGGCCACGGCGCCTCGGCCGGCCGCAGCGCGTCGATGCCGTCCCCCGCCAGCGCCGCGGTGAGCGCGAGCACCCCCACGGCCAGGCAGTTGTTGTGCAGCTCACCCGCGAGCACGCCCCGTACGAGCTCGGCCAGTTCGACCCGCTCCAATTCCATGTCCGCCTCCTCCTCGGCGACCTCGAAACGCGCGCCGTCCGCCTCCGAGAGATCGCGGGCCAGGAAGATGCGCAGCGCCTCGTCCGTGCCGCCGGGCGAGGTGTACACATCGGTCAGCACCCGCCAGTCCCCGGCCTTGACGTAGGCCTCCTCGTACAGCTCGCGCTGCGCCGCGGCCAGCGGGTTCTCGCCGGGGATGTCGAGCAGGCCGGCCGGGATCTCCCACAGCTTCTGGCGTACGGGGTGCCGGTACTGGCGCAGGACGAGGACCCGCCCGGCGTCGTCCAGCGCGAGGATCGCCACGGACCCGGGGTGCACCTGGTAGTCGCGGGAGTGCACCGAGCCGTCGGGCATGACCACATGGTCCGTACGGACACTGGTCTTGTTGCCACGGAAGGGGGTCGTCGTCGCGGTGACCCGCCACTCCTCGGGGGCGTCCTTGATCGTCATGAAAGCGTCCTCCCACACAGCGGCACACACGCGGAAACCGGGGCACCGGTCGACGTGACCTGTACCCCGGCTCCCACCGTATCGCTACGGCCGCACCGCACCTCGCCCCGGCGGTGTGCGGCCGGCCCTGCTCACGCGCCCTGCTTGCGCTCCACCGCGGCCTTCACCAGACCCGCGAAGAGCGGGTGCGGGCGGGTCGGCCGGGACCGCAGCTCCGGGTGCGCCTGGGTGGCGACCAGGTACGGGTGCGTGGTGCGCGGGTACTCGACGTACTCGACCAGCTTGTTGTCCGGGGACGTGCCCGAGAAGACCAGGCCGGCCTTCTTCTCCAGCTCCGCGCGGTAGGCGTTGTTGACCTCGTAGCGGTGCCGGTGGCGCTCCTCCACGTACGGCTGGTCGCCGTAGGCCTCGCGCACGATCGAGCCCTCGGCGAGCTTCGCCGGGTAGAGACCGAGCCGCATCGTGCCGCCGAGGTCACCGGCGCCCTCCACGTACGCGAGCTGCTCCTCCATGGTGGAGATCACCGGGTGGGCGGTGCCGGAGTCGAACTCGGTGGAGTTGGCGTCGGGAATCTCGGCGAGATTCCGCGCGGCCTCGACCACGATGCACTGCAGGCCCAGGCAGAGGCCCAGCAGCGGCACCTTGTTCTCGCGGGCGTACCGGATCGCGCCGACCTTCCCGGTCACACCGCGCTCGCCGAAGCCGCCGGGGATCAGGATCCCGTCGACGTCGCCGAGCTGCTTCGCGGCGCCCGCGGGCGTCTTGCAGTCGTCCGAGGTGACCCACTTCACCGTGACGCGTGCCTTGTTGGCGAAGCCGCCGGCGCGGATCGCCTCGGTGACCGAGAGGTACGCGTCCGGCAGGTCGATGTACTTGCCGACCAGGGCGATCGTGACCTCGTGGTCGGGGTTGTGGACGCGGTCCAGCAGGTCGTCCCAGACCGTCCAGTCGACATCGCGGAACGGCAGGTCGAGCTTGCGCACGACGTAGGCGTCCAGGCCCTCGGTGTGCAGCACCTTGGGAATGTCGTAGATCGACTTGGCGTCGATCGCGGCGACGACCGCGGCCTCGTCGACGTCGCACATCAGCGAGATCTTGCGCTTGATGGAGAGCGGCACGTCACGGTCGGCGCGCAGCACGATCGCGTCGGGCTGGATGCCGATGTTGCGCAGGGCCGCGACCGAGTGCTGGGTCGGCTTGGTCTTCAGCTCGCCGGACGGGCCGATGTACGGCAGCAGCGAGATGTGCACGACGAAGACGTTGTCGCGGCCGACCTCGTGGCGGACCTGACGGACGGTCTCCAGGAACGGCAGCGACTCGATGTCGCCGACCGTGCCGCCGACCTCGGTGATGACGACGTCGACGTCGTCGGTCGCCATGCGCCGGATGCGGTGCTTGATCTCGTTGGTGATGTGCGGGATGACCTGGACCGTGTCGCCCAGGTACTCGCCGCGCCGCTCCTTGGCGATGACCTGCGAGTAGACCTGGCCGGTGGTGACGTTGGCCGAACCGTCGAGGTCCACGTCGAGGAAGCGCTCGTAGTGGCCGATGTCCAGGTCGGTCTCGGCACCGTCGTTGGTGACGAACACCTCACCGTGCTGGAACGGGTTCATCGTGCCGGGGTCGACATTCAGGTACGGGTCGAGCTTCTGCATGGTGACCCGCAGGCCACGCGCCTTGAGCAGCGCACCCAGACTGGAGGCGGTCAGGCCCTTGCCGAGGGAGGAAGCGACACCCCCGGTGACGAAGATGTGCTTGGTCGTCGAGGATGTCGAGGATCGGGTCGGCATGGCCAAGAGGGGGCTCCCGTGGTCGCGGTCTGATGTGCGTTCCGGCGTCCCTGTCGAAGAGTCGAAGGGGCGCCGTCGCTGCGGGTTCGGGGCCTCTGTGCGTAGCAGGGAGTCCACCGGTCCACGGGCTACCAGGGTATCAGCGCCGCAGGGAGGCTGCTTCCGGCCACTGGCGCCACTACTATCCCCTGAGTCACACTTTGAGTCACCCATGGCTCATCCGTTCGGCGGCCTCAGGTTGCCGGGAGCGTGGCGCGGATGTCCGACGTGCGTCGTATCCTGCTCGGACATTCGCTGCCGAGTCCGGCCGGCAAACGGCATCACCCCGCCCGATTTCCCGGAAAAAGAGCTCGTCAACGACCCTTGACCGCAGTAAGCGCCCCGCGGGGCGGACATGGCCGTTCGACTGGAGATGCACGTGGCCGGGCGCATCGAGGATTACGCACTCATCGGAGATATGCAGACCGCCGCCCTGGTCTGCCGGGACGGCACAGTCGACTGGCTGTGCCTGCCCCGCTTCGATTCACACGCCGTGTTCGCGGCTCTGCTCGGCACCGATGAACACGGTTTCTGGCGGCTCGGGCCCGCGCACCCGGCGGGTTCCGAACCGCCGCGTGCCACGCGGCGCCGGTACCGCGGGGACTCACTCATCCTGGAATCCGAGTGGGACACGCCGCGCGGCACGGTGCGCGTGACCGATTTCATGCCGCCGCGTGACGGCGCACCGCAGGTGATCCGGATCGTGGAGGGGATCAGCGGCCGCGTGCCGATGCGGTCCGCCCTGCGCATGCGGTTCAGCTACGGCCGGGTGACCCCGTGGGTCCACAAGGTCGACGACCGTACGGTCGCCGTGGCCGGGCCCGACTCGGTCTGGCTGGACACCTCGGTGGAGACGTACGGCAAGGACCTCACCACCTACTCCGACTTCACCGTCGCGCCGGGTGAGCGGATCGCCTTCACGATCAGCTGGCAGCCCTCGCACAAGGAGCCGCCGGCCCTGCCGGACCCGGAGGGTTCGCTGGAGGCGACCTCCGACTTCTGGCGCGAGTGGGTCGAGCACTGCACGTACCACGGCCCGTACCGCGAGGCGGTGGTCCGTTCGCTGATCACGCTGAAGGCGCTGACGTACGCCCCCACGGGCGGCATCGTCGCCGCGCCGACCACCTCCCTGCCGGAGGAGATCGGCGGCGTACGGAACTGGGACTACCGCTACACCTGGCTGCGCGACGCCGCGATCACGCTGTCCTCGCTGCTGCGCACCGGCTACCGCGACGAGGCCCGCGCCTGGCGTGAGTGGCTGCTGCGCGCCGTCGCCGGCGACCCGGAGAACCTGCAGATCATGTACGGGATCGCGGGCGAGCGGGAGCTGGGCGAGGCCGAGCTGGACTGGCTGCCCGGTTACGAGAACTCCGGCCCGGTCCGGGTCGGCAACGGCGCCGCGCACCAGCTCCAGCTGGATGTGTACGGCGAGGTCACCGAGGCGCTGCACCTGGCCCACATGACGGGCCTGGCCCGTAACGATTACGCCTCGGTGCTCCAGCTCAAGCTGATCCGCTACCTGGAGAAGCACTGGGACCAGCCCGACGAGGGCATCTGGGAGGTGCGCGGGCCGCGACGGCACTTCGTGCACTCCAAGGTGATGGCCTGGGTCGCGGTAGACCGCACGATCAAGCTGATCGAGTCGGGCGACGCCGATGGTCCGCTGGAGCGCTGGCGCGAGCTGCGCGATGACATTCATCACGATGTCTGCGAGAAGGGGTACGACAAGGAGCGGAACACCTTCACGCAGTCGTACGGCTCGAAGGAGCTGGACGCGTCGCTGCTGCTCATCCCGCAGATGGGCTTCCTGCCGCCGGACGACAAGCGCGTCATCGGCACGATCGAGGCGATCCAGCGCGAGCTGTCCACGCCCGACGGATTCGTCATGCGCTATCCGACAGCCGGCGACGAGGCCGGGGTGGACGGTCTGGAGGGCGACGAGGGTGCCTTCCTCGCCTGCTCGTTCTGGCTGGCCGACGACCTGGCGATGATCGGCCGGGTGGACGAGGCCCGCAAGCTCTTCGAGAAGCTGCTCAGTCTCCGTAACGATCTGGGTCTGCTGGCCGAGGAGTGGGACTCACGGCTCCAGCGCCAGGTCGGGAACTTCCCGCAGGCGTTCAGCCATGTGCCGCTGATCGACACGGCGCTGCGGCTGACGGCTTCGGGCGCTTACGGCGGCTGACAAGCTGTGGGATCCCGTTCCCCGTGTCGGATTCCGCGCGGGAATGTCGTAGCCGTGTCGGATACGACATGTGAGCGGGATTCATGCCTCTGACCCGAGTAGTTCCCCTCTTTGTGTACCGGACCGTCCCGGTCGTCATCAACGCAGACGACCGGGGCATGCCCACGGCGTTCGGTGGTCGATCAGGCCGCCTTGGAGCGCAAGGTTGGGGGTCCGATGAGCTCGACAGATCAGCCTGCGTCGGTACAGGTGAGTGTCCGGCAGGCCGACGAGTCCGCGGTGGAGGACCTGGAGTGGGCATCCGCGCCACTCGATCTCCTGCAGCAGGCACAGCCGTGGCGGACGTTCCGCTGGCACAAGGGCCAGCAGCACTACTCGGGCGCGTACTGGGCTGCGACGGAACGCGACCACGTGATCTACGAGTCGCGGCTGGAGCTGGCACGGCTGCTGTTCGCGGACTTCTCTCCGGCCGTCCGGCACGTCGTCGCTCAGCCTTTCCATCGCCAACGAATTCCCGGTGACCCTGCTGATGGTCGGCGTCGGCCTGGAGAAGAAAGGGCTGTTCAGCGAGGGAGCCAGCTACGAGGACGCGGTCCTCGCCCAGACCGGACGCCGCACCACGCGCCTGGGCATGGAACCGTTCGGCATCAAGACCGAGAAGGGGCGCTGCGGCTGGCGCGACACCCTCCTCGCGATCGAGGAACGCGTCATCCTCGCGAACAAGTACCCCGGCATGATCGCGGACGACCTGTCCGACTATCTCTTCGCCCGCAGCACCGGCCACATCGGCTCGCTCATGACACTGATCAATCGCGGCTGTCAGAGAGCCGTACGCACCGGTGTCGAGCGCCTGGACAAGCAGCTGCTCGACCAGGTGAAGAACAACACCGCATCTGAACGGGCACGCCAGGAGCAACAAGACGCCCTAGGGCCTGTGTGAGGTCGTGATCAATATCTGCGTTCCGCTGCCGTGCCGGGACGGATCACGGTAGAACGCCGGTGTGACGCGCCGACAGCTCA
>NZ_JBITDJ010000006.1:0-313781 GCF_044454085.1 Streptomyces sp. NPDC051569
TGTCCGATCACGCCCACGCCCGCGTTCCCGCACGACCACAGCCGGGGGGGGGGGGGGGGGCGGCCCGGCCCCGCGGGGGGGGGGGGGGGGTGGTGGGGGGGGGGGGGGGGGGGGGGGGGGGGGGGGGGTCCCCGGGGGGGGGGGGGGGGGCCCCCGCGCCCCCCCCCCCCCCCCCCCCACCGCCACGACAGCCGCCTCACGGCGTCACGTCACGGCCTTACAGCCTCGCGGCGTCACAGCACCGCGTCGACCGGTCAGACGCCGATGTCGCCGCCGTCCTTGCGGTAGACCGCCACGACCGCCGGGCGGACGATCTTGCCCGGGCCGTCGGGCCACGTGCTCGCCGGCTTCTCGACGGACGCGCCGTCCAGCTCACCCGGGTGCTGCACGGCCACCAGGACGCGGCGGTCCTGGATCAGCGGGCCGCAGGTCTCCGCACCGGTCGGAACGGTCAGGAACTGCTTCAGCTCACCGCGCCGCTCGCCCTGCGTCGCGACACCGAACAGCCCGTCGTGCGTGCCGGGCGCGTTGCCGTCCGTCGAGATCCACAGATTGCCGTGCGGGTCGAACGCGACGTTGTCCGGGCAGGAGATCGGGCTGACCTTGTCCTTCGGGAAGCCCGCGAAGTACGTCGCGGGGTCCTTCGGGTCGCCCGCGACCAGGAAGAGGCGCCAGGCGAAGCCGTCACCGGCCGGATCGTCCCAGTTCTCGGCGAGCTCCAGGATGTGGCCGTGCTTGTTGGCGTTACGGGGGTTGGCCTCGTCGGCGCCCGCCTTACCGGCCTTGCCACGGTCCGTGTTGTTCGTCAGCGCCACGTAGACACGGCCGGTGCGCGGCGACGGCTCGACGTCCTCCGGGCGATCCATCTTGGTGGCGCCGACCTTGTCGCCCGCGAGACGCGTGAAGACGTACACCTCGTCAGCGGTGACGCTAGGGGGCAGGTGAGCAGAGCGGCGGCGGTCCGGTGAAGCCCGAATGAATGCGGGCCGACCGGGAGGTCATGGGGTCGCATGGTGTCAGTCATAGGGAGACAAAGCGGGGCGGAAACGGGGCGGAAGCGGGGCCGGAAACCAGTCGAAGACCGATCGGGAGCGGGTCAGGAGCGGGGCAGGAGTCGGGCCGGGGACCGGGAAGCCGTCCGGCCGACCGGGCGGCCCTTCGCACACGGGGGCCGCCCCTCCCGGAGATCGCGCGGAGCGGCCGCTAACCTTACGTATCCGCCCTGGCCAGGGATGCTGCGTTTCCCCGGCGGCGGAACCGCACCCAACTCATCTGAAAGGCCTCGCCCATGGGCATTCGGAGCTTGCTGCGCAAGGTGTTCGGACGCGACCGTGCGGAGGAGAACAACGAGTCGGCGGCAACCTCCGTCCCGCCGCAGGCCGACCGCACGGATTCCGCCGAGCGGAGTAAGAAAGCCGCGACCACGGCCACGACCGCGACAGTGCCGGCCCCCGCGGACGGAGCGGCGGCGGATCTCGTGGCCGCGGCGTTCGACAAACCCCGCCCGACCGGCAAGCGGGACGGGACCGTCCCGTCGCAGTCGACGCGCTCGACCGATGACACGCCGAGGGCCACGGTCCCGGCCCAGACGACGTCGGAGCCGGAGCCGGAGTCAGAGCTGGAGCCGGAGGCAACGCCCGTACCGGAGGCGGCCGTTACGGCTGCCGCCACGGCGCCCGCCGTGGCGCCGGAGACGGAGCCGGAGACGGAGCCGGAGACGGCCGCCGAGCCGGAGGCAGAGGCCGAGGCGACGCCCGAGCCGGAGGCCGCACCGGCCCCCGAGGCGGACGACGCCCCCGTCACCGTCACTGCCGCCGAGGCCGACCCCGTCGTCCCGGTCATCGAGCCGGAGGCCGAGGCCGACCCCGTCGTCCCGGCCGAGCCGGAGACCCCGGCCGCCGAGCCGCTGACCGAGCCCGAGGCGACGCCCGAGCCGGAGGCCGCACCGGCCCCCGAGGCGGACGACGCCCCCGTCACCGTCACTGCCGCCGAGGCCGACCCCGCCGTCCCGGTCATCCCCGTCATCGAGCCGGAGGCGGAGACGGCCCCTGAGGCCGTACCGGTCGCCGAGGCCGTACCGGTCGCCGAGGCCGACGCGCCCGTCGCCGTGGCCGAGCCCGAGGCTCCGCCTGCGGCGGAGAGCACGCCGCTCCCGGAAACGGACGTCACGGACCCGACGAACCACCCCCAGGCCGAAGCCGACCCCGTCGTCCCGGCCGACCTGGAGACCCCGGTCACCGAGCCCGAGCCCGAGGTCAAGCCCGAGCCCGAGCCCGAGCTTGAAGTCGAGCCCGAGCCCGAGCCCGAGGTCGAGCCCGAGCTTGAAGTCGAGCCCGAGCCGCACGCACCCGTCGCCGTCGCCGAGACGCACGCGCCCGTCGCCGAGCCCGACCCGGTCGCCCCGGTCGCCCCCGCCACCGTCCCCGCCACCGTGCCCGACGCCGCCCCGGCACCCGAGGTGGACGCGCCCGCCGGCCAGGCCGTCGCCGCCGGGCTCACCGCACACCACACCGCCGCCGGTGCCGCGCTTCAGGAGCGGGGGATCGAGGGCGTGCGGGCGCGGGTGTATCTCGTTCTCGACCGGTCGGGCTCCATGCGGCCGTACTACAAGGACGGCAGCGCCCAGCACCTCGCCGAGCAGACGGTCGCCCTCGCCGCGCACCTCGGCGACGAGGCGGTCGTCCACACCGTGTTCTTCTCGACCGACATCGACGGTACGGCCGACCTGACGCCCTCCGCGTACGAGAACGCGGTGGACGAGGCGCACGCCGGTTTCGGCCGGATGGGCCGGACCAGCTACCACCGGGCCGTCGAGCAGGTCGTCGAGCACTACGAGAAGTCGGGGGCCGACGTCCCCGCGCTGGTCGTGTTCCAGACGGACGGGGCGCCCGACGCCAAGCAGCCCGCCCGCCAGGCGCTCGTGGACGTGGCGGGGAAGCCGCTGTTCTGGGCGTTCGTGGCGTTCGGGGAGCACGACTCCAAGGCGTTCGACTTCCTGCGCAAGCTGGGTCTCGACAACGTCGGGTTCTTCCACGCGGGTCCCGTCCCGCGCGAGGTCCCCGACGCCGATCTCTACCGCGAGCTGCTCACCGCCTGGAAGCCCACGGCCTGAGCCGTCAGTCCGTCCGCTGCCGCCGGCCCGCGTCACCCACGCGGGCCGGCGGCAGTTTCACCGTCACCACCAGACCACCCCCCGCCCCGCCCGGCACGGCGGTGACCGTCCCGCCGTGCGCGACGGCTATCGAGCGCACGATGGAGAGCCCGAGCCCCGCCCCGGGCCCCATCCGGTCACGTCCCTCACCCCGCCGGAACGGTTCGAAGAATGCCGGGATGTCCGCCATGGAGACGGCGGGGCCCGTGTTGCGGACGACGAGCACGCACCCGCTGACGGCGATCCCGACCGTCCCGCCCGGCACGTTGTACGCGACGGCGTTGGCCAGCAGATTCCCGGCCAGCCGTCCGAGCAGCAGCCGGTTCCCGCGCACCACCCCCGCGTCGCCCCCGGCCCTGGTCCCGGCCCCGCCCGCGCCGGCCAGGGACAGCGACGCGGACAGGCCGTACCGGGCCGCCTCCTCGGCCACCGCCTCCCCCAGATCGACCAGCTCCTGGTCCTCGACCTCACGCTCGCTGCGCGCCAGGACGAGCAGCCCCTCGATGAGCCGCTCGCTGCGCCGGTTGTTGGCGAGGAGCGTCTCCTTCGTACGGGCCAGCTCCTCCGGCGAGCACATCTCGTCGAGGCCGACCTGGATCGCGGTGCGCTGGGTGGCCAGCGGCGTGCGCAGCTCGTGCGAGGCGTTCGCGATGAACCGCCGCTGGCTGTCGAACGCCTTCTGCAGCCGCCCCAGCAGCGCGTCCAGCGTGTCGCCCAGCTCCTTCAGCTCGTCGTCGGGCCCGCTCGCCCCGACGCGTTCGTGCAGGTTGTGCTCGGACAGCCGGCGTGCCTTGGCCGTCATCGCGTGCACGGGCCGCAGCACCCGCCCCGCCGTCCACCAGCCGACCCCGACCGCGCACGCCGCCATCACGAGCAGCGCGACGGCGGACCAGAAGACCATCTCGTCGGAGGCGGCGTCGCTGACGGTGTCCGTGAGCCGGTAGACCTGGTAGACGCTGACGTGCGGGAGCATCCCCTCGCGGGCGGCGATCGCCTGCGCCTTGTTCTCCGTACCGGCGCTGGAGAGCAGGTTGACGACGGCGAGCAGGCAGCCGCCGAGCACGATGAAGGCGCCGCCGTAGACGAGCGCGATACGGGTACGGATGGTGGTGGAGCGGGGGCCCTGGGCGGGGCTCTTCACAGGGCGTACCCCACGCCCTGCACCGTACGGATCAGCGCCGGTTCGCCCAGCTTGCCCCGCAGCTTGCTCAGGCAGACGCGGACGGCCCCCGTGAAGGGGTCCGCGTGCGCGTCCCAGGCCCGCTCCAGCAGCTCCTCGGCCGAGACCGGCGCCCCGTCCGCCTCCAGCAGGATCTGGAGCACCGAGAACTCCTTCGGCGAGAGGTCCAGCGGCTGCCCGTCCCGGGACGCCGTCCGCCGTACGGAATCGAGCCGTACCCCTTCCCGCTCCAGCTGCGGCGGTACGGGCCTGGCGCTGCGCCGCCGCAGCGCGCGCACCCGGGAGACCAGCTCGGGGAATTCGAAGGGCTTGCCCAGATAGTCGTCGGCTCCCAGGTCGAGGCCCTCGACGCGGTCCTCCATGGAGGCGGACGCGGTGAGCATCAGGATGCGCGTGCGGGAGGCGTCGGCGACCAGTTTGCGCGCGACGTCGTCGCCGTGGACGCGTGGCAGATCGCGGTCGAGGACGACCACGTCGTAGTCGTGCAGTCCCAGGTACGCGAGGGCCGCGTCCCCGCTGTACACGGTGTCGACGGCGAAACCCGCGCGTCGCAGGCCGGTGGCGACCAGCTCGGCCAGGATCTCCTCGTCCTCGGCGACCAGTACCCGCATGCTGTCGTCCCCTGCCTCGTCCCCGACCCCGTGCCCGACCCCGTGCCCGGCTCGCCGCCCGGCCTCGTGTCCCGCGCCGTGCCCGGCCTCGTGTCCCGTCTCGTGGCGTGCCTCGCGCATGATGCCCTTCTCCTCCCAGGATGCGCCTGTCTACGGCACCGGCTGTTTCGCAAAGCTCTCCGCCGGGCATACGCGGTGGTTTATCGATGTGAAGAGACCATCGCGGGGCCGATACCATTTCGACCATGGCGGCCACTGGATCCGAAGAGCAGGGTGGGAAGGCGTTCTACGTCACCACCCCCATTTACTACGTCAACGACGCTCCTCACCTGGGCCACGCCTACACGACCGTCGCAGGCGACGTGCTCACCCGCTGGCACCGCCAGCGCGGCGAGAAGGTGTGGTACCTCACCGGCACGGACGAGCACGGTCAGAAGATCATGCGCACCGCCGATGCCAACGGGGTCTCTCCGCAGGAGTGGTGCGACAAGCTCGTGGACGAGGCCTGGCGGCCTCTCTGGGAGCACCTGAACATCGCGAACGACGACTTCATCCGGACGACGGAGAAGCGGCACACGGACCGTGTGCAGGAGTTCGTGCAGGACCTGTACGACAAGGACGAGATCTACAAGGGCGGGTACGAAGGCCCGTACTGCGTGGGCTGCGAGGAGTACAAGCTCCCCGGCGAGCTGATCGAGGGCGAGGACGGCGTCAAGCTGTGCTCCGTCCACAAGAAGCCGGTGGAGATCCTCAAGGAGGAGAACTACTTCTTCAAGCTCAGCGAGTACGGTCCCCGGCTGCTGGAGCTGTACGAGGCCAACCCCGGCTTCATCCAGCCCGAGTCCGCCCGCAACGAGGTCGTGAGCTTCGTCAAGCAGGGCCTCCAGGACCTCTCCATCTCGCGCTCCACGTTCGACTGGGGCGTCCCGGTGCCGTGGGACGAGAAGCACGTCATCTACGTGTGGGTCGACGCGCTGCTCAACTACGCGACGGCGGTCGGCTACGGCGCCAACCAGGAGAAGTTCGACGCGACCTTCCCGGCGGACGTGCACCTCATCGGCAAGGACATCCTGCGCTTCCACGCGGTCATCTGGCCCGCCATGCTGATGGCGCAGGGGCTGCCCGTACCCGGCAGGATCGCCGCCAACGGCTGGCTGATGGTCGGCGGCGAGAAGATGTCGAAGTCGAACCTGACCGGCATCAAGCCGCAGGACCTGACCTCGCACTTCGGCGTCGACGCGTACCGCTGGTACTTCCTGCGCGCCATCGCCTTCGGGCAGGACGGCTCGTTCTCCTGGGAGGACTTCACCGCCCGCTACACCTCCGAGCTGGCGAACGACTTCGGCAACCTCGCCTCGCGCGTCGCGGCCATGGTCGGCAAGTACTTCAGCGGCGCGCTGCCCGGGGCAACGGCGGCGGGCGACGCCGAGCAGGCCGTACGGGACGGGCTGTCCCGCGCGGTCGCCGAGGCCGACCGGAAGATCGGCGAGGAGCTGGACTTCGCGGGCGGGATCGCGGCGGTCTTCGACTTCGTGAAGCAGGTCAACGGCTACCTGACCGAGCAGGAGCCCTGGAAGGTCGCCAAGGACGAGTCCGCCGAGGGCCAGGCGCGGCTCGCGACGATCCTCTACACGGCCGCCGAGTCGCTGCGGGCCATGGCCGTCCTGCTGAACCCGGTCATGCCGGACACCTCGCAGAAGCTGTGGGACTCGCTCGGCGCCGCCGAGTCGCTGGGCGCGCTCGCGGACCAGCGGGTCCAGGACGCGGCCACATGGGGGCAGCTGCCGGCCGGCACGACGGTGACGAAGGGCGCGGTGCTGTTCCCGCGCCTGGAGGAGAAGCCCGCGTAAGCGGTACGCGCACCGAGGAAGGCCCGGGACCAAGCTGGTCCCGGGCCTTTCCCGTGCGTACGGGCCGGCTGCCTCGACGTCGCCGTCGCCCGGGTCCCTGGTCGTTTCGCGATCAGGTCCCGATCAGGTCCCGATCAGGTTGCCCGGAACGGGAAGAGGCCCGGAACCTTTCGGCTCCGGGCCTCTCCTCTTCCGACGGCGTGCTGACCGGGCTGTTACTCGCCGGACTTCGCGACCGGCTTGCGCAGTGCGATGTTCAGCTCGCGCAGGCGGGTCTCGTCGAGCTCGGTCGGGGCGCCCATCATCAGGTCCTGGGCGTTGCCGTTGAGCGGGAAGGCGATCGTCTCGCGGATGTTGGGCTCGTCGGCCAGCAGCATCACGATGCGGTCGACGCCCGGGGCGATGCCACCGTGCGGCGGGGCGCCGAGGCGGAACGCGCGGAGCATGCCCGCGAATTCGTGCTCGACGGTGTCGCGGTCGTAGCCGGCGATCTCGAAGGCCCTGAGCATCAGCTCGGGCTCGTGGTTACGGATCGCGCCGGAGGACAGCTCGATGCCGTTGCAGACGATGTCGTACTGCCACGCCAGGATGTCCAGCGGGTCCTTCGTCTCCAGGTCTTCCAGACCGCCCTGGGGCATCGAGAACGGGTTGTGCGAGAAGTCGATCTTCCCGGTCTCCTCGTCCTTCTCGTACATCGGGAAGTCGACGATCCAGCAGAAGCGGAAGACGCCTTCCTCGAAGTGGCCGGCGCGCTTGGCGGCCTCGACGCGGACCGCGCTCATGATCTTGGAGACCTCGTCGAACTCGCCCGCGCCGAAGAAGATGGCGTGGCCGGGCGCGAGCGCCAGACGCTCGGTCAGGACCTTGATGTCGTCCTCGGTGAGGAACTTGGCGATCGGGCCGGTCAGCGTGCCGTCCTCGCCGACCCGCACCCAGGCCAGGCCCTTCGCGCCCTGCTCGACGGCGAAGTCACCGAGGCCGTCGAAGAACTTGCGCGGCTGCCCGGCGGTGTCCGGGACCGGGAGGGCGCGGACGTGCTTGCCGGCGAACGCCTTGAACTCGGAGCCCGCGAAGACGTCCGAGATGTCGACGAGCTCCAGCTTGGCCCGCAGGTCCGGCTTGTCGTTGCCGTACTTCAGCATCGACTCGCGGAACGGGATGCGCGGGAACGGGGAGGTGACCTCGCGGCCGCCGCCGAACTCGGTGAAGAGCTCGGTCATCAGCTTCTCGATCGGCCGGAAGACGTCCTCCTGCTCGACGAAGCTCATCTCGACGTCGAGCTGGTAGAACTCGCCGGGCGAGCGGTCGGCGCGGGCGTCCTCGTCGCGGAAGCACGGCGCGATCTGGAAGTAGCGGTCGAACCCGGAGATCATCAGCAGCTGCTTGAACTGCTGCGGGGCCTGCGGCAGCGCGTAGAACTTGCCGGGGTTCAGCCGGGACGGGACCACGAAGTCACGGGCGCCCTCGGGGGAGGTCGCGGTGAGGATCGGGGTGGCCATCTCGTTGAAGCCGAGCGTGGTCATCTTGTGCCGGATGGCGGAGATGACGGCCGTACGCAGCAGGATGTTGCGGTGCATCCGCTCGCGGCGCAGGTCGAGGAAGCGGTACTCCAGGCGCCGCTCCTCGTTGACGCCGTCCTCGGTGTTGATCGTGAACGGCAGCGGGCCCGCCGCGCCTAGCACCTCGACCTCGGAGACCTCGATCTCGATCTCGCCGGTCGGCAGCTCCGGGTTCACGTTCTCCGTGCCGCGCGCGGAGACCGTGCCGTCGATCCGGACGACGGTCTCCTTGGTGAGCTTGGAGAGCGCCTCGTTGGCGGCGGTGCCGGGGCGGGCGACGAGCTGCACCAGACCGTAGTGGTCCCGCAGATCGATGAAGAGGATGCCGCCCAGGTCTCGGCGATTGTGCAGCCAGCCGCTCAGCCGGACGTCGGTGCCGACGTCAGAGGCGCGGAGCTCGCCGCAGGTGTGGGACCTGTACCGATGCATCGTCGTTCATCCAGTCTTAGCAATTCGGGGTGGGACGGTCGTCACCAGGCTACCGTCCGACCGCGCCACCCTCGGTGGCGATGTGTCCGCACATATTCATAAAGTGGGACAATGAGGTCCGACGAGGTCTTGAGTGCTATCGGGATCGGCCTGTGGGAGTGGGACAGCGCTTCCGACATGGTCACGCTGGACGCGACGGCCGCGTACCTCTACCGCTTGCCCGAAGGATCCACGTCCGTCTCGGCGGGGGCGCTGCTCGCCCACCTCCACCCGGTCGACAGGAACGAGATCGACGCCACCCTCCAGCTGGCGTTCGCCGAAGGCATCCTGGCCGAGTCCCGGCTGCGGGTGCTGGACGAGGCGGGCCGGGTGGTCCGTACGGTACGGACCCGGGGCAGGCCCTCCACCGCCGAGCCGCGGGTGTCCGACGAGGAGCCGGCCCAGACCATGGTGGGCTGCGTCTACGAGATCACCCCGCCCGCCGATGGCTCCAGCCCCCCGGAAGACCGGGTCACCACGGACCGGCGCAGGTCCCGGGAGGCGTTCCTGCTCGACGCGGGGCGGGCGCTGGCCGAGGCCCACTCCACCGCGGAGGTCCTGCGGGTGGCCACGTCGCTGTTCATGCCCGAGTTCCCGGCGATCACGCTGGCCGTCTACCAGCCGGTGGGCGACCGTCTGAAGGTCACCAGCTACAGCGGGGACATGCCGGCGGACCTGGCGCCCTTCGCGGACCTGCCGCTGGACGCCGACTATCCGGCGGTGGACGTCATCCATAGCGGCCAAGCCGTCTACCTCGGCGGCCCGGACGCGTACGCGAAGCGGTATCCCGGCGCCTGGCAGTACGCGAGGCGTTTCGGACTGGGAGCCTGGGCCTTCGTGCCGCTGACGATGGCGAACCGGACACTCGGTGTCTGGCGGGTCGTCTTCGACCACGAGCTGGCCTTCAACTTCGACGAGCGCGCGGCACTGACGACCGTGGCCCGGATGCTGGCTCAGTCGCTGGCCCGGGCCGGGGTCACCGAGTCCGAACGGGAGCTGGCGCTGGGGCTCCAGCGCTCGATGATGCCGACCACCGGCCCGGAGATCCCGGGAATGACGGCCATCGGGCGCTACGTGCCCACCGGAGGCAGCCTCCAGGTGGGCGGCGACTGGTACGACATGATCCCGCTGCCCGGCGGATCCGCCCCCGGGGCGGACAGCACCGGCCAGCGGTTCGCCCTGGTCATCGGTGATGTCGAGGGACACGACGTACGGGCCGCCGGGCTCATGGGAGCCCTGCGCATCGCACTGCGCGCGTACGCCTCCGAGGGACACCACCCGGACGCGGTGCTGGCCCGCGCCTCCCGCTTTCTGGCCGGGCTTCAGCAGGGCCCCCAGGACGCTGGACGGGACGCACGGCCGACGAGCGACAACGGCTGGCCGCAGTCCAACGCCAGGGACGCCATCTTCGGTCCCACCGATCCGGCCTGTAACACACCGCGCTTCGCGACCTGTCTCTATCTGGAGGTGAACCCCCAGGACGGGACGCTCGACGTGGCGCGCGCGGGCCACCCCGACCTGTTCGTCCTGTCCGCCGACGGAACGGCGACCGTCAGGGCCACCGCCGGCGGACTCCCGCTCGGGGTGGAGGCCGACTCGGACTACCCGATCACCAGGCTCACCCTGGAACCGGGCGAGACCCTGATGCTGTGCACGGACGGGCTGATCGAAGCGGTCGGCAGGGACTACCCCGAGGGCTGCGCGCGTCTCCAGCGGATCCTGGAGGAGCAGGGCGCGCGGTCGGCGGACCAACTCGCCGACGCTCTCATCGGGAACGCCCGCGCCAGTGGACCGTACTCAGGGCCGCCAGGGCCGCCGTCTCTGCTGTCCGGACGCGAGGACGACATCGCGCTGCTCCTGCTGGCGCGGGACAGGGCGCCCGTCGGCGCGGCGGGACGGGCACCCCGTCGCACGGCGGTCACGATCGCCCAGGCAGAACCAAGGCGGGTCGCGAGCGCCAGGCAGCAGGTGCGCGATCTGCTCCAGGACTGGGCGGACGAGGAGCAGATCGACTCGGCGGAGCTGATGGTCTCCGAGATGGTGACCAATGTGCTGGTCCACACGGACGGGGACGCGCTGCTGGTGGCCGAGGCCGCCGGGGAGCGCGGACGGCGGCGGCTGCGGGTCGAGGTCGCTGACAGCAGCGACGAGCTGCCGCACCGCCGCAGCCCCGGCGAGCTGGCGTCCAGCGGGCGGGGGCTGGTGCTGATGGAGGTGCTGGCGGACGCGTGGGGGGCGGACCCGCGCGGCGACGGCAAGTCCATCTGGTTCGAGCTGTACGAGGGCGGCGGGCCGAGGTCGGAACCTCACGCGGGGCCGGAACCCGAATCGGATCCCGAATCGGGTCCGGAACCTGAGTCAGGTCCGGAGCCTGAGTCGGGGCCGGAACCTCAGCCGGAGCCGGACGGGGAGCCCGAGCCCGCAGGGGGGTCGTGAGCCGCGTGGTGGCCGTAGCGCTGCCGTAGTTCGGCGATCACGCCGAACACGGCGGCCGTCAGCGGTACGGCGAGCAGCATGCCGAGAATCCCGGCGACGGCGGCGCCCGCCGTGATCGCCAGCATCACCACGGCCGGGTGCATCTGGACCGTACGGCTCTGGATCACCGGCTGGAGCACATGCCCCTCCAGCAGCTGCACGGCGAGGACCACGCCGAGCGCCCAGAGCGCGATGGCGTAGCCCCGGTCCGCGAGCGCGACCAGCACCGCCACGGTGCCGGAGAGGAGCGCGCCGAGGTAGGGGACGTACGCGCCGACGAACACCAGCGCGCCGAGCCCGACGGCGCCGGGCACCCGCAGGATCAGCAGTCCGGCCGTGATGCAGGTCGCGTCGATGAGGGCGATGATCGTGGTGCCGCGCATAAAGCCCTCGACGGCCCCGAAGGCGTGGCGTGCCATGGCTTCGACGGCCTCACCGGTCGCCTGCGGGGCCAGCGACCGGAGCGCGCCCGCGACTCTGTCGGAGTCCCGCAGGAAGAAGAACATCAGCAGCAGCGAGAGCACCGCCGTGGCGGCGAGCTCGGCGGCGACGCTGAGGCCGGTGAGCACCCCGGAGGCGGCGGTGCTCGCGTACTTCTTGAGGAGGCTCTTGGCATCACCCGCCAGGTCGTCCAGCGAGGTCCCGGCGGTGCCGAAGAGTCGGGCGAGATCCTTCCATGCCTGCTGGAGCGAGGCGATGATCTGGTCGCCGCTGTCGATCAGTGCGGTGATGACGATGTAGCCGGCCCCGCCGACGACGCCCACCACGGCGACGCAGGTCAGTCCGGCGGCGAGCGAGCGGGGCACCCTCATCGCGACGAGCCGGCGGTGCAGGGGGCCGAGCAGCGCGGTGCCGAGCAGTGCGAGCAGAACGGGGGTGATGGCCACCCGGAAGGTGCTCCACAGCCAGATCAGCACGGCCCCGACACCTGCGACGAGCAGCACCACCCCGCACCACGCGGCGACGCGCCGGACACTCTCGGGCAGGAGGAACGACCGCGAAGGCATCTGCACCTTCCCACCCGATCACGCGCGTGTCCGGCTGTCCTGCGCACGCCCCCGGCCGGGTGACGTGCCGTCACCCGGCCGCAGGTGCTCCGCCCGTCATGATCCGGACGAAAGGCCTTACGCGTGGGCCGCCGGGACCGTGCCCAGGCGCCCGGCCTGGAAGTCGTCGAAGGCCTGCTTGAGCTCGGCCTGACTGTTCATCACGAACGGCCCGTACTGCGCCATCGGCTCACGGATCGGGCGTCCGCCCAGCAGGACGACCTCCAGGTCCGGCGTGTTCGAGTCCTGGGACTCGTCCGCGCGGACGGTGATCGTGCCGCCGGCGCCGAACACCGCGGTCTGGCCCGTGTGGACCGGCCGCCGGTCCGTACCGGCCGTGCCGCGCCCGGCCAGGACGTACGCGAGACCGTTGAAGTCCTCGCGCCACGGAAGCGTGAGCTCGGCACCCGGCCGCAGCGTCGCGTGGACCATCGTGATGGGGGTGTGCGTGATACCGGGGCCCTCGTGGCCGTCGAGCTCACCCGCGATCACCCGGAGCAGCGCGCCGCCGTCCGGCGAGGTCAGCAGCTGGACCTGGCCGCCGCGGATGTCCTGGTAGCGGGGGGCCATCATCTTGTCGGCCGCCGGGAGGTTCACCCAGAGCTGGAGGCCGTGGAACAGGCCGCCGGACATGACCAGCGCCTCCGGCGGCGCCTCGATGTGCAGCAGGCCGGAGCCCGCCGTCATCCACTGGGTGTCACCGTTCTTGATGGTCCCGCCGCCGCCGTTGCTGTCCTGGTGGATGAAGCTTCCGTCGATCAGGTACGTGACCGTCTCGAAGCCGCGGTGCGGGTGCCACGGGGTGCCCTTGGGCTCGCCCGCCGCGTAGTCCACCTCACCCATCTGGTCCATCATGATGAAGGGGTCGAGGTGCCGGTAGTCGATCCCCGCGAACGCGCGGCGCACCGGGAAGCCCTCGCCCTCGAAGCCGCTGGGCGCGGTGGTGACGGCGAGTACCGGACGGGCGGGGGCGCCGGCCGGAGCCGTCACGCGGGGCAGGGTCAGCGGATTGTCGACAGTCACTGCGGGCATGGGGGGCCTCCTCTAATCCTTCAACCTCAATCCAATTTAGTTGAAAGATGAACATCTGGCAAGGCGGGCCGCGCACACCGCACCTCGGCGCGGCCGGACGCCCGCGCACACGAGCGAGGCCCGTACCGACCGGTACGGGCCTCGGGACCGCTCAGCGCGGGCGCGCGCGGGAAGAACGAAAAGGACGGCGGGAAGAGCGGGCCGATCAGCCGTACATCCGGCGCATCGCGAAGTCGACCATCTGCTCGACCGCCTTCGCGTCGAACACCATCCGGTGATCGCCCTCCATGTCGAGCACGAAGCCGTACCCCGTCGGCAGCAGATCGATCACCTCGGCGCCCGTGATCACGAAGTACTTGGACTCCTTGCCCGCGTACCGACGCAGCTCCTTCAGCGTGCTGAACATGGGGATCACCGGCTGCTGGGTGTTGTGCAGCGCCAGGAACCCGGGATTGTCACCGCGCGGGCAGTAGACCTTCGACGTCGCGAAGATCTGCTGGAAGTCCTCCGCCGACAGCGACCCCGTCGTGAACGCGCGCACGGCGTCCCCCAGCGACGGAGGCGACGGTTCCGGATACAGCGGCTGCTCGCCGTAGCCACCGGCACCGGCGCCGCCCATCGGCTGCTGCGGCTGCTGCTGCGGGTGTGCGTACTGCTGCTGAGCACCCGGGGTCTGGTCGTAGCCGTACATGAGCGCAAGAGTACTGAGGAATGCGGCCGGGGGGAGCCTCGTCACAGATGCCCGGAGGGGGTTGCATCTTATTACCCATGGGTAGCATCATCGGAGCTACTCAGCAGTAAAAGCACGAGGAATCCGCCTCCCGAGCCTTACGGAGCCGTCGCCATGGGGCACTACAAGTCGAATCTCCGCGACATCGAGTTCAACCTCTTCGAGGTCCTCGGGCGCGACAAGCTCTACGGCACGGGCCCGTTCGCGGAGATGGACGTGGAGACCGCCAGGAGCATCCTCGGTGAGGTCGTCCGCCTCGCGGAGACCGACCTCGCCGCGTCGTTCGCGGACGCCGACCGCACCCCGCCGGTGTTCGACCCGGAGACCGGCACCGCCCCGGTCCCCGCGACCTTCAAGAAGAGCTACCAGGCCTACATGGACTCCGAGTACTGGCGCCTGGGCCTGCCCGAGGAGATCGGCGGCACCACCGCCCCCCGCTCCCTGATCTGGGCCTACGCGGAGCTGCTCCTCGGCGCGAACCCGGCCGTGTGGATGTACGCGTCGGGTCCGGCCTTCGCCGGCGTCCTCTACGAGGAGGGCACCGAGGCACAGCGGAAGGTCGCCGCGATCGCCGTCGAGAAGCGGTGGGGCTCCACCATGGTCCTCACCGAGCCGGACGCCGGCTCGGACGTCGGCGCGGGCCGCACGAAGGCCGTCGAGCAGGCCGACGGCAGCTGGCACATCGAGGGCGTGAAGCGCTTCATCACCTCCGGTGAGCACGACATGTCGGAGAACATCCTTCATTACGTCCTCGCCCGCCCCGAGGGCTCCGGCCCCGGCACCAAGGGCCTGTCCCTCTTCCTCGTACCGAAGTACGAGTTCGACTGGGAGACCGGCGAACTGGGCGCGCGCAACGGCGTGTACGCCACGAACGTCGAGCACAAGATGGGCCTCAAGGCGTCCAACACCTGCGAGCTGACCTTCGGCGACCGCCACCCCGCCAGGGGCTGGCTGATCGGTGACAAGCACGAGGGCATCCGCCAGATGTTCCGCATCATCGAGTTCGCCCGGATGATGGTCGGCACGAAGGCCATCGCCACCCTCTCCACCGGCTACCTGAACGCGCTGGAGTACGCCAAGGAGCGCGTCCAGGGCCCCGATCTGGCGCAGTTCATGGACAAGGCCGCACCCAAGGTCACCATCACGCACCACCCCGACGTGCGCCGCTCGCTGATGACGCAGAAGGCGTACGCGGAGGGCATGCGCGCCCTCGTCCTCCACACCGCCTCCGTCCAGGACGAGATCTCCGTCAAGGAGGCCGCCGGCGAGGACGTCACGGCGCTGAGCGGGCTGAACGACCTGCTGCTGCCGATCGTGAAGGGCTACGGCTCCGAGCGGTCGTACGAACAGCTGGCGCAGGCGCTCCAGATATTCGGCGGCTCCGGATATCTCCAGGAGTACCCGATCGAGCAGTACATCCGGGACGCCAAGATCGACACCCTCTACGAGGGCACCACGGCCATCCAGGGCCAGGACTACTTCTTCCGCAAGATCGTCCGCGACCAGGGCCAGGCGCTCAACACCCTCGCCGAGGAGATCAAGAAGTTCCTCGCCGTGGGCACCGGCGGTACGGAGCTGGCCCCGGCCCGCGACGCGCTCGCCCGGGCCGCCGGCGACCTGGAGGCGATCGTCGGCCGGATGCTGACCGACCTCACCGCCACCGGCGAGGACGTCAGGAACATCTACAAGGTCGGACTCAACACCACACGCCTGCTGATGGCTTCCGGCGATGTGGTCGTCGGGTACCTGCTGCTGCGCGGGGCCGCGGTGGCCGCCGAGAAGCTGGAGACGGCCGCCGCGCGGGACGTGGCGTTCTACCAGGGCAAGATCGCGGCGGCGAAGTTCTTCGCCGCGAACGTACTGCCGGGCGTCGCGGCGGAGCGGGCACTCGCCGAGGCCGTCGACCACTCCCTCATGGAGCTGGACGAAGCGGCGTTCTAGTCCCTCTCCCGCGGCACTGATACCGCGAACGCGGACCTCCGGCCACGCAATTCCGGGGAGCCCGTGTCAACGCGCCGTACGGGGGCAGGACACCTCTCGGGGAGAGGCGTCCTGCCCCCCTCCCGTCACCCCCGTCCCCCCTCGCGCTCCCGTCCCGTCCCCCCTCGCGCTCCCGTCCCGTCCGCCCGGCGGACCCACCCCCACCCTCCGTTTCCGTGCCCGATATCCCCATGTGCGGAGCTTGTCCGCCCCGGCATATGACGTTGTCAGCGCTGCCGGGACCGGTGCCGGGCGCCCGTCGTTATGGTGAACCCCATGAGCACTTCCGCCCGCTTCGACCGCGGCCACACCGACGACCTCATGACCTACCTCTCGGCCAGCCCGTCGCCGTACCACGCGGTGGCCAATGCCGCGGAGCGCCTGGAGAAGGCAGGCTTCCGCCAGGTACTGGAGACGGATGCCTGGGACGGTTCCACGGGCGGACGGTTCGTGCTGCGCGGCGGGGCGATCATCGCCTGGTACGTACCGGAGGGCGCGGAACCGCACACACCGTTCCGGATCATCGGCGCGCACACGGACTCCCCCAATCTGCGGGTGAAGCCGATCCCGGACACCGGCTCGTACGGCTGGCGGCAGATCGCCGTCGAGATCTACGGCGGGACGCTGCTCAACACCTGGCTCGACCGTGATCTGGGGCTCGCGGGCCGGATCACCCTGCGCGACGGCTCGCACCGGCTGGTCAACATCGACCGCGCGCTGCTGCGCGTCCCCCAACTGGCCGTGCACCTGGACCGGTCCGTCAACACCGAGGGCCTCAAGCTGGACCGGCAGCGGCACATGCAGCCCATCTGGGGCCTCGGGGAGACCGAGGAGGGCGACCTGATCCGCTTCGTGGCCGGGGAAGCGGGCGTCGCGCCGGAGGACATCACCGGCTGGGACCTCATGCCGCACGCCATCGAGGCGCCCGCCTACCTCGGCAAGGACCGCGAGCTGCTGGCCGGGCCCCGGATGGACAACCTCATCTCCGTGCACGCGGGTACGGCCGCGCTGACCTCGGTCGTCGGCACACCCCTGCCGTACATCCCGGTGCTGGCCGCCTTCGACCACGAGGAGAACGGCTCACAGTCGGACACCGGCGCGGACGGGCCGCTGCTCGGCACGGTCCTGGAGCGTTCGGTGCTCTCCCGGGGCGGTACGTACGAGGACCGGGCGCGGGCCTTCGCCGGCACGATCTGCCTGTCGTCGGACACCGGCCACGCCGTGCACCCGAACTACAGCGAGCGCCACGACCCGACGCACCGCCCGCGCGCCAACGGCGGCCCGATCCTCAAGGTCAACGTCAACATGCGGTACGCGACGGACGGCAGCGGCCGCGCCGTCTTCGCGGCGGCGTGCGAGAAGGCGGGCGTGCCGTGGCAGTCGTTCGTCTCGGACAACTCGATGCCGTGCGGCACGACCATCGGCCCGATCACCGCGGCCCGGCACGGCATCCGGACGGTCGACATCGGCGTCGCGATCCTGTCGATGCACAGCGCGCGCGAACTGTGCGGCGCCGATGACCCGTACCTGCTGGCGAACGCGCTGGTCGCCTTCCTGGAGGGCTGACCCACCGCGTGGGCCGGACAACGGCCCCCGCGATGAACTCCCGCCGCCCGCATGGCTGTTCCGGACCGGGGTACCCGACCCAATGGCCCGGAACGGCCACCACTCGTATCAGGAGGCGGGATTCATGGGCATAGGCGGATGCATCGTTCTCATCGCGGTGGGGGCGATCCTCACCTTCGCGACCGACTGGGAACTCGACAGCGTCAACGTCGACCTGGTCGGGATCATCATGATGGCGGTCGGCATCATCGGCATCGCCACCTTCACCAGCATCGCCCGCCGCCGGCGGGCCATCGTCTCGCCGGTCGCCCCGACCATCGTGGAACGGGACGACCGCAGCGGCTTCTGACCGGTACGTCAGCGACTTCCGGCCCGACGCGGGCTCAGGCGCCCGGCGTGACACAGGCTCAGGCGCCCGGCGCGGCTCAGGCGCCCGGCCCCGGCGCGGCTCAGGCGTCGAGCCCGGCCAGGACCAGCGCCAGCCGGGACGTACCGCCCTCGGTCAGGCGGACCGGGACACCCCAGTCCTGCTGGTGGACATGGCAGGCCGGGTACTCGTTGGCCGGGTCGTCGTCGCAGGACGCCGCCATCGCGGAGACATGCAGGACGCCCTCCGTGACGCCGTCGGCGAGCACCAGCTCACGCCGCAGATCCGTACCGGCGCCGCCGCCCTCCGCCAGCAGCTCGGGCGGGGTCGCGGAGACGAGCAGCCGGGTCGAGGGACCGTAACGCGTGTCGAGCTTCTGCCCGCTCGGCGCGGTGAAGACGATGTCCAGCTGGAGCGCGCCGGGCCCGACCTCGGTGGCGGCCCGCTGGGTGCGGTGGGCGACCGCCTCGACGCGGACCGCCTCCTCGGGCAGCCGCAGCCGGGTCAGCCGGTGGCGCGCGGACTCGACGACGACGATGTCCTCGCCGACCAGGAGCGCGTCGCTGGGCTCGCGCAGATCCGTGGCGAGGGTGGTCACCTCACCGGTCGCCGGGTCGAAGCGGCGCAGGGCGTGGTTGTACGTGTCCGAGACGGCGACCGAACCGTCGGGCAGCGCGGTGACACCCAGCGGGTGCTGGAGCAGCGCCTGCTCGGCGGCCCCGTCGCGGTGCCCGAAGTCGAAGAGCCCGGTGCCGACGGCCGTACGGATGGCGAACCCGCCGGTGTCCGCGTCCCGCTCGACGTACCGCAGGGCGCTCGTCTCCGAGTCGGCGATCCACAGCCGGTCCCCGGCCGCCGCCAGCCCGGACGGCTGCGCGAACCACGCCTCGGCGGCGGGCCCGTCCACGAGTCCCTCATTGGTGGTGCCGGCCGCGACCTGGACGGTGCCGGTGGCCGGGTCGTACGTCCACAGCTGGTGGACACCGGCCATCGCGATCCACACCCGGTCCGCCCACCAGGCGACATCCCACGGCGAGGAGAGGTCGACCTCGCGGGCCGGCCCGGAGGTCGGCGACCCCTGCCACCACTGCTTGCCGGTCCCGGCGACGGTCTCGATCACGCCGCTGACCGGGTCGTACGTCCGCAGCGCGTGGTTCACGGTGTCGGCGACGATCACCTTGCCGCCGGGCAGCAGCGCGAGGCCCTGCGGCTCACTGAACGAGTCGGGACCGAACCCGCGGGTGCCGGTGCCGATCCGCCGTACGACCGTCTCGCCGTCCGGCTCCAGCTCGACCAGCTGATGGCGGGTGGAGTCGGAGACGAGGAAGTTCCCGCTCTCCAGCACCAGCGCCTTCCCGGGGAAACGCAGATCGGTCGCGACCGGCTCCGGCGGAACGTACGGCCCGTCCCCGCGCCGCAGCGTGCCCTTCGCGGAGTGCTCGGCCTCCAGCTCCTCGACCAGCTTCTCGATCGCGTGCGCGTGCCCCTCACCGGCGTGCTGCGCGACGACGTACCCCTCGGGGTCGACCACGACGAGCGTGGGCCAGGCCCGTACGGCGTACTGCTTCCAGGTCACCATCTCGGGGTCGTCCAGGACGGGGTGATGCACCTCATACCGCTCGACGGCGTCCACGACGGCCCGGTGCTCGGCCTCGTGCACGAACTTCGGCGAGTGGACCCCGATGATCACCACCGTGTCCCGGTGCTTCTCCTCCAGCTCCCGCAGCTCGTCCAGGACGTGCAGGCAGTTGATGCAGGCGAACGTCCAAAAATCCAGGATGACGATGCGTCCCCGCAGGTCAGCCAGGGAGTACGAGGTACCGCCCGTATTGAGCCAACCGCCCTTTCCGACCAGCTCGGGGGCACGGACACGGGCGCGACGGGACACGGGAGAAGCATCGTTCATGCATCAAGGGTGCCATCCCGGGTCGTGTGACCTGACGCACGCCCGCGCCGCCCGAACGCGTGCACCTCACTCCGTGACGCCTTCGGGGCGCCCCGGCGGGGTACCCGTTCCCCATGAAATATCTCGTGCGCGACAAGATCTTCGCGATCGGCGACGACTACTGGATCGAGGACGAGAGCGGCCGGCAGGCCTTTCTCGTCGACGGAAAGGCGCTGCGGCTCCGCGACACCCTGGAGCTGAAGGATCCGTCCGGGCGGGTGCTGATCACCCTGCGGCAGAAGCTGCTCAGCCTGCGCGACGCGATGACCATCGAGCGGGACGACCGGACGCTCGCGACCATCCGCAAGAAGCGGCTCTCGCTGCTGCGCAACCACTACCGGGTGTCGCTGGTGGACGGCACCGAGCTGGATGTGAGCGGGCGGATCCTCGACCGGGAGTTCGCGATCGAGTACGACGGCGAGCTGCTGGCGCACATCTCGCGGCGCTGGCTGCGGGTACGGGAGACGTACGGCGTGGACGTGGTGCGGGAGGACAGCGACCACGCGCTGCTCATCGCCGTGGCGGTGTGCGTGATCCGGATGGCGGAGAAGGAACGCGAGGACGGCTGAACCCGGACCGGGGCCGAGTGCCCGGCGGCGCGGTCGTTGAGCGTGCTGCCCGGCGGCGCGGCGGCCGTTCGGTGCTGCTCGGCGGCGCGGTCGTCGCGTGTGCGGCTCAGCGGCGCGGCGGCCGTTCGGTGCTGCTCGGCGGCGCGGTCGTTGAGCGTGCCGCTCAGCGGCGCGGCGGCGTTTCCAGGCCCAGCCGGCGGTCCTTCAGCGCCGGGAACCGCTCGCGCGTCGTCGCCACCTTCGCCGGGTCGAGATCCACCGTGAGGACCTCCTCGCCGGGCCCCGCCTCGGCGAGTACCTCGCCCCAGGGGTCCACGACGATGCTGTGCCCCGACTGCTCCACCCCGGCGTGGGTGCCGGCGGTGGAGCAGGCCAGGACGTACGCCTGGTTCTCCACGGCGCGGGCCCGCGCGAGCAGCGTCCAGTGCGCGCGGCGCCGGGCGGGCCAGCCGGCCGGGACGACGAGTGTCTGCGCGCCGGCGTCGACGAGCCCGCGGAACAGCTCGGGGAAGCGCAGGTCGTAGCAGGTGGCGAGGCCGAGGGTGGTCTCCGGCAGCCGTAGGGTGACCAGTTCCCCGCCCGCGCCCATCATCGCCGCCTCGCCCTGGTCGAAGCCGAAGCGGTGGATCTTGCGGTACGTGGCGGCCCGTTCACCGGCGGGGGAGATGACGAGCGAGGTGTTGTAGAGCGGTCCTTCGGGATCCCGTTCGACGATGGATCCGGCGTGCAACCAGACCCCGGCGTCACGCGCCGCCTTCGACATCGCCTCGAAGGTGGGGCCGTCCAGCGCCTCCGCCTCCTCGGCGAATGACTCGTACGCGAACGCCCCGACCGGCCACAGCTCCGGCAGGACCACCAGGTCAGCGCCTCGCTGCCGGCGCACCAGCGCGGCCGCACGCTGCCTGCGGGCGCCGACGGATTCGTCCGGGTCTACCGCGATCTGGATGAGCGAGGCGCGCACAGTACCACCGTCCTGGCATTCGAACCGTCAACACGGGCCTACGATCGTCACACGAAAGCACTGCCGGGGTGCCATCGGGCAGCGTAACTTAGCTGCAAACCTCCCAAGCGGCCGCAGCCGCCGCCCGCAGACCGCAGCCCGCCAGCAAGCCAGCCCGCGTACCGCAGAACCGCCGAGGGGTCCCGTGACCGTCCATCCCAGCCTTCAGAACTACGCCGATGCCTGGACCCATTCCATCGAGGCCATAGCCGAGTTGGTGCAGCCACTCGTCGAAAGCGAGTGGAACTGGCGCACACCGTGCCCCGGGTGGTCCGTACGAGACATCATCTCGCACGTCATCGGCATGGAATGCGAGATGCTCGGGGACCCACGGCCGATCCACTCACTGCCGCGCGATCTCTACCACGTGCAGAGCGAGTTCGCCCGTTACATGGAGATGCAGGTCGATGTGCGGCGGCACCACACCGCACCGGAGATGACCTCCGAGCTGGAGTACACGGTCATCCGCCGCAACCGTCAGCTGCGGAACGAGAACCGCCTGCCCGACACGATGGTCCGGGCGCCCCTCGGCACCGAGCAGACCCTCGAAACCGCCTGGCGGGGACGGGCGTTCGACCTCTGGGTGCACGAGCAGGACCTGCGCACCACGCTCGACAAGCCGGGCAACCTCGACTCCCCCGGCGCCCTGGTCGCCCGCGACGAGCTGCTGGTCGGGCTGGCCGAGGCCGTCGCGAAGGACGCGGGCGCGCCGCCGAACTCGGCGATCGTGATCGACGTGCACGGCCCGGTGGAGTTCCTGCGTACGGTCCGGGTGAGCGCGGACGGCCGTGGCTCGGTCGACGGCTCGCCGTCACTCGGCCCCCTGGTGACGCTCGCGATGGACTGGGAGACGTACTTCAGGCTGGCGTGCGGCCGGGTGCGGCCGGCGGCCGTCGCGGACCAGATCAAGATCGACGGGGATCAGGAGCTGGCGGCGGCGATCCTGCGCGAGTTCGCGGTGACGCGGTAGGCACGAGAAGGCGATAGGCGCGAGGGATGCGGCAGGTGCGAGGGGCGCGGCAGGTGCGAGGGGCGCGGTGACGCGGTAGGCGCGAGGGCGGCGGACACAGCGCGCGCGCAGGGCGTACGGCGCGATGAGGCGGGCACCCGCACGGTCCACCCCGCCTCACGCCGGTACGTACGGGCACGGCGTCACGCCGGTACGTGCACCACTTCCACCCGGCTCGCCACCAGCCGCTCCCGCTCCCGCCGGGCCGTCCGCGCCCGCAGCCGCAGGATCTGGACCACGCCGAGCGCTTCGAGGACGAAGACGGACGCGAACGCGATCCGGTAGTTGTCGCCGGTCGCGTCCAGCAGGAGACCGATCGCGAGCAGTGTCGTCATCGAGGCGGTGAAACCACCGATGTTGACGATTCCGGAGGCGGTGCCCTGACGCTCCGGCGGATTCGCGGGCCGGGCGAAGTCGAAGCCGATCATCGACGCGGGACCGCAGGAGCCGAGCACCACGCAGAGGGTGATCAGCAGCCACATCGGGGTGTGGTCACCCGGGTAAGCGATCGTCGCGCCCCAGAGCAGCGCCGTCACCCCGACCGTGCCGAGCGCCAGCGGCGCCCTGGCCCCGTGGTGCCGGGCGATGACCTGCCCGTAGACCAGGCCCACGGCCATGTTGGAGAGCACGACGAGGGTGAGCAGCTCGCCCGCCGTGGCCCGGGACAGACCCTGCGCCTCGACGAGGAACGGCAGCCCCCACAGCAGGAGGAAGACCATGGCCGGGAACTGGGTGGTGAAGTGCACCCACATCCCGAGCCGGGTGCCCGGCTCGCTCCAGGACAGGGCGATCTGCTTCCGTACGTAGGCGAAGCCGACGTGCCCGGCAGGCGGCGGCTCATGGCCTTCCGGATGGTCCCGGAGGAAGAGCAGCACCAGGACCAGGACGACGGCACCGGCCACGGCGCTGCCCGCGAAGGTCGCGGTCCAGCCCAGACCGTGCAGGGTCCGGGAGATGAGGACGGTGGAGACCAGATTGCCCGCCACCCCGAACAGCGCGGCGATCTGCGCGATCAGCGGCCCCCGGCGGGCCGGGAACCAGCGGGTGCCGAGCCGCAGCACGGTGATGAAGGTCATCGCGTCGCCGCAGCCGAGCAGGGCGCGGGAGGCCAGGGCCATGCCGTACGAGGGGGCGAGCGCGAAGCCCAGCTGCCCGACCGTGAAGAGCACCGCGCCGATCGTCAGTACCTTCTTGGTGCCGAGCCGGTCGACCAGCAGCCCCACGGGTATCTGCATGCCCGCGTACACGAGCAGTTGAAGGATCGAGAACGTCGACAGCGCGGAGGCGTTGATGTCGAAGCGCTCGACGGCGTCGAGCCCGGCCACGCCCAGACTCGTACGGAAGGTGACGGCGACGAAGTAGACGGCGACGCCGATGCCCCACATCCCGACGGCACGCCGGCCGCCGGGCGGATCGCCGGGCAGCGTGAGAGCCGGGCCACTCATCGGGCCTCCCCCCGGACGAGCACCTTCACGCGGCTGACATGCCGGCGCACACACGCGGCGGCTCCCTCGACGTCGCCCGTCCTGATGGCTTCGAGCAGTTCGGCGTGTTCGGTGATGTTCGCGGCGATGCGGTCGGGGTGCGCCTCCATCACGGCGACGCCCATCCGCAACTGCCGGTCCCTGAGCTGGTCGTAGAGCTTCGACAGAATCTGATTGCCCGCGTTCCGCACGATCTCCGCGTGGAACGACCGGTCGGTCACCGAGACGGCGGCGAGGTCCCCTTCGGCGGCCCACCGCCGCTGCTCCTCCAGCAACTCCTCCAGCCGCCCGATCAACCGCCCGGACGCCGGCACGGCCTTCCGTACGGCGAACTCCTCGACCAGCAGCCGCGTCTCGACGACATCCGCGATCTCCTGCGCGGACACGGCGAGTACGAGCGCGCCCTTCTTGGGGTAGAGCTTGATCAGCCCCTCCACCTCCAGCTTGAGCAGCGCCTCCCGCACGGGCGTCCGGGAGACGCCGACCGCCTCGGCCAGCTCTCCCTCGGTGAGCAGGGTCCCGCCCTCGTAGCGGCGGTCGAGGACGGCCTCCTTGATATGGCTGTAGACACGGTCGGCGGCGGGCGGTTGCTTCATGGAAGCAGGCGGGGCGGACGGCATGAGCACAGCTTAGATACAACAGAGGTGCAACAGGAATCCGCGTCCGGGATACGGGACGGCGGAGCACCGGCCACCGGCCCGGCCCCGGAGCCCGGATCAGAAGCCCCGGACCCGGGATCACAAGCCCTGGACCCGGGGTCAGAGGCCCCGGACCCCGGATCTGAAGCCCCGGACCCGGGACCGACTGGTCCCGATCCTCGACGACTCCCCGCGTACATCCGTTCGGCCCGCTCACGTGTCCTCTACCGAGACGCCTTTGCGGAGGAGTCTCACGTCGTGGCATTCAGGCGCATTCGCGATTCGGAGCGTTCCCTTTGACAACTTGCCTTCCGGGCGTACGCAGAGCCGCCGTGGTCAGCCTCACCGCCGGCCTGCTGCTGACCGTCTCCCCCCTGGCCGCGTCCGCCCAAGCGGCCACCGCCCCCGCCGTCACCGGCAAGGGAGCCTTTCTGCTGAACAGCGCGTCCGGCGCCACGGTCTTCGCCAAGTCGGCGGACACCAGGCGCCAGATGGCCAGCACCACCAAGATCATGACGGCCGCCGTGGTGCTCAGCACCAAGGGCGTCGACCTCAATCGCAAGATCACCGTCAAGCAGGCCTACCGCGACTACGTCGTCAGGCAGGGCGCCAGCACGGCGGACCTGCGGACGGGCGACAAGGTGACCGTCCGCCAGCTGCTGTACGGCACGATGCTGCCCTCCGGCTGTGACGCGGCGTACGCCCTCGCCGACACCTTCGGTACGGGTGCCACCACCGCCGCCCGTACGAAGTCGTTCATCTCGAAGATGAACAAGAAGGCCACCGAACTGGGTCTCAAGAACACCAAGTTCGACTCCTTCGACGGCATATCGAAAGCGGGGAACAACTACACCACCCCCCGCGATCTGGCGAAGATCGCCCAGTACGCCATGAAGAACACGGCCTTCCGCACGGTGGTCAAGGCCACCAAGTACACAGGCACGGCGCCGACCAGCAAGGGCGGCAAGCGCACGTACACCTGGTACAACACGAACAAGCTGCTCGGCTCCTACAAGGGCGCCATCGGCCTCAAGACCGGCACCGGCACCTCGGCGGGACCCTGCCTGGTCTTCGCCGCCACTCGCGGAAACCAGACCCTCGTCGGTGTCGTGCTGAACGGCTCCGACCGCTACAAGGACGCCGCGAAGCTCCTCGACCACGGCTTCGGCTCGACGACCGCGAAGACCATGCGACTCCGTACCCTCCCGGCGGACGCACAGCGCGACTGACCGGCACGAGCGGTTCTTCCCCGGCCAGGCCCGCGAACTGCTCGACGGTAGCGCCGGACTCCTGCGAGGTCATCTTCGACCGGCTCGACGGGACGCCACCCCGCCGGGGCCGCTGAGCCCTCCGCCGGAGTCCCCGGCCCCGTACCGTGCCCCCGGTGACGCACAGGTCACCGGGGGTACTGCTGTCCGGCCGCGAGTCGGGACGGACGGGATCTGCCCGAGCGGGAGGACGCTCACCGGCTCAGAACGTGACGGCGCCGGGCCGCCCCGTCCCGAACCGCCGCCACTCAGCTGCCGTCGGGGAAGCCGCCCCGGTGCGACACCATCGGGTACTGCGGGAGCCCGGCCACCGGGTCCGCGAGCAGCCGCGCCGTCAGCGCCCGGTACGGCGGATGCGCGCGCCAGCCGTCCGGAGGGGGCCGGAGACCCAGGGACAGACACGGCTCCCCGTCAGCCGCCGCGCCGGTCACGGCCCGCAGGGCGTCGCGGAGTTCACTGACGGCCCGCCCGCCCAACCGCCGCCGCCAGGCGGTCTCGACCTCGGCGAGGATCCGCGGGTACTTCCGCCGCGCGCCCAGGCCCAGCGGGGTCAGCCGGGCCACACGGGTTCGCGGGGCGGCGGGGTCCGGCTCCACCAGCGCGTATCCGTGCCGTTCCAGGAAGCCGAGGGACACGGCGACCGCCTCCTTCGACACCCCGGTCAGCGCGGGCAGGTCCCGCACCCGGAGGCCGTCCTCGTCCAGCACCCGCAGGACGTTCGCGCTGACCGCGAGCGACAGGCGCGACGCCTGCTCGAAATCGGCGGTGAACGCCAGCAGGACGCGGGACAGCAGCGCGGAGAGCGGCAAGGGAGCGGTCATGGGGCCGACGCTGCGCCGTCGCGATCCCGGCCGGTGTCCTTCCGGCCGGAAACGGCCGTCGGCGGGCGGGCCGGCGGGGGCCGGTCCGCCCGCCGACGGGGGGGGGGCGGGGGGGGGGGGGGGGGGCCGGGGGGGCGCGGGGGGGGGCCGGGGGGGGGGCGGGCGGGCGGGACCGGGGGGGGGGGGGGGGGGCGGGGGGGGGCGGGCCCCCCCCCCGACGGTGCGGTGGTGCGGTGGTGCGGTGGTGCGGTGACGCGGTGGTGCGGACGGTCAGGCCCAGGTGATCAAGCGCTTCGGCTGTTCCAGGACGGCCGCGAGGTCCGCCAGGACCCTGGAGCCCAGCTCGCCGTCGACCAGGCGGTGGTCGAAGGACAGCGCCAGCGTGGTGACCTGGCGGGCCTTCACCTTGCCCTTGTGGACCCAGGGCTGGAGCTTGATCGCGCCGACCGCCAGGATCGCGGACTCGCCCGGGTTGAGGATGGGCGTGCCGGTGTCGATGCCGAAGACACCGACGTTGGTGATGGTGACCGTGCCGCCCTGCATGGCCGCCGGGGTCGTCCTCCCCTCGCGGGCCGTGGAGACCAGCTCGCCCAGCGCGACGGCGAGTTGGGGCAGGGTCTTGTCGTGCGCGTCCTTGATGTTCGGGACGAGCAGACCGCGCGGGGTCGCCGCCGCGATGCCCAGGTTCACGTAGTGCTTGAGGACGATCTCCTGGGCGGCCTCGTCCCAGGCAGCGTTGATCTCGGGGTTGCGCTTGATGGCGACGAGCAGGGCCTTGGCGACGAGGAGCAGCGGGTTGACCCGCAGGCCCGCCATGTCCTTGTCGGCCTTGAGTTCCTCGACGAGCTTCATCGTGCGCGTCACGTCGACGGTGACGAACTCGGTGACGTGCGGCGCGGTGAAGGCGCTGCCCACCATCGCCGCCGCCGTGGCCTTCCGTACGCCCTTGACGGGGATACGGGTCTCCCGGCCCGCGGCCACGGGTGCGGCGGCGCCGGCCGGCGCCGCCACCACTGCCGCCAGCGTCTCCGGAGCGGGCACCGCGGACGGAGCCTGCGCCGTCGCCGCGTGGACGTCCTCGCGGGTGATGATCCCGTCCGGGCCGGTCGGGGTGATCGTCGCCAGGTCCACACCGAGGTCCCTGGCGAGCTTGCGTACCGGGGGTTTGGCGAGCGGGCGACCAGGAGCGGGCTCCGTGTCCGGAACCAGGGCGGGGGCGGGAGCCGGGGCGGGAGCCGCCTGCCCGTTCATCTCCGCCTGGATCGCGGCGGCCGCGGGCTCGGCCGCCGCCGCCTGCCCGGGCACCGGCGTGCCCCGGCGCGGGCGGCGCTTCGTGGACGCCTCGGAGACCCCGTACCCGACGAGGACCGGCTGACGGCCCTTCGGCGCGGCAGGATCGGCGGGGTCGGCAGGCGTGCCCGACCCGGCCGCCTCACCGGCGGCGGCGACCGGTCCTGCGGCGGCAGCGGGCTCCGGAGCCGGGCTGCCCGGCGCCACGTCCACCGTGATGATGGTCGCGCCGACGTCGACGGTCGTGCCCTCCTCGAAGCGCAGCTCGTGCACCACCCCGTCGTAGGGGATGGGGAGTTCGACGGCCGCCTTCGCGGTCTCGACCTCGCACACGACCTGTCCGTCGGTGACGGTGTCGCCCGGCTGTACGTACCACTTGAGGATCTCGGCCTCGGTGAGTCCCTCGCCCACGTCGGGCATCTTGAACTCGCGATAGCGCGTGGAAGTGTCAGCAGTCATGGTCACGGCAGTCCTCAGTACGCGAGCGAGCGGTCGACGGCGTCGAGCACCCGGTCCAGGCCCGGGAGGTACTCGTCCTCCAGGCGGGCCGGCGGATACGGCGCGTGGTAGCCGCCCACACGCAGCACCGGGGCCTCCAGGTGGTAGAAGCACCGCTCCGTGATCCGGGCGGCGATCTCCGCGCCGGAGCCGTAGAAGACCGGCGCCTCGTGCACGACGACCAGCCGGCGCGTCTTCTCCACCGACGTCTGGATCGTGTCGAAGTCGATCGGGGACATCGACCGGAGGTCGAGGACCTCCACCGACTTGCCCTCCTCGGCGGCGGCCGAGGCCGCTTCGAGGCAGACCTTCACCATCGGGCCGTACGCGGCGAGGGTCAGGTCCGTGCCGGCCCGCGCGACGGCCGCCTTGTGCAGCGGTCCGGGGATCAGCTCGTCGTTGACCTCGCCCTTGTCCCAGTAGCGGCGCTTCGGCTCGAAGAAGATCACCGGGTCGTCGCTCTGGATGGCCTGCTGCATCATCCAGTACGCGTCCGAGGCGTTGGACGGCGAGACGATCTTCAAGCCGGCGACGTGCGCGAACAGCGCCTCGGGGGACTCGCTGTGGTGCTCGACCGCGCCGATGCCGCCGCCGTACGGGATACGGATCACGACGGGCATCTTGATCTTGCCGAGCGCGCGGGCGTGCATCTTCGCGAGCTGCGTGACGATCTGGTCGTACGCCGGGAAGACGAAACCGTCGAACTGGATCTCCACGACCGGCCGGTACCCGCGCAGGGCGAGGCCGATGGCCGTGCCGACGATGCCGGACTCGGCGAGCGGGGTGTCGATGACCCGGCCCTCGCCGAAGTCCTTCTGCAGGCCGTCCGTGACGCGGAAGACGCCGCCGAGCTTGCCGACGTCCTCACCCATGATCAGGACCTTGGGGTCGGTTTCCAGCGCCTTGCGGAGCGACTCGTTGATCGCCTTCGCCAGGGGGAGCTTCTGTACGGCCATGGCTACTTGCCCTCCTCGGCGGAGCCGTTCCCGGCGGCGGAGCCGCTCTCGGAATCCTCGAACGACGCCTGGTACGCGGCGAACTGCGCGCGCTCCTCGTCGACGAGCGCGTGCCCGTCCGCGTACACGTTGTCGAAGATCGCCAGCGGCTCCGGGTCAGGCATGGCCCGTACGGCCTCACGCACCCGCTTGCCGAGCGTCTCGCTCTCCTCCTCCAGGGCCGTGAAGTACGCGTCGTCGGCCCAGCCCTCCCGCTCCAGATACCGGCGCAGCCGCAGGATCGGGTCCTTGGCCTCCCATGCCTCGGTCTCCTCGTTCGCGCGGTACTTCGTCGGATCGTCCGAGGTGGTGTGCGCGCCCATGCGGTACGTGAACGCCTCGACGAGCATCGGCCCCTCGCCCCGGCGGGCCCGCTCCAGCGCGGACCGGGTCACGGCCAGGCAGGCGAGTACGTCGTTGCCGTCGACCCGGACGCCCGGGAAGCCGTAGCCCTGCGCGCGCTGGTACAGCGGCACCCGCATCTGCTTCTCGGTCGGCTCGGAGATCGCCCACTGGTTGTTCTGGCAGAAGAACACCACCGGCGCGTTGTAGACGGCGGCGAAGGTGAACGATTCGGCGACATCGCCCTGGCTGGAGGCGCCGTCGCCGAAGTACGCGATCACGGCCGAGTCCGCGCCGTCCTTGGCGACGCCCATGGCGTAGCCGGTGGCGTGCAGCGTCTGCGAGCCGATGACGATCGTGTAGAGGTGGAAGTTGTTGGTGCTCGGGTCCCAGCCGCCGTGGTTCACACCGCGGAACATGCCGAGCAGGTTGGTCGGGTCGACCCCGCGGCACCAGGCGACGCCGTGCTCCCGGTAGGTCGGGAAGACATAGTCGTCGTCGCGCAGCGCGCGGGCCGAGCCGATCTGCGCGGCCTCCTGGCCCAGCAGCGATGCCCACAGCCCGAGCTCGCCCTGGCGCTGCAGCGCCGTGGCCTCGGCGTCGAAACGGCGGGTCAGGACCATGTCCCGGTACAGCCCGCGCAGCTCGTCCGGGGACAGGTCGATCTCGAAGTCCGGGTGCTCGACGCGCTCGCCCTCCGGGCTGAGCAGTTGTACGAGCTGAGGCTCGGAACTCTGCTGCTGCGGCGTCCTCTTAGCGCTGGCGCGCTTGGTGCCGCTGCTGCGTCGCGGTTTGCGCGCGGCAGTGCTCTCCACGGTCACGTGCGTGCTCCTCCGTCTGTCCGGCCCCCGGGATCCGCCGGGAACCAGTGCGGCTCGCCTGATGTCCGGCCGCGCGCACGGGGTGGGTGCGGCGCGATCGGGGCAGGCGTGACAGGTGCCCCGGCGAGCCCCTGTCACAGGCACGTTACCCAGTGGGCCGCACTAGTGCGAAACCCCATTTGACCTGCAATTTTGCTTGGATTTCCAAGTAAATCGGCAAAGTCGGGAACAACCACTGGTCACAGCCTTGCAGGCCGCCGGAACAACGGCACGTTATCCCGCTGATCTGCGGCAGGGAAGGGGTGAGTGTGTGAGACTGAAATTGTGCGGGAAAAGGGAAAAATCACGGTATTTCTGGTCGATGACCACGAGGTCGTCCGCCGGGGCGTGTACGAACTGCTCTCTGTCGAGGATGACATCGAAGTCGTCGGAGAGGCGGGCACGGCCGCGGACGCCATGGCCAGAATCCCCGCCACACGCCCCGACGTGGCCGTACTGGACGTCCGGCTGCCGGACGGCAGCGGCGTGGAAGTGTGCCGGGAGGTGCGCTCGCGCGACGAGGACATCCACTGCCTGATGCTCACCTCGTACGCCGATGACGAGGCGCTTTTCGACGCGATCATGGCCGGGGCCTCGGGCTATGTACTCAAGGCGATCCGTGGCAGTGAGCTGCTGACGGCCGTACGGGACGTGGCGGCGGGGCGCTCGCTCCTCGACCCGGAGGCGACGGCCCGGGTGCTGGCGCGGCTGCGTGACGGCACGGGACCGAAGAGCGACGACAAGCTGGCCGGCCTCACCGACCAGGAGCGCAGGATCCTGGATCTGATCGGCGAGGGCCTGACGAACCGGGTCATCGGCGAGCGGCTGCACCTCGCCGAGAAGACGATCAAGAATTATGTGTCCAGCCTGCTCTCCAAGCTGGGGATGGAGCGGCGGTCGCAGGCGGCCGCGTACGTGGCCCGGCTGCAGGCGGAGAAGCGCTGAGACAGCACCCGCTCCCGCCGCACGCGCCCGACCCTCACACCCGCCGCACCCGCCGCACCCGCACCCGCCGCACCCGCCGACCCCGCCGACCCCGCCACGCCCGGTCTTAATCGGGACCAACGTCCTCTTCATCCGGGGCCGCCTCCTCTGTCCGGCGAAGCCGCGCCGGCGGAGAGTGGACGGCATGTCCACCGAGGAAGTCCGCGCCCTGAAGCTGCTCAGCCTCGTCCCGTACGGACGGGTGGCGACGAGTATGCGCGCGATGCCCTTCGTGACTCCCGCCCGCCACATCGTCACGGACGGCGGCGTCCTGCTGCGGATGCACGCGGGCCATGGCTACCACCGGGCTTGCGGTGGGGGTGTGGTGGCGTACGGCGCGGACAACTTCGGAAACGGCGAGTTCGACCTCTGGTCGGTGCAGCTCACCGGCACGGCGGAGATCATCGTTCCGACGGCCCGCGAGCTGGAGCAGTTCGGCGGGGGGCCGCACCACGTGGACGGTCAACCGTTCGAGCCGGTCTATATGTGCCTTGTGCCGCAGTTTGTCACCGTACACATGCTCGACTACTCCCAGGAGCGACGGCCTCAACACGCAGCGTGATCTAACATCTGACAAGTGCCGCGCTCATATGAACTCGCTGCGCCTGCCGCGACCGCTTTCATCCCTTCGCCCGCCCCGCCTCCGGACGACACCCCACGTGCCCCACACGCCACGTCGGCCCCGCCCGTCCGTGCGCTGCTCCGCCGCTACCGCCACGCGGGCGAGCCACTGTCCTGCGAACCCGTCGCCCAGGGGCTGCTGAACCGCGGCTACCGGCTCGCGACCACCCGTGGCTCCTACTTCCTCAAGCACCATCTGGACGGCGACCACCAGGCCATCACCCGCCAGCACGGCGCCACCCAGCGGCTCCAGAGGCTCGGTGTGCCCGTCGCACCGCCCGTCGAGACCGATGACGGCGACACCGTCACCGTCATCGGCGGCCGCTGCTACGCCCTGCACCCCTGGGTCGACGGCCGTCACCGTGGCGGCGCCCAGCTGACGACCGCCGCTTCGGAACGCCTCGGGGGCCTCCTCGGCCTGGTCCACATCTGTCTGGAGCAGGTGATGGGACCGGACCCCGCGGCGCTGCCGTACGACAGCCCCGACCCCGCCGACACCTTCGCGCTCATCGACGAACTGCTGGCGCAGGCCCGCGGCCGTACCCCCAGGAGCACCTTCGACGACCTCGCCGAACACCGCCTCACGGAACGCCGTGGCCTGCTGGAACGCCACGCCCACCGCCGGCCGCCCCCGGGCGCCGAGCCGGCCACGGGCTGGGTGCACGGCGACTTCCACCCGCTGAACCTGCTCTACCGGGGCGCCGAACCCGCCGCGATCATCGACTGGGACCGGCTCGGCGTACAGCCGCGCGCCGAGGAGGCGGTACGGGCGGCGGCGATCTTCTTCGTACGGCCGACGGGCGAGCTGGAGCTGACGAAGGTACGGGCGTACGCGCGCGCCTACCGCCGCGCGGCCGGCGCGGACGCCACCGAACTGGCCGCCGCCGTCCACCGGGTGTGGTGGGAGCGGCTGAACGACTTCTGGATCCTGCGCTGGCGCTACCAGCTGGACGACCGAAGGGCCGACCCGCTGTTCGCGGCGGTGTCGGCCCTCGCGGTGTGGTGGACGCGGGAGTACGAAGCGGTGTGCGAGGCCTTCGCGGGGTGACGCGGGGCTTCGCGGGGGCGGCCCCGGGAATCCCCGCGAGCTGACCTCGCGGGGGCGGCTCCCGGACGCTGACGCCGGAGGCCTGCTCACCCCGCTCCCGGAGACCGGCTCCCGGAGGCAGGCTGACCGCCGGAGTCCGGCTCTCCCGAAGACCTGTCCGGAGGCCGGCTCTCCCGAAGGCCGTACAGGTCAGCCGGTCGTGTTGGCGCCCGGGTCACCGGCGGCGCCGGAGATGACACCCGTCCCGCCGGGACCGCCGTTGGTGCTCCCGGTGTTCCCGCCCGTCTCGGCGCCGCCGTTCGTACCGCCCTGGTTGGACGACCCGCCCGAGCTGGTCTCCCCGCCGGCGCCTTCCGAGGTGCCTTCGTCGCTTCCCTCGGTGCCGCCCTGCGTCGTCCCGCCGCTGCTGCCGGTCGATCCCGACTGACTCGGCGTCGACGGCGTCCTGGACGGCTCCTCGGTCCTGCTCGGCGTCTGGGACGGTGTGCGGGTCGGCCACTCCGGCTGCTGCTGACCGCCCGAGGAGCTGTTCTGCTGGTCGTCCTCGTCCGTCGAATCGTCCGACGGCGTCGAATCCGTGCTGGGCGACGACTCGGAGGAGGACACCGACGGGGGATCCGTGGTCTTGCCGTCCTCCGTACCGCCACCCATCCCGTTCACCGCGTACGCGACCCCCGCCACGATCGCGACCAGCGCGAGCGCGACGAAGAGCCACATCCGGCCCCGGCCGCCCCCGCCGCCCTGGTGGCCGCCGTCGTACCCGCCGCCGTATCCGCCGTCGTCCGGGTTCATCGGGGGCAGGATCGGGCCCTGCGAGGTGACGCCGTGGTGCGGGTGCGCCATCGCGGTCGTCGCGGCCATGCCCATCGCCGCGGCGCCACCGGCCTGCGCCGTGACCGGGCCGGTGCTCCAGTTGCCGGTGTGGCTGCCCTGCTGCTGCAGCATCTGCAAGCCGTACTGGATCATGCCGCGCATTTCCTCGGCGCTCTGGAACCGGTCGTCCGGCTCCTTCGCGAGCGAGCGCATGACCAGACCGTCCAGCTCCGGCGGGGCCACGCCGGAGACCTCGGAGGGCGGCACCGGGATGTCCTGGACATGCTGGTAGACCACGGAGAGCGGGGTCTCGCCGATGAACGGGGGACGCAGGGCCAGCAGTTCGTAGAGCAGGCAGCCGGTGGCGTACAGGTCACTGCGGTGGTCGACGGCCTTGCCCAGCGCCTGCTCGGGGGAGAGGTACTGCGGCGTGCCCATGACCATGCCGGTCTGGGTCATCGTCGACTGCGCGCCGTGCAGGGCGCGCGCGATGCCGAAGTCCATCACCTTGACCGCGCCGGCGTCGGTGATGATGACGTTGGCGGGCTTGATGTCGCGGTGCACGATGCCGTGCTGATGCGAGTAGGCGAGCGCCTCCAGCACGCCGGAAACGATGATCAGCGCCTGCTCGGGCGGCGGGGCCTCGGCGCTGACCAGCAGCTCGCGGATGGTGCGGCCCTCGACCAGCTCCATCACGATGTACGGCACGGTCTGCCCGTTGACGGTGTCCTCGCCGGAGTCGTACACCGCCACCACCGCGTGGTGGTTGAGGCCGGCGACCGACTGCGCCTCGCGTGTGAAGCGGGCCTTGGAGACCGGGTCCTCGGCGAGATCGGCCCGGAGCAGCTTGACGGCCACGGTGCGTCCGAGCCGTACGTCCTCGGCCGCGAACACCTCGGCCATGCCGCCGCGGCCGAGGCGGTGGGTCATCCGGTAGCGGCCGTCGCCGACCAGCCCCCCGACCAGCCCGTTGTCGCCCCAGGAGTCCGCGGCGTCCGACACGCCGCCAGCTTCGGGTTCGGGTGCCATCAGTCCTCGCCGTCGTTTCTGTCCGCTCGGTGACCGTGTGCGTGGTCCGCGGTATGTCTGTGTCTCAAGGGGTGCGTCTCAAGGGTGGCTATGCCACGTCACGCTACAGGCTTCCCGTGACACGCCGGTTCAGGATGGACCAGGCGTGAAACCCGTCGCCTCACGGCCCGTGCGCGTTCCATGCGCTTCCTGTAACGCTTCCGGGACGCTTGTCGTGCGTACGGTCACGGAACGGGCACCCGGCTTGACGTGTCTGTGACCTCGGGCAGACTTGGGCAGTCATATGTGATCACTGGGGGAAGCACAGTCATGAGCCAGGACGGCGCACGGGGAAGCTACGCGGGCCGTTCCGTCGCGGGCGGTCGGTACCAGTTCCGCGACCTGCTCGGCGAGGGCGGGATGGCGTCCGTCTACCTGGCGTACGACGTCGCGCTGGACCGTCAGGTCGCCATCAAGACCCTCCACTCCGAGCTGGGCCGCGAGCAGTCCTTCCGTGAGCGGTTCCGGCGCGAGGCCCAGGCTGTAGCCAAGTTGTCGCACACCAACATCGTCTCTGTGTTCGACACCGGCGAGGACGAGCTGGGCGGCGCGCTGATGCCGTACATCGTCATGGAGTACGTCGAGGGGCAGCCGCTCGGCTCCGTACTCCAGGCGGACATCGCGCGGTACGGCGCGATGCCGGCCGACAAGGCGCTCACCGTGACGGCCGATGTGCTCGCCGCACTGGAGACCAGCCACGAGATGGGCCTGGTCCACCGGGACATCAAGCCCGGCAACGTGATGATGACCAGGCGCGGCGTCGTCAAGGTGATGGACTTCGGCATCGCGCGCGCCATGCAGTCGGGTGTCGCCTCCATGACACAGACCGGCATGGTCGTCGGCACGCCGCAGTACCTGTCGCCCGAGCAGGCGCTGGGGCGGGCGGTCGACGCCCGCGCCGATCTCTACTCGGTCGGCATCATGCTCTTCCAGCTGCTGACGGGCCGGCTGCCGTTCGACGGGGACTCGCCGCTGGCGATCGTGTACGCGCAGGTGCAGGAGGAGCCCCCGGCTCCGTCCAGCTTCAACCGTGCGATCACCCCAGGGGTGGACGCACTGGTCGCGCGGGCGCTGAAGAAGGACCCGAACGAGCGTTTTCCCAGCGCGGCCGCGATGCGCGACGCGTGCGCGCGCGTGCTGACGGGCGGTCAGGCGGGCGGTCAGGCCGCCCCGGTGATCGCGCGGGGCGCACCACGGCCCGGCGGCGGGAGCATGGGTCCGGCGGCCTTCCCGCCGGTGGAGCGGCCGGCGCCGCCCTCGCACGGCGGGGGGCCGGGGCCGTACCAGCCGGGACCGTACGGCCCGCCGACAGGGCACCCGATGCGGGGGCAGGGTCACGGCACGGGTCACGGCACGGGTCCAGGCATAAGTCACGGCCCTGGCTACGGCTACGGCTATCCGCAGGCGGCCCCGCCGGCCCCGCCGTACCAGACCTCGCAGCCGTACGTCCTCTCGCCACGGACGGGTGCGGGTCCCGGCCGGGGGAGTCGCGGCGGTCACGGCGGTGGCGGCGGGCGGACCGCGGCGATCGTCATCGGTTCGGTCGTCGTCGGGATTCTGGCGATCGGCGGTCTGATCATGGCGCTCGCGCTGCAGTGAGGTTCCCCCGCTGCGCGGGGCCGCGCGGGATCGGCGGATCCGCTCCGCTCATCAGCCGGTCCGCGATGGCCGGACACCAGGCGCCGGGACAGAACCGGACCATGGCCACCGGTGAACGCACGAACGCCTATACGGACCCGGGCGTATACGGACCCGGGCGACCCGACGAAGGGGCGACCCGACGACGGCTGGAGCGTGGCGCCGCTGGAACGGGCGGACGACGGCGCGTTCGCCGAGGACACGGTGATCGGCCAGTACCCCCGGCACCGGCACCGCCGTCGAGCCCGTGAACCAGGAGTTCCAGCTGAGGACCGAGGGACTCGGCGGGCAGGGCCCGGCCGGCGCGTGCCGGGCCCGCCGGGACGTGTTTCCACGCTCCTGGCCGCTCCCCGGCCGTAGCGGACGGCCGTCTCCGAGATGCCCGCCGTATCCGTGCGTGTGAGGCTGGGCCGGTGACGTCAAGGCTCCGCACCCACTGCGCGATCACCGTCGCTTCCCTGCTGCTGACCGCGCCCGCCGCGTACGCCGAGGAATCCGCTCCCCCTTCCGCCACCGGTCCGACGGTGGCGCCGGAACCGACCGAGTCCCTTGCGGGACGGCCGGCCGGCGAGGGGCGTATCCGGCCGGGCAGGCCGTCGGGGTCTGAGATCTCACGGCCGCAGGACGAGAGCCCGAGCACGCGGCCGGACGAGAGGCCGGATGAGACGGCGGACGAGACGCCGGATGAGACGCCGGACGAAAGCCCTGGCGAGAGCCCGCCACCCGCCACGCACCCCGGCCGCTCTCCCGCCGCTTCCACGGCGCCCACCGCGTCCCCGTCCCCTGAGAAATCGTCCGCACCGGAGCCCAGCTCCCCCACGAGCGACGGGAGCACGGACGGGACGAAGAAGGCGGAGGATCCGCCCGTGGCATCCGCCGATCCCGAGCCGACCGGGGGGACGGGGGACACCGGTCACACGGGAGACACCGAAGGCATGTCCGAGGCACCCGCGACACCCCGGACCCCGCCGCCCGACGCGGCCCGCAAGCCGGACGCGAAGGCCGTCGGCACGTCCGTCGCACGACGCGTTCCCGTCCTGACACTGGGCGCCGGAATCACGCTGATCGGCCTGGGACTGGGGTTCCTCGGGCTACGGCTCCGCCGCCGCTGACCGGTCCCGTCATCCTTCCCGTCATCCTTACGGCGTACTGACGAGGTCAACCTCAGGTCCCTTGTCCGGCCCGGCCGGCCCGACGAACATACTGAGTATGTCGATTCGCCACGGGCTTCTCGCCCTGCTGGAGCGCGGTCCGCGCTACGGCTCCCAGTTGCGCGCCGAGTTCGAGACCCGTACGGGTGCCACCTGGCCGCTCAACGTCGGCCAGGTCTACACGACCCTCGGTCGTCTGGAGCGCGACGGCTTGGTCGCGATGAACGGCGCGGACGAGGCGGGTCACACGCTCTACACCATCACGCCGGCCGGCCGGGCGGAGCTGCGGTCCTGGTTCCGTACGCCCGTCGATCGCAGCAACCCACCCCGGGACGAGCTGGCGATCAAGCTCGCCATGGCGGTGGGCGCTCCGGGCGTCGACATCCGAGACGTCATCCAGTCGCAGCGCCGCCACACCATTCAGGCGATGCAGGACTACACACGGCTCAAGGGCCAGGCCCTGGAGGCAGGCCCGGCCGGCCGGGACGAGGTCGCCTGGCTGCTCGTCCTCGAACAGCTCATCTTCCAGACCGAGGCCGAGGCCCGCTGGCTCGATCACTGTGAGGTCCGGCTGATCCGGCTCTCGCTGATCCCGGAGACGGTGCCGGAGGCCGAGCCGGAGAGCCCGCCGTCAGCCCGGCCCGCCGTTCCGCCAACCGTTCCGCCAACCGTTCAGACGCCCGTACAGCCGGCCTCCGGCCGGCCGGCGCCGCGCCACTGAGCAGGACGCTCCCCGGAACACTTCGCACCGCATCTCGGCACACCACATCTCATCGCACCGCACAGCACCGCACCGCACCGCACAGCACTGAACCTCGTCACGCCGCCCGTCGGTGCGCTTCGGCGTGCCCCGCTGCTCACGTCCATCCGCCGTACGACCGTGTACATCCCCAGGGGGATCCCTCATGTCCGGACACCCACACCAGTCACATCAGCCCCAGCAGTCACAGCAGCAACAGCGGCGGCCCGTGCTGCGACTCCAGGACCTGAAGCGCGTCCACGGCAGTGGCGCCACCGAGGTCCATGCCCTGCGCGGCGTCCATCTCGATGTGTTTCCCGGCGAACTCGTCGCCGTCATGGGCCCCTCGGGCTCGGGCAAGTCCACGCTGCTCACCATCGCGGGCGGTCTCGACATGCCGACTTCGGGCCGTGTGATCGTCGAAGGCACCGACATCACCACCGTCGACCGCAAGAAGCTCGGGGCCCTGCGCCGCCGCAGCATCGGCTACGTCTTCCAGGACTACAACCTGATCCCCGCGCTCACCGCCGCCGAGAACATCGCGCTCCCCCGTGAACTGGACGGCACTTCCGCGCGCAAGGCCCGCACCGAGGCCTTGGCCGCGCTGGAGGAGATGAACCTCGAACAGCTCGCCGACCGCTTTCCCGACGAGATGTCCGGCGGCCAGCAACAGCGCGTCGCCATCGCCCGCGCACTCATCGGCGACCGCCGGCTGGTGCTCGCCGACGAGCCGACCGGCGCCCTGGACTCCGAGACCAGCGAGGCGGTCCTCGCCCTGCTGCGCGCCCGGTGCGACGCCGGTGCGGCCGGCGTTCTCGTCACCCACGAGCCGCGCTTCGCCGCCTGGGCGGACCGGGTGGTCTTCGTACGGGACGGCTCGATCGTCGACCAGACCATCCGCAGCGAGGCGGCCTCCCTGCTCACGGGCCAGGCGGCCGAGCTGTGACGAACTGGCTCCACTCCTGGCGGGCCGCGGTACGGATCACCCGCCGCGATGCCTGGCGCTTCAAGGGACGCAGCTTCCTCGTCCTCGCCATGATCGCTCTTCCCGTCTTCGGCGTGAGCGCCGTGGACCTGACCATACGCAGCTCACAGCTCTCCCCGGCGGAGGTCCTGGACCGCGAACTCGGCCGGGCGGACGCCCGGTTCTACGACGCCGGATACAGCGGTGAGCCGATCCAGCAGAGTCCGGACGGCACGGGCTGGATGCCGGTGGACGAGAAGACGGCGACCGAAGGCCCCTCCGACATCAAGAAGGCTCTGCCGGCCGGCGCCACTGTGCTGGAGAACACGGTCGGTTACGCGAAGCTCCGCACCACGCACGGGCTGCTGAACACGGAGATCCGCGAGCTGAAGGCCGCGGATTCCCTGGCCCAGGGCATCATGACCCTCGACCATGGCCGGTTCCCCGGGAAGACCGGCGAGGTCGCCGCGACCACGCACTTCCTCCGGATCAGCGGTCTCCAGGTGGGCTCGAAACTCACGGCGCGCGGACTCGACGCCGACTACCGGATCGTCGGCGCCTACGAAGTGCCCGACGACCTCAAGGCCGACCAGGTCACCGCGCTTCCCGGTGCTCTCCTGGCCCCGCTGGACAAGGCGCTGAAGGCATCGGGGGTGTCCGGTACGGAGTCGAACACCAGCCACTTCGTCAGCGTTCCCGGTGGTTTCACGTGGAACATGGTGCAGCAGGTCAACACCCACGGCTTCGCCGTGATGTCCCGCGCCACCTCCTTGAACCCGCCGGCCGCCGCGGACGTGCCGCTCTACACGAAGCACCCTGAGTACAGGTCCAGCCCGGCAGGCAGTGGGATGGAGGAGCGCGCGCTGATCGGCACCGTCGTCGTCCTCGCCATGCTGGAGATCTGCCTGCTGGCGGGGGCCGCATTCGCCGTCGGCGCCCGGCGCTCGCGGCGCCAGCTCGGCCTGGTCGGAGCCAACGGCGGCGACCGGCGCCATATCCGGGCCATCGTCCTTGCGGGCGGCCTGGTGATCGGTGTCGCGGCGGCCGTGGTGGGAACCGTCCTCGGTCTCCTTGCCACCTGGTCTCTGCGGCCCGTTCTTGAGGGGTACATGGGACAGCGCTTCGGCGCTTTCGATATTCGCCCACTGGAGCTGCTCGGTATCGGTCTCGTCGCGGTTGTCACGGGTCTGCTGGCCGCGCTCGTGCCCGCCATCACCGCTTCCCGGCAGACCGTTCTCGCCTCCCTCACCGGTCGCAGGGGTGTCCGCAAGAGCAACAAGGTGCTGCCGGCCCTCGGACTGACCGCCTTCGTGCTGGGAGCGGCGGCCGCGCTGTACGGGGCCACGGTGGTCGGTGAGCTCACGCTGGTCGCGGGCGGCTCCGTACTCGCCGAGCTGGGCGTCGTCGCGCTGACCCCCACGCTGGTAGGCGCGTTCGGCCGGTTGGGCGGCCTGCTGCCGCTCTCCCCGCGGCTCGCGCTCCGGGACGCCGTGCGCAACCGGGGACGCACGGCCCCCGCCGTGGCCGCGGTCCTGGCCGCCGTCGCGGGGACGGTGGCGGTCTCCACGTACATCGCGAGCGATGACGCCAAAAGCCGCGCAAGCTACGAAGCACAGTTGCCCGACGGTGCCGCGACCGTGATGGTCTTCGCCGACGGCGGCCGGGACGTACCGGCCGCCCGCGCCGCGATCCAGAAGAATCTCCCCATCGACGTACGCGCCGACGTGGGCCGGATCAACGTCCAGCTGCCGGGCTGCTCCGAAAACAGGGGCGACTGCGGGGACTACGAAGTGGTCGTCCCTCAGGGCAACGAGTGCCCCATCCGGGGCTCGGAGCAAGCGGGCGCCTACGCGACCAAGCTCAGCAAGGCCGAGCGGCTCAAGATCGCCAACAGCTGGCGGTGCGAGCGGAACAACTTCTGGAACGGCCCCCCGAGCGGCGTACTGATCGGTGACGCCAAGGTGCTGACCGTTCTCGGCATCAAGGATCCCCAGGCGGAGAAGGCGCTGGCGAACGGCGAGGTGGTGTCGTTCAGCAGGCAGAACGTCGACAAGAACGGCAACGTCGGCATCAAGCTGATCACCGACCTCAAGAAGGCTGAGGAAGCTGACAGCAAGGGCGAGGAGCGGCCTGGGACCGTCAAGCCCCTCAAGGCGTACCAGACCCCGGCGAAAACGAACGCGTACGGCGTCTCGATGATCGTGCCCCAGGTCACGGCCGACGCCGCGGGCATCGGCACCGCCCCGCTCGGCGCGTACTACACGACCGCCTCCACGCCGAGCGACGCCCAGCGGCAGCAGCTCGACAGCGATCTCGACAAGACCGGCACCTACAGCCGTCTGTACATCGAAAGCGGTTACTCCAGCGACAACAGCCTGATACAGCTGGCGCTGGCCATTTTCGCCGGACTGATCACCATCGGCGCGGCCGGTATCGCCACCGGTCTCGCCCAGGCGGACGCGGAAGCCGACCTCAGGACACTCGCCGCGGTCGGGGCACCCGAAAGGGTCCGCAGGACGCTCAGCGGATTCCAGTGCGCGGTGGTGGCCGCGATGGGGGTCGTACTGGGCTCGGTGGCCGGTGTACTTCCGGCCTTCGGGCTGCTGCTGACCGAGCGCAAAGAGGCGATGGATGAGTACCGCGCGGCGATCGAGGCCGCCATGGGCGAAGCCACACTGCCGCACGTGCCGATCGTCCTGCCCTGGGGGACGCTGGCCGCGCTGATCGTCGCCGTCCCGCTGGGCGCCGCGATCCTGGCGGCCCTGGTCACGCGCTCGCACCGGACGCTGAGCCGCAGGGCGGCGGCCTGACCGCAGTGCCGCGCGGACGTCCAGGCGCCCGGTGCCGGTGAATCCGAGCCCCCGTACGAAGGTGGATCACTTTCGTACGGGGGCACACCCTGTGATGAAGCACCTGTGCGAGACAATGGCGGTATGGAGATGTCGAGGAACGAACGGTCGCAGGAGAGCCCCCATGTCCTCGTGGTGGGACAGGACGGGATGGCGCTCGGTGGCGGTGGAGCCGACGACGTGGCGCGGGAGATCCCGGTGACGGAAATGGTCGAACAGCCCGCGAAGGTCATGCGGATCGGAAGCATGATCAAGCAGCTTCTGGAGGAGGTGCGGGCGGCTCCTCTGGACGAGGCGAGCCGGGTACGGCTCAAGGAGATCCACGCCGGTTCGGTGAAGGAGCTGGAGGACGGACTCGCCCCCGAGCTGGTCGAGGAGCTGGAGCGGCTCTCGCTCCCGTTCACCGACGAGGCCATCCCCTCCGAGGCGGAACTGCGGATCGCACAGGCCCAGTTGGTGGGCTGGCTGGAGGGCCTCTTCCACGGTATCCAGACGGCGCTGTTCGCCCAGCAGATGGCGGCCAGGGCACAGTTGGAGCAGATGCGGCGCGCACTGCCGCCCGGCTCGGTGCCGGACGACGACGGCGACACGGGACACGGTGCGATCCGCTCGGGCCCGTATCTGTAGGGCCCCAGGCCGGTAGCAGTGGGCGGCCGGCGGACAGCGACGACAGCGGCCCGGCACACCGTGAGGTGTACCGGGCCGAGGACGTGAGCGGGCTCCGCCAGGTCAGGTGGTGGTGCGGGTGAGCAGCAGCTTGCCGACGTGGGCGCCGGCTTCGAGAGCGCGGTGCGCCTCGGCCGCCTCGGACAGCGGCAGCGTCCGGTCCACGATCGGACGGACATGGCCGTCCGCGACGAGCGGCCAGACATGCTCCCGGACAGCTGCGACGATCGCCGCCTTCTCGGCCGTCGGTCGGGCCCGCAGCGAGGTCGCCGTGATGGCGCCGCGCTTGCGCAGCAGAGCACTCAGATCGAGTTCGGCCTTCACCCCGCCCTGCATGCCGATCACGGCGAGCCGGCCGTTGACGGCCAGGGCGTTCACATTCCGCTGCAGATACTTCGCACCGACGATGTCGAGGATGACGTCGGCCCCGGCGCCGGCAGTGGTCTGGTGGATCTCCTCGACGAAGTCCTGCTCGCGGTAGTTGATCAGGATGTCCGCGCCCAGCTCCGCGCAGCGCGCCAGCTTCTCCGGGCTGCCCGCCGTGACCGCGACCCGCGCGCCGACCGCCTTGGCGAGCTGGATGGCCATCGTGCCGATCCCGCTCGCCCCGCCGTGCAGCAACAGCGTCTCGCCCGGCCGCAGATGGGAGACCATGAAGACGTTCGACCAAACGGTGCAAACCACTTCCGGGAGCGCCGCCGCCTCGCTCAGGCTCAGGCCCTCCGGTCGCGGCAGCAACTGCCCGGTGGGTACGGCAACCCTCTCCGCGTAGCCGCCGCCGGCCAGCAGCGCGCACACCTCATCACCGACGGCCCAGCCGGAGACACCCGCTCCCAGCTCGATGATCCTGCCCGAGCACTCCAGGCCGGGGTAGGGCGAGGAGCCGGGCGGCGGATCGTAGAAGCCCTGCCGCTGGAGGAGATCGGCGCGGTTGACGGCGCTCGCCACCACCTCGACGAGGACCTCGCCCTCAGCGGGTTCGGGATCGGGCACCTCGGCCCATACAAGCGCCTCGGGACCACCGGGTTCCGGAATCGTGATCGCATGCATGATCGCGAGGCTACTCCCCGGGGACGTCCTCGTCAGTCCGAGTGGTCCGTCCCCAGGGCACTGTCCGCGCGCACGATCGTGATGAGACGGTCGGTCAGCTGGAGTGGACTCGCGGCCGGATCGTCATAACCGATCAGGCGGTGACCACGCAGCACACTCACCACCAAATCGTCCATGTCCCGCACGCTCCGGCCCACTTCCGCCTTTATGACAGGCCGTTCGATCAGGTCGAGGCCGCTGCCCTGCTGGATCAGGTCCTCCATCACCGTGCCTGCGGCGGGACTGAGCACGGACAGGCCCAGCAATCGGCCGGCCGCACTGGAGGTGGTGATCACCGCGTCGGCTCCGGACTGGCGGAGCAGCGGCGCGTTCTCCTCCTCGCGGACCGCGGCGACGATCTTCGCGTTGCGGTTGAGCTGACGTGCGGTCAGCGTGACCAGCACGGCCGTGTCGTCGCGCTGGGTGGCGATGACCACCTGACCGGCCCTCTGAAGTTCGGCCCGCAGCAGCACGTCGCTGCGGGTCGCGTCACCGAGGACACCCACGAATCCTTCCGCGTTGGCCGCCTCGATCACCTTGCCGGACGGGTCGACCACGACGATCTGATCTTTCCGCAGGCCCGTGGCGCAGAGGGTCTGTATCGCCGATCGCCCCTTGGTGCCGTAGCCGACGATGACGGTGTGGTCGCGCAAGTTGGACCTCCAGCGGTTCAGCCGCCATTCCTCCCGGGTGCGTTCCGTGAGGACCTCAAGAGTGGTGCCGACCAGAATGATGAGAAAAACGACCCGCAACGGGGTCACCAGCAGCACGTTGACGAGCCGCGCACCGTCGCTGTACGGGACGATGTCGCCGTAACCGGTGGTGGAGAGCGTGACGGTGGCGTAGTAGACGGAGTCGAGGAAGTCGACCGAGTTGTCCGCGTTGTCGTGGTAGCCGCGTTTATCGATATAGACGATGAACACTGTGAGGGCCAGCACGAACAGAGCCATCAACAGCCGCTTGCTGACCTGCCGCAGGGGCCGCTCGACCCGGCGTCGCGGAAGCTTCACCCGGGCGGTGACCAGATACTCGTCAGCGTGCCGGGCCATCGCGTCGTGGCCGGGAAGTTTCACGTGAAACACCCGCCCTCGACCGAAGCGGACCAGGGCAGATCAAGGATTTCCAGCTCTTCCCCGGACCGCGCGCCGCCCGGCGGCACGACCGCGAGGCCGTCGGCGGCAGCGATACCGCGCAGCATGGCAGGACCGCTGAAGTGCAGCGGCACGAGGCCGTCGACGCCGTGGACGAAGGGCACAAGCCGGGTGTCGTACGGATGACCGTGGACCGTCTCGTGCAGGGGCGCGCGGTTCAGGGCTCCATCGGCCGCACCCGCCCGTCCCGCCAGGACGCGCAGCAGGGGTTCGGCAAGCGTCAGCAGTCCTGCGACCGCTGCGAGCGGATTGCCGGGCAGCCCCACGAGATGGAGTCCCGAGGGAAGCCGGGCCAGCAGCATGGGATGACCGGGCCGCACGGCGACACCGTCCACCAGCAGCTCGGCGCCCGCCTGCCGCAGCACCGGGTGAACGTGGTCGACCGGTCCTGCGGCCGTACCTCCTGTGGTGATGACGAGATCGGCCTCGGACTCGGTGATCGCGCGGTGCAGTGCGACGGCCGACTCCGGGGCGTCGCCGATCCGGCGGGTGGCAATGACGTCGGCCCCGAGGGCGCGCAGCCAGGGCGCGAGCATCGGGCCCAGGGCGTCGCGGATGAGCCCGTCGCGCGGAAGCCCCTCGGTGAGTAGCTCATCGCCGAGGACGAAGACCTCGACGCGCGGGCGCGGAACCGTGAGCAGTTCGTCGTAACCGGCCGCCGCGGCGAGACCCAGCACGGCGGGAGTCACCAGCGTTCCGACCGGCAGGAGCCGGTCACCGGCGCGGCACTCCTGGCCGCGCGGCCTGATGTCCTGCCCGGGGGCCACCGGGCGCTCGGCGTGGAGATGGCCGGCGCTGTCGGTGCGGGCGTGCTCGCTACGGATCACGGCGGTCGTGTCGGCCGGGGTGCGCGCACCGGTGGCGATCCGCACCGCCGCGCCATCGGCGAGCGGCGCCACCTCGCCGCGTCCGGCGAGGATCCCGGCGTCGTCGGCGGCTTCCCCGGTGGACGGGCCTCCGGCCGGTGAGCCCTCCGGGCGCCGGAGGGACCAGGGCCCCGGGCCCGAGACCGCCCAGCCGTCCATGGCGGACGTGTCGAAGGAGGGCAGATCGGTGAGCGCGGCCAGCGGTTCGGCGAGCGCCTGCCCCAGGGCCTGGTCAAGGGGGACGCGACGGGCACCGGTGGTCCGGGCCGACCGTGCGGAACGCGCCGCGAGCGCCCTGGCCTCGACCCATGACTCGGCCCGGCGCCGGCCCGGCTTCACGACATCGGCAGCGTGGCTCCGGCCCACGTCGGACAGACGCTCCGCGTCGGACACGCGCTCCGCGTCGGGCATGTGGTCCGCGTCGGGCATGTGGTCCGCGTCGGACACGCGCTCCCCGTCCGGCGCCGGGCCGGTGTCCGAGTCCTTGCCACCAGGGGAGGAGGCCCCGGAGCCCTGGCCCTGCCCGGGCCCGGCATCCCGGCCGTAGCCGAGGCCCGGCCCGTGGCTGGTCTCCCGGTCCCCGCCAGGGTCATGTATCGCGGCCGGGCGGCGGCCGACCAGAGCCAGCACGTCCTCGATCCCCTCGACCTCGTGATCCTGGGCCATCATCCGGCGTCGTCCCCCTTGGACCCCGTTCCCTCGGCGTCCTGCGCCTCATCCGCCCAGCGCACGGCGAGCGCCGCGGCCTTGCGGGCGGCTTCGGCGACTGCCTGGGGGCCGCCGTCGCCGGCCCGCGCCGCCGCGTACCCGACCAGGAAGGTCGTGAGCGGTGCGGCGGGCCGGGCGACACCGTGCGCGGCGTCGCGGGCGAGATCGAGGAGAACCTCGGTGTCGACATCCAGCTCGATGCCGAGTTCGTCCTTGACTGCGGTGATCCATTCGTCCAGCACGGTCCCATGCTCTCTGATGCGGGCCCGGGCTGTGGAGACGTCTTCCCAGGTGTCGCAGTCGAAGGAGGCGAAGGGGTCGGCGTCGATCCGGGCAAGGTCCAGTTCATCGGTCAGCAACCGCAGCGGCAGCCCGGCGAGGCGCCCGTACTCGGTGGCGAGAAGCGCGAGTTCGCGACGCAACGGCTCGGCGCGATACGCGGCGACCAGCGGCTGGTCCCGGCCGCCGGCGTCGGTCAGCAGTGCCGCCTCCCGGCCGCTGGTGTCCAGCGCCTCGATCAGCCGTCGTACGGTCGCTTCGCCCAGGAACGGCAGATCGGCGGAGAGCACGAGCACGGTGCCGGCGTCCACCAGCCGTACGCCCGCGTCGAGTGCGGCGAGCGGCCCGCCGCCCGGCGGCTCCTCGCGTGCCCAGCGCACCGGCCGCACCGTGGGCCGCCGGCCGCCCACGACCACGGTGCGGGTGGCCCCCGCACAGGCCCCCAGTACCCGGTCGAGGAGTGTGCGGCCCCCCACACTCAGTCCCGGCTTGTCGGCGCCGCCGAGGCGCTTGGCGGCACCTCCGGCGAGCACGATGGCGTCATACGCGGTCATGCCTGAAGTATGGCCGCCATCGCCCGCCCGAAGCCCCTGAGGGTCGTCCGGGCGCCGGGGCCGCCCGCAGATCCCCGCAGACCCGCAGACCCGCAGACCCGCAGACCCGCAGACCCGCAGACCCGCTACAGGGTGCGCAGCAGCACCGCCGGCTGTTCCACGCAGTCCGCCACATAGCGCAGGAAACCGCCGGCCGTGCCGCCGTCGCAGACACGGTGGTCGAAGGTGAGCGACAGCTGGACGACCTGGCGGACGGCCAGTTCGCCCTGATGGACCCACGGCTTCGGGACGATGCGGCCGACCCCGAGCATCGCCGCCTCGGGGTGGTTGATGATCGGCGTGGAGCCGTCCACGCCGAACACTCCGTAGTTGTTGAGCGTGAACGTCCCGCCGGTCAGATCGCCGGGCTTCAGCGTGCCGGACCGGCCCGCCTCCGTCAGGCGCGCGAACTCGGCGCTCAGCGACTGGGCCGAGCGGCTGTGGGCGTCCCGTACGACGGGAACGACAAGCCCGCGGTCGGTCTGCGCGGCGAAGCCCAGATGCACCTCGGGCAGGCGCACGATCTCCCGCGCGGCCATGTCCACCGTGGAGTTCAGCTCCGGGTGGCGGGCGAGGGCCGCCGTACAGATCCGGGCGAGCAACGCCAGCAACGAGATCTTGGGACCCCCGGCCGCGTTCATCGCCGCCCGGGCCGCCATCAGCTCCGTGGCGTCCGCGTCGACCCAGCAGGTGGCGTCCGGGATCTCGTGACGGCTGCGCGCCAGCTTGTCCGCGACCGCGCCCAGTACGCCGCGCAGCGGCACCCGTACCGCACCGGCCCGCACGGACGAGGCACCGGCAACAGCCGTCGGGGCGGGGATTCCGGGCTGCGTGCGGGAGGCACCCTGCCGGATCGCCTGCTCCACGTCGGAACGCAGGATCAGGCCGTCGCGCCCCGAGCCGGTCAGCCCCCGCAGGTCGAGACCGTTCTCCCGGGCCAGCCGCCGCACCAGCGGCGAGACGACCGCGACCGGCCCGGCACCGCCGTTCACCGCGTGCGCGGCGGGAGCGGAGGCGACGGAGACGGACGCGGTGTTCACGGACGCGGTGTTCCCCGGGGCACCGTTCACGGACCGGACAGGCACCGGAGCGACCCGGCGCCTGCGCGCCGCCGGCGCGCCCGTCCCGTAACCGACCAGCACATTGCCCGACGCCTCGTCCGAAGCGGAAGGCGACGTCGCGGACGGAGCGGACGGAGCCGATGTCGCCGCCGGGGCCCTGGAAGCGAGCGAGGGCGCGGTGCCCGGAGCGGGTGCGGCGCCCGGATCCGACGCCCCTACCGCCACCGTCAGCAGCGGCGCCCCGACCGGCAGCTCCGCACCCTCCTCACCGAAGCGCGCCGTCACCACACCCCCGTAGGGGCAGGGCACCTCGACCATCGCCTTGGCCGTCTCGACCTCGACGACCGGCTGGTCGATGGCGACGACGTCCCCCACCGACACCAGCCAGCGGACGATCTCCGCCTCGGTCAGTCCCTCACCGAGATCCGGCAGCTTGAATTCGAGTACCTGGGCCATCAGCTCTCCGCCTCCCATTGGAGCCGTGCGACCGCGTCCAGCACCCGGTCCACTCCCGGAAGATGGTGCCTCTCCAGCATCGGCGGCGGATACGGAATGTCGAATCCCGCCACCCGCAGCACCGGCGCCTCCAGATGGTGGAAGCACCGCTCGGTGATCCGGGCGGCGATCTCCCCGCCGGGACCGCCGAAGCCGGTGGACTCATGGACGACGACCGCTCGCCCCGTACGCCGTACGGACGCCGCGACCGTCTCGTCGTCGAACGGCACCAGCGAGCGCAGATCCACGACCTCCAGGTCCCAGCCCTCGGCACGTGCCGCCTCGGCCGCCTCCAGACAGACCGGCACGGACGGGCCGTAGGTGATGAGCGTGGCGCTGCTGCCCCGGCGCCGTACGACAGCGCGGCCGATGGGCTCCACGGCGGACGGTGTCTCCGGCGACCAGGTGGCCTTCGACCAGTAGAGCCGCTTCGGCTCCAGGAAGATCACCGGATCGTCGGAGGCGATCGCCGCCCGCAGCAGTCCGTACGCGTCGTCGACCGTCGCCGGGGTGACGACGTGCAGGCCGGGCGTCGCCATGTAGTACGCCTCGGAGGAGTCGCTGTGGTGCTCGACCCCGCCGATCCCGCCGCCGTACGGCACACGCACGGTGATCGGCAGCGGCATCGCCCCGCGCGTGCGGTTCCGCATCTTCGCGACATGGCTGATCAGCTGCTCGAACGACGGGTACGCGAAGGCGTCGAACTGCATCTCCACGACGGGCCGCAGCCCGTACATCGCCATCCCGACGGCCGCCCCCAGGATGCCCGCCTCGGCGAGCGGGGTGTCCGTACAGCGGTCGTCGCCGAACTCGGCCGCGAGCCCGTCCGTGATCCGGAAGACTCCGCCGAGCGTGCCCACGTCCTCGCCGAGGACATGGACGGACGAGTCCTCGGCCATCGCGTCACGCAGGGCACGCCGCAGCGCCTGCGCCATGGTGGCGGGCTTCACCGCGACCGTGGTCATCGATCCTCACCCGGTCCTTCCCCGGCCGACGCGTTCAGCTCGGCGCGGAGCTGCGCCGCCTGCTCGCGCAGCTGAGAGGTCTGTGCCGCGTAGACATGGGTGAAAAGGTCCATGGGGTCGAGCACCGGATCGGCGTTCATCCGCTCGCGCAGCCGCGCCGCCATGGTCTCGGCGGCTTCGGCGGCCTTCCTGATGCCGTCCTCGTCCAGCACCCCGCGCTGCGTGAGCTCGTGCTCCAGCAGCCGGATCGGATCGTGCGCGCGCCACACCTCGACCTCGCCGTCGCCCCGGTAGCGCGTCGCGTCATCGGCGTTCGTATGGGCGTCGATGCGGTACGTGACAGCCTCGACCAGCGTCGGTCCGTCACCACGCCTGGCCCGGTCCATGGCCTCGCCGAGCACCGAGTGCACGGCCACCACGTCGTTCCCGTCGACCAGCCGGCCCGGCATCCCGTACCCGACGGCCTTGTGGGCCAGGGAGGGCGCCGCGCTCTGCTTGGCGAGCGGCACGGAGATCGCGAAGCCGTTGTTCTGCACGAGGAAGACGACCGGGGCGCGCCACACGGCGGCGAAATTCAGCGCCTCGTGGAAGTCGCCCTCGCTGGTGCCGCCGTCCCCCACCAGGGCGAGCGCGACCACGTCGTCCCCCTTGAGCCGGGCGGCGTGCGCCAGCCCGACGGCATGCGGCAGCTGGGTGGCGAGCGGCGTGGACAGCGGCGCGACGCGGTGCTCACGCGGGTCGTAGCCCGTGTGCCAGTCGCCGCGCAGCAGCGTCAGTGCCTGGACGGGGTCGAGTCCGCGCGCCACGGCCGCGAGGGTGTCGCGATAGCTGGGGAAGAGCCAGTCCTGCTCCCGCAGGGCCAGCGCGGCGGCGACCTCGCACGCCTCCTGGCCGGTGCTCGACGGGTAGACGGCCAGCCTGCCCTGCTTGGTGAGGGCCGTGGCCTGTGCGTTGTACCTGCGGCCGCGTACCAGCTCGGCGTAGAGCCGCAGCAGCAGCGCGGGATCGGCGCCGGCGGCGGCGTCCGTACCCAGCACCCGGTACGGCTCGGGGTCGGGAAGCAGCGGTACGGGATCCGTACGCGGCTGCCACGCCGGGGGCGGGATGGGCGGCTGAGCGGCGCCACCGGGCAGTTCCTGGACCGACATACTGCTTTTCTTCACGCGTGCACCTCCTCGTGGGAGCGGGCGAGGGGGGTGCCCGGATGTGGCACGCCTCACCTACCGATTGTTCGGTCGCGGCGGCATTTTGGCTACACGCGGCTTCAGCCTGTGGACAAACGGTTCTCCACAGCCTGGGATGGACACAGCTCGTCCAGGGGGGCGAGGCGGGGAGACAGGGGAGCTGAACAAATGGCCGACGGCACGGACCGGGGGGCCCACAGGAGTGGCGGCGGCACGGAGCATGTCCCTCCGCCGCGTCCGCTGGACGCGATCGACCGCGACATCCTCCGCATCCTGCGGAGGGACGGCCGCGCGTCGATACGCTCCGTGGCCGACCGGGTCCATGTCTCGCGCGCCAACGCGTACGCCCGGATCAACCGGTTGATCGAGGACGGGGTCATCCGTGGATTCAGCGCCAGAGTGGACCACGAACGCGCCGGTCAGGGCGCGTCCGCCTATATCACCCTGAAGATCGTCCAGAACTCGTGGCGCACGGTGCGCGAACAGCTCCAGGAGCTGCCGGGGGCCGCCCACATCGCACTGGTCAGCGGTGACTTCGATGTCCTGCTGCTGGTGCACGCCCCTGACAACCGGTCCCTGCGCGAACTGGTCCTGACCAGGCTGCAGGCCATCCCCGAGGTGCTCTCGACCCGCACCCTGCTGGTGTTCGAGGAGACGGACCTGGCGCCCGGGACGGCCCCGGGCGGCCCCGTTCACCTGCCCCTTCCTCTTCCCCTCCAGGACGGGAGCGGCACGCCCTAGATGTATTGCCCTGTGAGGTCGGGGACGCGGCCGGCGGATCTTCGCCGGACAGGTCCTACGCGGAGCCGCCACGCTCCGTACGCAGTCCGTCGAAGGCCAGCCGGACGACCGCCTCAGCGACCTGATCACGGTCGTAGCCGCCGGCCGCCTGCGGCCGGTACCACTCCACCAGCGAGTTGACCATGCCGAAGAGCAGCCGGGTCGCCAGCCTGATGTCCATGTCGGCCCGCAGGTCCCCGTCCGCCGCGGCCGCCTTGAGCAGATCGGCGACCCGCTGGTCGAACTCCCTGCGCCGTTCCATCGCCCAGCGCTCGGTCCGCGTATTGCCCCTGACCCGGAGCAGCAGCGTCACATAGGGCAGCTCGGCCATCAGCACCTCGACGGTGCGGCGGGTCACATACTCGACCCGCGCCATGGCCGCTCCCCGCGTCGCCCCCTCCTCGTCGAGGATGCCGAAGAGGCCGTCCAGGGCACGGCTGACCGCACGGCGCAGCAGCTCCTCCTTGCCCACGACGTGGTGGTATATCGACGACTTGGAGATCCCGGCGGCCTTGGAGAGGTGCTCCATGGACGTTCCGTCGTAACCGCGCTCGTTGAAGACGCCGACGGCGACGGCGAGCAGGGTCTCGGGCGTGTACGTGTCGCGCTTGGGAGTGGTCATGAACGCACCTGCTTGGCTTCGAGATCGGCGCGGCGCCGCAGCGCCGTGGACGCGGCGTAGCGGCCGCCCGGGTACTGGCCGTCCAGGGTGGCCAGGAACCGCTCCGCCCACCGCGCGCCGAGCTGGTCGCACCACTCACCGGGCCCGCCCGGGTAGTTCACACCGAGCTTCATGGCGGTGTCGATGTCCCCCGCGCTCGCCACCTCGCGTGCCGCCGCGTCGACGGCGAAGTCGATCAGCATCGCGACCGTCCGCCCGACGATCATGCCCGGCGTGTCCGCGATGACGCTGACCTGCTTGCCGAGCCGCTGGAAGAGGCCGATGGCGGCCCGTACGTCTTCCGGGTCGGCGTCCGCTCCGGGCGCGAGGGCCACCCGGGTGCACGCGCGGTAGTCGAGGGCGAGATCGAAGTGGATGTACGCCCCTGAGGGGTCGCCCGTGGCCGTCGATCCGTCGGTGAGGCCGAGCCGCGTGCCGCCGGGCAGCGTGAGGAACCCGTCGGAGAGGTGGGGCGAGCGGTCGCGGGTGACCTTGATGCCCGCCTCCTCGATCATCTCCCGCAGCACGGCGGCCGGCCCGAGGTCCGCGTGCAGGCCGACGGCGTCCGGGGCCTCGCAGAGCCCGGCGGTGTGCGCCTGCGGCCCCGCCGCCCCCTGTGGTCCCGCCGCCCTTTCTCCGTACGAGAACCAGCCCTGGCCCGTTTTACGGCCCAGCCGCCCCGACTCCACCAGCCTGCGCTGCGCCAGGGACGGCGTGAACTTCGGGTCCTGGAAGAAGGACTCCCACACGGACCGGGTGACGGCCTCGTTGACGTCCTGGCCGATCAGGTCGGTCAGTTCGAACGGGCCCATCCGGAAGCCGCCGCACTCCCGCAGGACGGCGTCGATGGTGGCGGGGTCGGCGGCGCGCTCCTCGTACACGCGCAGCGCCTCCGCGTAGAAGGGGCGCGCGACGCGGTTCACGATGAATCCGGGGGTGTCGGCGCAGCGCACCGGTGTCCTGCCCCAGGCCCGGGCCGTCTCGTACACGCTGAGCGCCGCCGCATCCTCGGTCGCGAAGCCGCTGACGACCTCCACGAGCGGCAGCAGGGGCGCCGGGTTGAAGAAGTGCAGTCCGACGAAGCGGCCGGGGAGGCGCAGCGCGCCCGCGACGGCGGTGACGGAGAGGGAGGACGTGTTGGTGGCGAGGAGGCAGTCGTCGGCGACGATGTCCTCCAGCGCCGCGAACAGCTCTCGCTTGACGGGGAGCTGTTCCAGGACCGCTTCGACGACGAGTGCGGCATCGGCCAGCTCGGCGAGTCGGGCGGCGGGGTACAGCCGCGCCCGCGCGGCATCGCGCGCTCCGGCGTCGAGCCTGCCCTTCTCGACCAGCCGGTCGAGTCGCCCGGTGATGGACACGGCGGCCTGTTCCGCGCGGCCGGGTACGGCGTCATGGAGCCGTACGGGATGGCCGGCGACCAGCGCCACCTGGGCTATGCCCTGCCCCATCGTGCCGGTGCCGACGACCGCGACGACGCGGCCGGGCTCGATTGCTGTCATGGCCGCAATCCTCCCGCATGAGTGATCCGTTGAATGGTCTGCGGCCGCACGTTGTCCACAGGTTCCGCGGCCCCCCTTGTCCCGACCGATCGTTCGGTTACTCTAACTCTGTCCGTCAGCTCATGTCCCTGTCCCGCCCAGCTCGACGAGGAGTTGGTCCGTCATGGCCGCCCAGCTCAGCCCCCAGCAGCTCTCCGAGAAGCACCGGCCCACGCTCGATCAGGCCCTCGACGCGATCCGCGGCCGTGCCTACTGGTCCCCGCATCCCGAACACCCCAAGGCGTACGGCGAGAGCGCGCCGGCCGACGGGCTCGCCGCCTTCCAGGCGCTGCGCGGGACCCGCTTCGAGCTGGACCAGCCCGGCACGGACGACTGGACGGGTGGCGAGATCTCGCCGTACGGTCCGGCGCTGGAGATCGAGTATCCGCACCCGGACCTGGACGTCCTGCTGCCCGCCCTGCGCGCGGGGATGGGCGCGTGGCGCACGGCGGGCCCCGAGACGCGCGCCCTGGTCTGTCTGGAGATCCTGGCGCGGATCGGTGCCCGTACACACGAGTTCGCGCACGCGGTGATGCACACCAGCGGGCAGGCGTTCATGATGGCGTTCCAGGCCGGCGGACCGCACGCCCAGGACCGCGGTCTGGAGGCCGTGGCCTACGCGTACCAGGAGCAGACCCGTACGCCCGCCGCCGCAGACTGGTCCAAGCCGCAGGGCAAGCGTGACCCCCTTGAGCTGCGGAAGACCTTCACCGCCGCGCCGCGCGGTATCGCGCTGCTCATCGGCTGCAACACGTTCCCGACGTGGAACGGCTATCCCGGCCTGTTCGCCTCGCTGGCCACCGGCAATCCGGTCCTGGTCAAGCCGCACCCGCGCGCGGTACTGCCGCTCGCGCTGACCGTACGGGTGGCCCGCGAGGTGCTCGCCGAGGCCGGCTTCGACCCCAATCTGGTCGCGCTGGCGGCCGAGCGGCCGGGCGAGGGCATCGCCAGGACGCTGGCCCTGCGCCCCGAGATCAGGATCATCGACTACACCGGCTCCACCGCCTTCGGCGAATGGCTGGAGACCCACGCCCGCCAGGCGCAGGTCTACACGGAGAAGGCCGGCGTCAACACCGTCGTCATCGACTCGACCGACGACTACCGGGGAATGCTCTCCAACCTCGCCTTCTCCCTGTCGCTGTACAGCGGCCAGATGTGCACCACCCCGCAGAACCTGCTCATCCCCCGGGACGGCATCACGACGGACGTGGGCGACAAGTCCTACGACGAGGTGGTGGCCGATCTCGCGGCCTCGGTGAGCGGGCTGCTGGGAGACGACGCCCGGGCCAACGCGCTGCTCGGCGCGCTGGTCAACCCCGAGGTGAAGGCCCGTCTGGAGGCCGCGACCGGACTCGGGGAGGTCGCGCTCCCCTCGCGGGAGATCGTCCACCCGGACTTCCCCGGCGCCGTGGTCCGTACGCCCGCGATCGTGAAGGCCGACGGCGCCCGCAAGGCCTGGGAGAAGGCCTGGGAAGCCGGCACGGAAGGCGACGCGGAGCTGCCCTATCTCGCCGAGTGCTTCGGACCGGTGTCGTTCGCGGTCGCCGTGGACTCGACGGCGGACGCGCTGGAGCTGCTGCGGCGGACCGTCCGCGACAAGGGCGCGATGACCGTCGGCGCGTACACGACGTCCCCGGAGACGGAGCGCGCGATCGAGGACGTCTGCCTGGAGGAGTCCGCGCAGCTCTCGCTGAATCTCACGGGCGGGGTGTACGTGAACCAGACGGCCGCCTTCTCGGACTTCCACGGCTCCGGGGGCAACCCGGCGGCGAACGCGGCGCTGTGCGACGCGGCGTTCGTGGCGAACCGCTTCCGGGTCGTGGAGGTACGGCGCCAGGGCTGAGATCGAGCTCGGCGGACATCCCCGCGCCGCTCGGCGCCGCTGGTCAGAGGACGGGCGGCGCCGGGACGTCCGCGTAGCGCTGCACCCAGGCGTGCATGGCGATCGCGGCGGCCGCCCCCGCGTTGATCGAGCGGGTCGAGCCGAACTGCGCGATCGAACACACCATCGCGGCGTGCTCGCGGGCCTCCTCGGTCAGCCCCGGGCCCTCCTGCCCGAAGAGCAGCACACAGCGGCGGGGCAGCTCGGTCCGCTCCAGCGGTACGGCGCCCGGCAGATTGTCGATCCCGATGATCGGCAGCCCTTCCGCCGCCGCCCAGGCCGTCAGCTCCGCGGTGTCGGAATGGTGGCGCACATGCTGGTACCGGTCGGTGACCATCGCCCCGCGCCGGTTCCAGCGACGGCGCCCCACGATATGGATCTCCTTCGCCAGGAAGGCGTTGGCGGTACGGACCACGGAGCCGATGTTGAAGTCATGGCCCCAGTTCTCCACCGCCACGTGGAAGTCGTGGCGCCGGGTGTCGAGGTCCGCGACGATCGCCTCACGCGTCCAGTACCGGTACTGATCGACCACGTTGCGCCGGTCGCCGGCCGCCAGCAGCTCGGGGTCGTACCGCTCGCCCACCGGCCAGGGTCCGGGATGCGGTCCGACGCCGATCTCGGGACCGAAGCCGTCGTCGTACTGCACCGCTTCCGCCCGCTCCGCCTCCGGCCGCACCGGTACGGACTGCATCGGCACCGGGCTCCCGGCCACGCTCTCACTGCTCACCCGACGAGGGTACGGGGCTCCTCCGGGCTCTCGCGCCGCTCCTCCGGCAGGGCGCTCCGGCCCCGCGTGAACAGCCGGTCCCGCCAGGCCGCGACCCGCCCGCCGAGCCACCGCAGGAAGCTCGTCGGCAGGAACACCGCGTCGGCGGCGATCATCGCGAGCGAGAAGAACGGCAGCCCGAGCAGCACGGCGATGCCCACGTGCTCCAGGATCATCGCGACCAGCAGGACATTCTTGACCCGCCGGTTGAAGAGCGTGAAGGGGAAGGCGACCTGCACGACGACCGTGCCGTAGGTCAGCAGCATCACCATGACGCCGCTGGCCGAGAGCAGGGCGGAGAGGTCCGGCCACGGCGCGAAATAGTCGAGATTGAGCGGGTAGTACAGGGCGGTGCCGTCCTGCCAGCGCGACCCCTGGATCTTGTACCAGCCGGCGGTGGCGTAGACGAGACAGACCTCGGCCATGATCACCACGAGTGCGGCATTGTGGATGAGGTTGGCGAGGACATCGAGCAGGGCGCGCGGCTCGCCGCCAGGCGCGAAGCGCCGCGCCGCCCACCACAGGGCCTGGCCCACCCACTGTCCCCAGAAAAGGACCAGCAGCCACATTTCGGGCTGGACCCGGTCCGTCACGGTGCCGATGAGAAGAAACACGCCCAGGACGACCCACAGGGCCGGCCCGACCCGGTCGGGTGCGCCCCGGTCGAGTGCGCCCCGGTCGGGTGCGCCCCGGTCCGATGCGCCCCGGTCCCGGACCACACGGTCCGGTGCGACCCGGTCCGGTGCGACCCGGTCCGGTGCGACCCGGCCGCCGTCGTCCGCTCCATCGCCGCGCCCCCCGTCAGGGGCGTCGGCCTCAGCGCCGTCTCCGGCGCCGTCACCGGCCTCGCCGGAGGCGGCCAGGGCCTCGGCCCGGGCCGCCTCGCGCGCCGCGCGCCTGGCGTCCAGCGACCAGACCTGACCACAGCGGGTCAGCATCAGATAGATCGCCATCAGATGGATGACGTTGTCCCCGCCGTCGCCCATGAAGATGCTGCGGTTCTGCAGCGACAGCACGCCGAACATGAACAGCACGGACATCGTGCGGGTGCGCCAGCCGAGCATCAGCAGCGCGCTGGACAGCACCGCCGCGCCGAAGACGATCTCGAACCACACCGCACTGCTCGACCACATCAGTCCGGTGAAGGCACCGTTCTTGGTGATCAGCTGCTGGGCCATGTCCCAGCTCCACGGCCCGTCGGGCCCGTACAGCTCGCGCCGGTGCGGCAGCTCGCGCAACAGGAAGAGCAGCCAGGTGCCGGCGAATCCGATCCGGATGACCGCGCTCTGGTACGGGCCGAAGGCCGTGGAGGTGGCCCGCTGCACGGCACGGGCGGCCCGCCGGTCCGGGCTCCGCCGCTTGCTCGGTCCCCCGCTCACCGGCCGGCCTCCGTACGGCCGCCGCGCACGTCCCCGGGAAGATCCGTGGCGTCCACCGTCCACCAGGGAAGGACCCGGTAGGCGGGCCGGGTATTGATCTTCTCCTCGCTCCACGCGGGAGCGGGGACGGCGCTGGTGGCGGACCTGAGCTGGATGCGATCGACGGGACCGCCCAGGTCGCGCTTGTCCAGGCGCAGCATGACGATGCGGCGGACGTAGCTCTCGGAGAGCTGCCCGCGCAGACCGTTGGGACGGTTCTCGTTGTCGTGCGATCCGACGAAGAAGTCCCAGCCGCGACGCAGTTCGTTCTGGTCGACATGGCTGGGGAGGAGGTTGCCGTGGATCTCTTCGCCGTCCTCGGCGGAGAGATCGATCCAGCCGGTGGTCGTCCGGCCGCCGCCGGACTCGACCTCGGCGCGCACCTGGACGGCGACGTTCTGCTGGAGGGGGTTGGGCGCGAAGAGTTTCCAGTTCTGCTCGAACTCCGGATATATCCAGTCGTCGACGGCCTTGCCGTACTGCTTGCTGAGCGTGTTGGAGGGCGCGACGTGCAGAAACACCATGGCCAGATGGCCGCAGGCCAGCAGGGCGACGACGGCGAGCGCGACGGCGGCCGCCACCTGGTACGGGAAGGACAGCCCGGCTATCCCGACGCCGGGTGGCGGCCCGGCCTTCACGCCCTTGTCACCGTACGAATCCATTCCGCCCCGATCTCCGCCGATCCCCCGTCGGACCCCGGCCCTGGTTATCCACAGGGTTGACACCCTACGGGCCGTCGACTCACCATTGAAGCCAGTGAACCGAACGATCGGTCGGTAGGGGTCCCGGATGACGACAGTGCCCATGGCGACAGCCGCGAAGGCGAAGGTGGAGACGGTGGAGCGGGCTTTCGAGGCGGCGTTCGACGCCGCCGTGGCCGCCGACGAACGCATCGAGCCGCGCGACTGGATGCCGGACGCGTACCGCGCCACGCTGGTCCGCCAGATGGCGCAGCACGCCCATTCCGAGATCATCGGTATGCAGCCCGAGGCGAACTGGATCACTCGCGCGCCGTCACTGCGCCGCAAGGCGATCCTGATGGCCAAGGTGCAGGACGAGGCGGGGCACGGCCTGTATCTCTACAGCGCCGCCGAGACCCTCGGCACCGGCCGCGACGAGCTGCTCGACAAGCTCCACTCAGGCCGTCAGAAGTACTCCTCGATCTTCAACTATCCGACGCTGACCTGGGCCGACGTCGGCGCGGTCGGCTGGCTGGTGGACGGCGCGGCGATCACCAACCAGGTCCCGCTGTGCCGCTGCTCGTACGGCCCCTACGCGCGGGCGATGGTCAGGATCTGCAAGGAGGAGTCCTTCCACCAGCGGCAGGGGTACGAACTGCTGCTGGCCCTGAGCAGGGGGACGCCCGCCCAGCACGCCATGGCGCAGGACGCGGTGGACCGCTGGTGGTGGCCGTCCCTGATGATGTTCGGCCCCCCGGACGACGAGTCGGCCCACTCCGCGCAGTCCATGGCCTGGAAGATCAAGCGGCACTCCAACGACGAGCTGCGACAGCGCTTCGTGGACATCTGCGTCCCGCAGGCGCGCTCCCTCGGTCTGACCCTCCCCGACCCGGATCTGCGGTGGAACGAGGAGCTGGGCCGGCACGACTTCGGAGCGATCGACTGGGCCGAGTTCCGGGCCGTGCTGAAGGGCGACGGACCGTGCAACGAACAGCGGATCACGCAGCGCCGCCGGGCGCACGAAGAAGGAGCCTGGGTCCGGGAAGCGGCGGCGGCGTACGCGACGAAGCACGAAACCGGCACGCGCGGCAGGCACAGCACCGGCAGCACGGACAGCACGGCGGGCGCCGGCAGCACGGACAGCACGGCGAGCACCGGCAGCACCCACAGCACCGACAGCACGCAGACGGAGGCGACGGCATGAGCAGCTCGACCGACTGGCCGCTGTGGGAGGTGTTCGTGCGCTCCCGGCGGGGGCTCTCCCACACCCACGCGGGAAGCCTGCACGCCCCGGACGCGGAGATGGCCCTGCGCAACGCCCGCGATCTCTACACCCGGCGCAGCGAAGGCGTGTCGATCTGGGTCGTGGAGTCCGCATCGATCACGGCCTCCTCCCCCGACGAGAAGGACCCGTTCTTCGCCTCGGCCGGCGACAAGCCCTACCGGCACCCGACCTTCTACGAGATCCCGGAGGGGGTGAAACACCTGTGAGCGACGCACCGCCGACCGTCCCGGCGCACCTGCCCGCGCGTACCGCCACGCACGCCGCCGCACTGGCCCTGGGCGACGACGCCCTGGTGCTCTCGCACCGGCTGGGGGAGTGGGCGGGCCACGCCCCTGTCCTGGAGGAAGAGGTGGCGCTCGCCAATATCGCGCTCGACCTGCTCGGGCAGGCGCGGATCCTGCTCTCCCTCGTCGGGGACGAGGACGACCTGGCCTATCTGCGCGAGGAGCGGTCCTTCCGGAACCTCCAGCTGGTCGAGCAGCCGAACGGCGACTTCGCGCACACCATTGCCCGCCAGCTCTACTTCTCCACCTATCAGCTGTTCCTGTACCAGCGGCTCGCGGCCGGGGACAGCGAGTTCACCGGTCTCGCGGCCAAGGCCGTCAAGGAGGTCGCCTACCACCAGGATCACGCCGAGCACTGGACACTGCGGCTCGGGGACGGCACCGCGGAGAGCCATGAGCGGATGCGGCGGGCCTGCGAGGACCTCTGGCGGTACACCGGCGAGATGTTCCGGCCCGTCGAAGGGGTGGATCTCGACTGGCAGGCGCTGGAGGCCGATTGGCTCGCCTCGGTCAGCGCCGCACTGGAACGGGCCACGCTGAGCGCCCCGGACTCCCCCCGGACCGGGGGCTGGGCCGCGGGCGCGGGCCGCCAGGGACTGCACACCGAACCGTTCGGACGGATGCTCGCCGAGATGCAGCACCTGCACCGCAGCCACCCGGGGGCGTCATGGTGACCGCCACCCCTGCCACGCCACTGGAGGCCGAGCTGCGTGCCCTCGCCGGCGCCGTGCCCGACCCCGAGCTTCCGGTGGTGACGCTGGAGGAGCTGGGGGTGCTGCGTACCGTCCGTGTCTCGGGCGCCGGAGAGGTCCAGGTCGAGCTGACCCCCACCTACACGGGCTGCCCGGCGATCGAGGCGATGTCCTCGGACATCGAGCGCGTGCTCCACGACCACGGAATCGCGGAGGTCTCCGTCGTCACGGTCCTCTCCCCGGCCTGGTCGACGGACGACATCAGCGCCGAGGGCCGGCGCAAGCTCGCCGAGTTCGGCATAGCCCCGCCGCGCCCGCACGGCGCCGGCGGCGGCCCGGTGCCGCTGACGCTCGCCATCCGCTGCCCGCACTGCGGCTCGGCCGGCACCGAACTGCTGAGCAGGTTCTCCTCCACCGCCTGCAAGGCGCTGCGCCGCTGCACATCCTGCGGCGAACCGTTCGACCACTTCAAGGAGTTGTAGATGTTCCATCCGCTCCGGGTCAGCGACGTCGAGCGGCTCACGGACGACGCGGTGGCCGTCACCTTCGCCGTGCCGCCCGAGTTGCGCGAGGCCTTCCGGCACACCCCCGGCCAGCACATCGCCCTGCGCCGCACCGCGCGCGGCGAGGAGATCCGGCGTACGTACTCGATCTGCGCGCCCGCCACCGCCGATCCCGTACTGCGCGTAGGCATCCGGCTGGTCGAGGGCGGCGAGTTCTCGACGTACGCGCTCAAGGAACTCACCGTGGGCGACACGGTCGAGGTCATGGAGCCGACGGGCCGGTTCGTACTGGAGCCGCGCTCCGGGCGCTTCGCGGCGGTCGTGGGAGGCAGCGGCATCACTCCCGTGCTGTCCATCGCGGCCAGCCTGCTGGCGCGGGTGCCCGACGCCCGGTTCTGCCTGATCCGCAGTGACCGCACAGTGGCCTCGACGATGTTCCTGGACGAGGTCGCCGACCTCAAGGACCGTTACCCGGACCGCTTTCAGCTGGTCACGGCGATCTCCCGGGAAGAACAGCAGGCGGGGCTGGGCTCCGGGCGGCTGGACCGGGAGCGGCTCACCGGGCTGCTGCCGGCGCTGCTCCCGGTGGCCGATGTCGACGCGTGGTTCCTCTGCGGCCCGCTCGGCCTGGTGGCCGGCGCCGAACGAGCGCTGCGCGGACTCGGCGTGCCCCGTGGCCGCATCCACCAGGAGATCTTCCACGTCGACGACGCGGTCGACGCCACGGCGACCGTCACCACGGCCGCCGCGCGGACCCCGGCCCGCAGCACCCTCACCGCGACCCTGGACGGACGCTCCGGCAACTGGCCGGTCCAGGAAGGGGAATCACTACTGGAAACGGTGCTGCGCAGCCGCTCCGACGCGCCCTACGCGTGCAAGGGCGGTGTGTGCGGGACCTGCCGGGCGTTCCTGGTCTCGGGTGAGGTCAGGATGGACCGGAACTTCGCGCTGGAACCGGAGGAGACCGAGGCGGGCTACGTACTGGCCTGCCAGTCCCACCCGGCCACCGCCGAAGTGGAGCTGGACTTCGACCGCTGAACCAGCCGGGGTCGCGGCCCCCGGAGGGCCCAAGGTCCGCCGGACCGCGCCTGGGGCCTGTTGCGAAAGTCCCGCCTGGTTCGCGACGCCTGGTTCGCGACCCCTGGCACGCACACTCGCCGCACTGTCGGAATCGTCCACGTACGTCCAGTACGAGAACGATCCTCCGCCTTGCGATCGCACGCACCAGACGCCGTGAGCCCCGCCCCTCGGGCGGACGGCGCTACGTTCGCGACACGCCCTAGAGGACGAAGGCCGGGCTGCCGTTGTCGGTGACCATCGGACGCCCGGCGCCGTCCCAGGCCAGCATTCCGCCGTCCACGTTCACCGCGTCCATGCCCTGCTGCACCAGGTACTGGGTGACCTGGGCGGAACGGCCGCCCACCCGGCACACCACATACGCCTTACGGCCGTCGGCCGCCTCGGTCACCTCACCGAAGCGGGCCACGAAGTCGCTCATCGGGACGTGCAGCGCACCCTCGACATGACCGGCGGCCCACTCGTCGTTCTCCCGGACATCCAGCACCAGGCCGTCGGCCGGCACCGCCGCGACATCTACCGAGGGCAGCGGGGCGAAGTTCATGGGTGTGCCTTCTCTCGTACGTGACCGGGGCCTGGACCGGGCACCGGCGGCTCCGGAAAACCTACTCCACCAGCTTGGCCAGTTCGCTCTCACGCTCGGAGACCTCGGCCAGCAGCTGCTCGGCGATCTCCTCCAGCAGCCGGTCCGGGTCGTCCGGCGCCATCCTGAGCATCGAGCCGATCGCGCTGTCCTCCAGCTCCCGCGCGACCTGCGCCAGCACTTCCTTGCGCCGCGACAGCCACTCCAGCCGGGCGTAGAGCTCCTCGCTCTCGCTCAGCCGGGGCGCACGCGGCGCGGGCCCCGCCGCCCACTCCTCGGAGAGCTCCCGCAGCAGCGGCTCGTCGCCGCGCCCGTAGGCGGCGTTGACGCGCGTGACGAATTCCTCACGCCGGGTCCGCTCCGCGTCGTCCCGCACCAGGTCCGGGTGCGCCTTGCGCACCAGGTCGCGGTAGAGCTTGCGGGCCTCGTCGCTCGGCCGTACCCGCTTGGGCGGCCGCACCGGCTGATCGGTCAGCATCGCCGCCGCCTCAGGAGACAGTCCGTCGGAGTCCAGCCAGTCGTGGAACAGCTCCTCCACCCCCGGCATCGGCTGCACCATCGCGCGGGCTTCCTTCGCCCTGCGCAGATCATCGGCGTCACCGGTCCGGGCCGCCCGGGCCTCGGCGATCATCGCGTCCAGCTCGTCGAGCCGGGAGTACATCGGGCCGAGCCGCTGGTGGTGCAGCCGGGAGAAGTTCTCCACCTCGACCCGGAAGGTCTCCAGCGCGATCTCGAACTCGATCAGCGCCTGCTCGGCGGCGCGCACGGCCTTCTCCAGGCGCGCCTCGGGACGCGGCACGTCCGCCGCCCCGCTCACCGCCGCCGCCTGCACGGCGTCCGCCGCATCCGTGGCATCCGGCACGTCCGCCGCATCCGGCACGTCTCGTACGTCCTGCTCGTCGTCGTTACGGATCGTCGGCTCCCCGGGGGCGTCGTACATCACCCTTCCAGCCTACGGGCGATCACGGCGGGCCCCGCCCCGCCCCGGGCCCTCAGACCCCGAGCTCGGCCGCCACCCGCCCGCTCCTGACCGCCGCCACCAGGTCGGCGTGGTCCGCCTCCGTACGGTCCGCGTACGCCACCGCGAAGGCCGCCACCGCCTCGTCCAGCTCCTCGTTCTTGCCGCAGTACCCGGCGATCAGCCGGGGGTCCACGCTGTGCGCGTGGGCCCTGGCGAGCAGTGCGCCGGTCATCCGCCCGTAGTCGTCCATCTGATCGGCCGGCAGCGCCGCCGGATCCACACTTCCCTTGCGGTTCCTGAACTGCCGCACCTGATAAGGCCTGCCCCGCACCGTGGTCCATCCCAGCAGGTTGTCGCTCACCACCTGCATCCGCTTCTGGCCGAGCACCACCCGGCGCCCTTCGTGCACCGTCTCCGGCACCTCGAATCCGACAGCCGCCAGATGGGGCAGCAGGGCGGACGGCCGCGCCTCCTTCACCTGGAGCACCAGCGGCTCGCCCCGGTGGTCGAGCAACAGCACCACGTACGACCGCGTGCCGACGCTGCCGGTGCCGACCACCCGGAACGCCACATCGTGGATCGCGTACCGCGCGAGCAGCGGCAGCCGGTCCACCGAGAGGGTGCCCAGATACTCCTCCAGGGCGGCGGCCACGGCCCCGGCCTCCTCGTCGGGCACCCGCCGCAGGACGGGCGGCGCGTCCACGAAGCGCCGCCACCCGGCTCCCCCGGAGGCCCCGTCCGCACCTGCGCCGCCCCCGGCAGCCCCGCCCCCGCCGGGCACCGCCTCGGTCGACCTGGCGGCGAACCGCGCACTCGTGTTGTTACGGGCCTTCCGCGAGACGCGCTCCAGCGTGCCGACCAGATCGCGGGCGTCGGCGTGCGAGACAAGTTCCTCGTCGGCGATCGCGTTCCACGCGTCGAGCGCGGGAAGCTTCGCCAGCAGCCGCATCGTCCGCCGGTAGGCGCCCACCGCGTCGGCCGCGCCGCGCCGGCAGGTCTCCTCGTCCGCGCCCGCCTCCCGGCCGGCCAGCACCAGCGAGGTGGCGAGCCTCTTGACGTCCCACTCCCAGGGACCGACCACGGTCTCGTCGAAGTCGTTCAGATCGATGACGAGCCGGCCGCGCGCGTCTCCGTACAGACCGAAGTTCGCCGCGTGCGCGTCTCCGCAGATCTGCGCGCCGACCCCGGTGACCGGGGTGCCCGTCAGGTCATGGGCCATCAGCCCGGCGGCGCCGCGCAGAAAGGCGAAGGGGGTCGCCGCCATCCGCCCCACCCGGATCGGAGCCAGCTCGGGGACCCGGCCCCGGCTCGACTCCTCGACGGCACGCACCGCGTCGGGCCGCCCCGCCGCGAAGATCACCGAGTCGTGCGAGGAGCGCGCGACCCGCTCGCGCAGTGCCTTCCCCACAGCCTTGGGCGTACGGCCCGGCCTGCCCGCGACGCCCTCGGCGATACGCGGCGCGAATCCCGGCACCGCCGGAATGCGCTCGGATTCCGCTCCGACATCGCCCATGGCGTGCCGCCTCCCCCGCACTCGCCCAACATCAACTTCCACGAAGGTACCGGGCGTTCGGGGCGGGCGCCTCCCCTGTGGACAACCGCACGACTGTGGACAACCGCACCACCCCGCCACGGAAGCGACGGAGGCGACGGAAGCGACGGGGATCAGCAGCGCGGCTCGGGCGTAGCTCCCCGGAGATATGACTCGGCCCACAGGGCCAGCTCCTTCAGCGCCGGCTCCATCGCCGCCCCCGCCTCGGTCAGCCGGTACCTGACCCGCAGCGGCGGCCCCACATCGACCTCGCGCAGGACCAGGCCCGCTATCCCCAGCTCGGTCAGCCGGTCGGAGAGCATGCGCTCGCTGATGCCCGGAATCGCCCGACGCAGCTCGGCGAAGTGCGCCGCCCGTTCCATCAGGACGGAGATGATCGGCCCGGTCCACCGCTTGCCGAGCAGCTCGAAGACCAGCGTGATGCCCACGTTGACCTGCTTGCACGCGTCCTCGCTGTGGTCCGCCATGTCCTCAGAGTACTGGTTCCACGGAGTGGGATGAAAAAAAGTAAGTAGCTGTGTTATCTCTAGTAACGAACGGAACTACCGCCCGCCCGGCGCCCTCTTCTTTTTCACCCCCCTCTGGAGATCCTCATGGCAACGCTGCTGCACATCGACTCCGCCGTCTTCCCCGAAGGCTCGGCCTCCCGCGACATCACCGCCCTCTTCGTCCAGTCCTGGCAGGAGCAGCACCCCGAGGGCAAGGTCATCTACCGCGACCTCGCCGCCACCCCGCTGCCCCACCTGGACATGGCCGCCGTCGTCGCCGGCGCGGACAACGCGCTGCGCGCCGAGCTCGCCGCCGAGCTGGCCGAGGCGGACGCCGTGCTGATCGGCGCCCCGATGTACAACTTCACGATCCCGTCCACGCTCAAGGCATGGCTGGACCAGGTGATCATCAACGGCCACAACGCGGGCCCCGACAGCACGTCGGCGGAGACGCCCTTCACCATCGTCGCCAGCCGTGGTGGGTCCTACGCCCCGGGCACGCCGCGCGAGGACTTCGAGTTCGTCCAGAACTACCTGGAGAAGGTGCTGGAGGGCATGCTCGGCGTCACCCAGATCGACTTCATCGTCGCCGAGATGACCCTGGCCCACTCCAACCCGCAGATGACCCAGTTCATCCCGCTCGCCGAGACCTCCCGCACCCAGGCGAACGAAGCGGCCACGCAGAAGGCCAAGGCCCTGGCCGCCCGCCTCGCGGTCTGAGCCGCCCGCCCACGGTCCGGGGACAGCGCGTCCCCGGCCTGGGAGACGTGCCTCCCGGCGGGGCCGCCCCCGGGAAGCACGTCTCCCACCGTGACCTCCGGCGAGACGCCGGACACACAACCGGACATACATCCCGGACGCTCAACCCGGCGCTCAACTGGGAGCCCCCGCCAGGAACCCCGGCCGGACATCATGCCCGGACACCCGACCCCGGCACCCGCCTCCGACACCCGCCCCGGAGACACGAACCGGAGACACGACCCGGGAACACAACGAAGAAGCCCCGTAGGTCGATGACCTACGGGGCTTCCATCTGTGCGCGAGGGGGGAGTTGAACCCCCACGCCCTTTCGGGCACTGGAACCTGAATCCAGCGCGTCTGCCTATTCCGCCACCCGCGCATTGGGTGTGTCGTCCGGTCCCTCACCTGCTGGTGTGTGTCCCTGGCGACATGGAAAAGATTAGCACGGTGAAGACGGTGGGTTCACCTCCGTTGTTCCGGCGGTACGACGGGGAAGCAGGCACGGAGTCGGGCAACGGAACAGGGAACGGACAGCGACCGCACCCACTCCTCCTGAGTGGACCCCGGGTGCGGGACACTGTCGTGAGGCCGCCTCTACCATCCGTGTGAGAGGTGACACTCATCGACGGGGCAGACAAGGGGAACCAGCCGATTTCCCGACGCGTGGATACGATCAGTAAGCAGTACCAGGACGGCAACGACGGAGGAGGTGCCCCATGGGAGTCATGAAGCGTTTCGAGCAGCGTCTCGAAGGTCTGGTCAACGGCACCTTCGCGAAGGTGTTCAAGTCGGAAGTCCAGCCCGTCGAGATCGCGGGTGCCCTCCAGCGCGAATGCGACAACAACGCAACGATCTGGAACCGCGAGCGGACCGTCGTCCCCAATGACTTCATCGTGGAGCTGAGCACGCCCGACTACGAGCGCCTCAGCCCGTACTCCGGCCAGCTCGGTGACGAACTGTCCGGGCTGGTCCGCGACTACGCGAAGCAGCAGCGCTACACCTTCATGGGCCCGATCAAGGTCCACCTGGAGAAGGCCGAGGACCTCGACACCGGTCTGTACCGGGTGCGCAGCCGCACCCTGGCGTCGAGTACGTCACAGGGGCAGGGCCACGGGCAGGGGCAGGGGCAGGGCCACGGGCAGCCACCCGAGCGCGGTCACGCCTCCCCCCAGGGCGGCGCCCCCGGCGGCTACGGCTACCCGCCCGCCTCGGCACCCCCCATGCCGACCGCCCCACCCCCCGGTGGCCACCTGTCCGTGGCCGGCCGCACCCCGCCCCCCGGCAGCGGCCCCGGCCAGGCCGCACACGGCCAGGTACGCAGCTGGATCGAGATCAACGGCAATCGCCACCAGATCTCCCGTGCGACGCTCGTGCTGGGCCGCAGCACCGAAGCCGACGTACGGATCGACGATCCAGGCGTATCGCGCAAACACTGCGAGATCCGGACCGGAACGCCCTCGACGATCCAGGACCTCGGGTCCACCAACGGCATCGTGGTGGACGGACAGCACACCACCCGCGCTACGCTCCGCGACGGCTCGCGGATCGTCGTGGGCAATACGACCATCATTTACAGGCAAGCCGAAGGGTGAAGCGGGGGCAATGTCAGAGCTGACCCTGACGGTCATGCGGCTAGGTTTTCTGGCCGTTCTGTGGCTGTTCGTGATCGTGGCCGTCCAGGTCATCCGCAGCGACCTGTTCGGAACACGCGTCACGCAGCGCGGCTCACGCCGCAACAGCGACGCCCGTCCCCAGCAGGCGCGCCAGACCCCGGCGCCGCCCCAGCAGCGCCAGCAGCAGGGCGGCAACCGCCAGCGCCGCGGCGCCCCCACCAAGCTGGTCGTCTCCGAAGGCACCCTGACCGGCACCACGGTCGCGCTCCAGGGGCAGACCATCACCCTGGGCCGCGCGCACGACTCAACGATCGTGCTGGACGACGACTACGCGTCCAGCAGGCATGCCAGGATCTACCCGGACCGTGACGGCCAGTGGATCGTCGAGGATCTCGGGTCCACCAACGGCACGTATCTCGACCGGACCCGACTCACCACCCCGACACCGATTCCGCTGGGCGCTCCGATTCGCATCGGCAAGACCGTCATCGAGCTGCGGAAGTAGTACGACAATGAGCGAGCGGAGCGAGCGAGCCGCAGCGGTCCCGACTGCGGACCGGAGCAGGCTCCCGACCGGAGGGTGGGCAGTGTGGCTCGAGACCGGCTGGCGCGACAGTCGACCGGCGAGCCGACGGGTGAGGTGCGCATGAGTCTGTCTCTGCGCTTCGCCGCCGGGTCGCACAAGGGCATGATCCGGGAAGGCAACGAGGACTCCGGCTACGCCGGCCCCCGGCTGCTGGCCATCGCCGACGGCATGGGCGGCCAGGCCGCCGGTGAGGTCGCCTCCTCCGAGGTGATCTCGGCCCTCGTGCAACTCGACGACGACGTACCAGGATCGGACCTCCTCACCTCGCTGGGCACCGCCGTACAGCGGGCCAACGACCAACTGCGCTCCATGGTCGAGGAGGACCCCCAGCTGGAGGGCATGGGCACCACGCTCACCGCCCTCCTCTGGACCGGCCAGCGGCTCGGCCTCGTCCACGTCGGCGACTCCCGCGCCTACCTGCTGCGCGACGGCGTCCTGACGCAGATCACCCAGGACCACACCTGGGTGCAGCGCCTGGTCGACGAAGGCCGGATCACCGAAGAGGAAGCCACCACCCACCCGCAGCGCTCTCTGCTGATGCGCGCGCTGGGCAGCGGCGACCACGTCGAGCCCGACCTCTCCATCCGTGAGGTCCGCGTCGGCGACCGCTACTTGATCTGCTCCGACGGCCTCTCGGGCGTCGTCTCCCACCAGACGATGGAGGAGACGCTCGCCAGCTACCAGGGCCCGCAGGAGAGCATCCAGACACTCATCCAGTTCGCCCTGCGCGGCGGCGGCCCCGACAACATCACCTGCATCGTGGCCGACGTCCTCGACGCCGAGTCCAACGACACCCTGGCCGGGCAGCTCAACGACACCCCGGTCGTCGTCGGCGCGGTCGCCGAGAACCAGTACCAGCTCAGCAACGCGCAGAACGCCGCCGCGATGCAGACCCCCGCCGGCCGCGCGGCGGGCCTCGGCCGGCCCGTGCCGCCCCAGCACGGCGGCGGCTTCGGCCCGCCCGGCAGCGGCGACGACTCCGGCTACGGCGCCGGGCCGTACGAAGGCGGCTTCGGCGCTTACAGCGACGAGGACTTCGTCAAACCCCGCCAGGGCCGCAAGTGGCTCAAGCGGACCTTCTCCGTGGTGCTCGCGCTGGGCGTCGTCGGTGCCGGCGTGTACGGCGGTTACCGCTGGACCCAGACCCAGTACTACGTCGGGTCCAACGAGCAGCACATCGCGCTCTACCAGGGCATCAGCCAGGACCTGGCCTGGCTCTCGCTCTCGCAGGTCGAGACCGACCATCCCGAGATCGAACTCAAGTACCTCCCGCCCTACCAGCGCAACCAGGTGGAAGCCACCATCGCCGAGGGCAGCCTCGCCGACGCGCGCGAGAAGGTCGACGAACTCGCCACCCAGGCCTCGGCCTGCAAGAAGGACGCGCAGCGCCGCCAGGCGGAACGCGAGGCGGCCGCGGCCGCGGCCGCCGAGCAGGCACAGACCGACTCCGGCAAGGCCGGTACGAATCCCTCCGGCACGAATCCCTCCGGCCGGACCACCACCGACACCAAGCCGAAGCCGACTCCCGCTCCTGGCCCCAGCCTCTCGGAGGAGGAGCAGAAGGTGGCCTCGAACTGCGGAAAACAGCAGTAGCGGCCGTAGGGGGCCTTTCACCACCATGAGCGTTGTCACCAACACGACCACCATCGGCGCGATCGAAGCACCGAGCCGCCGCAACACCGAACTCGCCCTGCTGGCCTTCGCGGTCGCCATCCCGGTATTCGCGTACCTGAACGTGGGACTGGCCCTCAACGGCAAACTCCCCACCGGCGTGCTCGGTTACGGCCTCGGCCTCGGCCTGCTCGCCGGCGTCGCGCACCTCGTCGTGCGCAAGTTCGCCCCGTACGCCGACCCGCTGCTCCTGCCGCTCACCACGCTGCTCAACGGCCTCGGCCTGGTGCTGATCTGGCGCCTCGACCAGTCACCCCGGCTCATCCGCCGCGCCGAGAACGCCTACGGCGCCTTCAGCCCGGACGCGCCGAAACAGCTGATGTACTCGGCCCTGGCCATCGCGCTCTTCGCGGCCGTCCTGATCCTCCTCAAGGACCACCGCGTCCTGCAGCGCTACACCTACATCTCCATGGCCGTGGCACTGGTGCTGCTCATCATGCCGATGTTCTTCCCCTCGGTGAACGGCGCCAAGATCTGGATCAGCATCGCCGGCTTCTCCATCCAGCCCGGCGAGTTCGCGAAGATCATCATCGCGGTCTTCTTCTCCGGCTACCTGATGGTGAAACGCGACGCCCTGGCCCTGGCCAGCCGCCGCTTCATGGGCATCTACCTGCCGCGCGGCCGCGACCTCGGACCGATCCTCGTCGTCTGGGGCGTCTCGATCCTCATCCTGGTCTTCGAGACGGACCTCGGCACCTCGCTCCTGTTCTTCGGCCTCTTCGTCGTGATGCTGTACGTCGCCACCGAACGCACCAGCTGGATCGTCTTCGGACTGCTGATGTCCGCGGCCGGCGCGGTCGGCGTCGCGACCTTCGAGAGCCACGTCCAGCAGCGCGTGAACGCGTGGCTCGACCCCTTCACCTGCTACGACACCGACCCGAGCGGCGCCTGCCGGCAGATCAGCGAAGCCCTGATGTCCTTCGGTTCCGGTGGCACGCTCGGCACCGGACTCGGCCAGGGCCACTCCGACCTCATCGACTTCGCCGCCAACGCCGACTTCATCTTCACCACCGTCGGCGAAGAGCTCGGCCTGGCCGGCACCATGGCCTTCCTGCTGCTCTACGGCCTGATCGTGGAGCGCGGCGTACGGACCGCCCTCGCCGCCCGCGACCCCTTCGGCAAGCTGCTCGCCATCGGCCTCTCCGGCGCCTTCGCCATCCAGGTCTTCGTGGTCGCCGGCGGCGTCATGGGCCTCATCCCGCTCACCGGTATGACCATGCCGTTCCTCGCCGCCGGCGGTTCCTCCGTCCTCGCCAACTGGGCCCTGATCGGCGTCCTGATCCGTATCAGCGACACCGCGCGCCGGCCCGCGCCTGCCCCCGCCCCGTCACCCGACGCCGAAATGACCCAGGTGGTCCGACCGTGAACAAGCCCCTGCGCCGGATCGCGATCTTCTGCGGGCTTCTCGTCCTCGCTCTGCTGGTCCGGGACAACTGGCTCCAGTACGTACGCGCCGACGAGCTCAACGCGCAGCAGCACAACCGCCGCGTGCAGATCGAGCGGTACAGCGACGAGCGCGGCAACATCATCGTCGACGGCAAACCCATCACCGGCTCGGTCAAGACCGACGGCAGCGACTTCATCTACAAGCGCACCTACCTCAACGGCCCCATGTGGGCGCCCGTCACCGGCTACGCCTCGCAGGCCTTCGACGCCAATCAGATCGAGAAGCTCGAGGACGGCATCCTCACCGGCAACGACGACCGGCTCTTCTTCGACCGCACCATGGCGATGTTCACCGGCGAGAAGAAGAGGGGCGGCGATGTCGTGACCACCCTCAGCGGTGCCGCCCAGAAGGCCGCCTACGAAGGCCTCGGGAAGAAGAAGGGCGCCGTCGCCGCGATCGACCCGCAGACGGGCAAGATCCTCGCGCTGGCCTCCACCCCCAGCTACGACCCCTCCTCGTTCGCCGGCAACAGCACCAAGGACTCGAAGGCCTGGACCGCCCTCGACAAGAAGAACAACCCCGACGACCCGATGCTCAACCGGGCCCTGCGCCAGACCTACCCGCCCGGCTCCACCTTCAAGGTGCTGACCGCCGCCGCCGCGCTGGAACACGGCCTCGTCACGGACGTCGACAAGCCGACCGACTCCCCGCTCCCCTGGACCATGCCGGGCACCACCACCCAGCTCCAGAACGAGGGCAACATCCCCTGCAAGGACGCCACGCTCCGGGAAGCGCTGCGCGTCTCCTGCAACACCGTCTTCGGCAAGCTCGGCGCGGACCTCGGCAAGGACAAGATGCTGGAGACCGCGAAGAAGTTCGGCTTCAACGAGGAGCAGTTCATCCCGGTCCGCGCCGCCGCATCGGTCTTCCCCACCGACATCGACCCCTCGCAGACCGCGCAGTCCTCCATCGGCCAGTTCGACACCCGCGCCACACCGCTCCAGATGGCCATGATCGCCGCCGCCGTCGCCAACGACGGCAAGCTGATGAAGCCGTACATGATCGACCAGCTGCGCGCCCCCAGCCTGGACGTGCTCAGCCAGACCGAGCCCGAGGAGATGAGCCGCCCCCTCTCTCCGGAGCACGCGCAGATGCTCCAGAGCATCATGGAGACGGTCGTCAACGAGGGCACCGGCAAAAACGCCCGGATCCCGAACGTGACGGTCGGCGGCAAGACCGGCACCGCCCAGCACGGCGAGAACAACGACCAGAACCCGTACGCCTGGTTCATCTCGTACGCCAAGACGGACAGCGGCTCCCCGGTCGCCGTGGCGGTCGTCGTCGAGGACGGCAGCGCCGTCCGTGACGACATCTCCGGCGGCGGCCTCGCGGCCCCCATCGCCAAAGCCGTGATGAAGGCCGTCATCGACAGCAAGAAGTGACGCCGGTCACGACTCTCGTCCATAACCGCCCCTCGCGGTACCGGTCGTGTATCAGCTGACGGCCGGGGGCGGTTCGGGTACGGCGTGCCCGGTAGCGTATGGGCGAACAGCACACCGCCGGACCACACACCGGTGCGGTCGGGACTGACGGAGAGGGCTGGAACAGTTATGGAAGAGCCGCGTCGCCTCGGCGGCCGGTACGAGCTGGGCTCGGTGCTCGGCCGTGGTGGCATGGCGGAGGTCTACCTCGCGCACGACACCCGGCTCGGACGCTCCGTCGCCGTGAAGACGCTCCGGGCGGATCTCGCCCGCGACCCGTCCTTCCAGGCCCGGTTCCGCCGTGAGGCCCAGTCTGCCGCCTCGCTCAACCACCCGGCGATCGTCGCGGTCTACGACACCGGCGAGGACTACGTGGACGGGGTCTCCCTCCCGTACATCGTCATGGAACACGTCGACGGCTCCACCCTGCGTGAGCTCCTGCACTCCGGGCGCAGACTGCTGCCCGAGCGCACGCTGGAGATGACCGTCGGCATCCTCCAGGCCCTGGAGTACTCGCACCGCGCCGGCATCGTCCACCGCGACATCAAACCGGCCAACGTCATGCTGACGCGCACCGGCCAGGTCAAGGTCATGGACTTCGGCATCGCCCGCGCCATGGGTGACTCCGGTATGACGATGACCCAGACCTCCGCCGTCATCGGCACCGCCCAGTACCTCTCCCCCGAGCAGGCCAAGGGAGAGCAGGTCGACGCACGCTCCGACCTCTACTCCACCGGCTGCCTGCTCTACGAGCTGCTGACGGTCCGCCCGCCCTTCGTCGGTGACTCCCCGGTCGCCGTCGCCTACCAGCACGTACGGGAAGAGCCGCAGGCGCCCAGCGTCTACGACCCCGAGATCACGCCCGAGATGGACGCGATCGTGCTGAAGGCCCTCGTGAAGGACCCGGACTACCGCTACCAGTCCGCCGACGAGATGCGCGCCGACATCGAGGCCTGCCTCGACGGCCGGCCCGTCTCGGCCACCGCCGCCATGGGCGCGGTCGGCTACGGCGGGAATTACGGCGGGGGTTACGGCGGCGGCTACGGCGGCCACGAGGAGCAGTCGGCGACAGCCCTGCGTCAGAACGACCCGGCCGGCCAGACGTCGATGCTGCCCCCGATGAACCCGGACGACGGAGGATACGGCGGCTACGACGACCGTCCCGGCCGGCGCCGCCAGAGCCCGAAGAAGTCGAACACCTCGACGATCTTCCTGGTGATCGCGGGCGTCCTGGTGCTGATCGGAGCGATCCTGATCGGCAAATCGGTCTTCGGCGACAAGGAGGGCGGCAACCGGGTCGACGTGCCCGTGTTCGTCGGCAAGACCCTCGACGAGGCCAAGCAGCTGGCGGTCAACGCCAACGTGAAGGTCGCCGAGTCCGGCTCGGAGCGCTGTGACCAGCCCAAGGGCGCCATCTGCAGCCAGAAGCCCGACACCGGCAAGGTGGACGAGGGCGACACCATCCAGGTGGTCGTCTCGGAAGGCGCTCCGCAGGTCAAGGTCCCTGACGTCACGGACAAGGACAAGGACAAGGCGACCAGCATCCTCGAAGGCGAGAGCTTCAAGGTCGACATCAAGGAAGTCGAGTCCGACGAGGAGCCCGGCAGGGTACTGGAGCAGAGCCCGGAGGGCAGCTCACAGGCCGAGAAGAACTCCACGGTGACGCTGACGGTGGCCAAGCAGGCCCGGGTTCTCGTTCCCCAGGTGACCGGCGGGATGTTCGACACCGTCAAGAACCAGCTGGAACAGAACGGCTTCACGGTCACGTCCAAGGACGTGGACTCGCAGGAGCCCGCCGGGACGGTCCTCAAGCAGTCGCCGCAGGCCGGCCAGAAGGCGCCCAAGGGCAGCGAGGTCGCCCTGGAGGTCTCCAGGGGGCCGCAGCAGCAGAAGGTCCAGATCCCCGGCGACATCGTGGGCAAGTCCCTCGGCGAGGTGCGGAACACGCTGCAGGGCCTCGGCCTGAACGTCAACGTCGTCCCGCCGAACGCCGGCGACGACGCCATGGTGATGAAGAGCGCGCCCGACCCGGGATCCGAGCTCAACCCGGGGGACACCGTCAACCTCTTCGCCGCCGGCGGTCAGGGGAACAACGGCCAGGGCAACGGCGGCGGCTTCTTCGGCGGCCCCGGCCTGGCCACTCGCAACAAGGACTGACAGGCACCGACGCGCACGCAGCGGCCCCGGCACCCGTCATGGGTGCCGGGGCCGCTGCGTATCCGTACGCCTCTCACACAAAGAGTCAAAGTTTCGTCGTGTCTCCATATGTCATGACTCGTTAGGCCAATGGGGTGGGCAACGGACCCGCCCACGGCCCGACCACCGGCCGCGCGGCCACCACACGAGCCCGGAGGGACAGGACATGATCAAGGAGACGGCTCTGCTGGAGTCGAGGACCTTGCGCGGGACGTCGCGGACCGGACCGACGTACTCGACAGGGTCAAGGCCCTCTCACTGCTGCCGGACGGCGGGCACGTGACCACGGCAATGGTCGCCGCTTATTTCCAGGTCGCCGTGAAGACGATCGAGTCTCTCGTACTGGATCACCGGGACGAACTGGAAGCCAACGGCTACCGTGTTTTGACAGGTACAGAACTGACCTCCTTCAAGGAGGTCAGTGGGATCCCGTCACGCTCGCGGGCACTCGCGCTGTACCCCCGCCGGACGGTTCTCAACGTCGCCATGCTGCTCCGCGACAGCGAAGTCGCACGTCAGGTGCGTACGTACCTGCTGGACACGGAATACCTCGCCCGGATCGGGCCTGTGGATAACTCCGTCCACAGGCCCCCCGCGAACCACGGGGACCACGGCGACCTCGGCGATCGCATCGACCAGCGCATCACCCACGTCCTCGGCACGACCGTCGTACCGATGTTCAACGCTCTCATCGAGGCCTCCGGCGAGCAGCGCAAGGAGCTCATCTCCCTGCGCGAGGACGTCCGGCGTATCGAGCGCGAGCTCATCCAGCACGATGTCCTGCTTCGCCGCCCGCACCACGCACAGGAGCAGCGGCCGCTCGCCGGTGTCTTGGCCTCCATCGACGCGATGACCTGGCAGGAGTTCACGGAGCACGTGGCCGGCCTGCTGCGCAGGGACGGCTGCACCGGCGTCGCCGTGCACGGCGGGAACGGCGACCGTGGCGCCGATGTCACCGGCCGCACCGCGGACGGCCGCAGCCTGGTCGTACGGTGCGGGAATTCCACACCTCACCTCCCCGTCCCGAGCGGCGAGATGCAGAAGTTCCTCGGCACCTCCAAGGTCCAGCACCGGGCCGAGGTCGCGCTCTACGTGGCGACCTGTCCCTTTGCCCGGGACGCCCTCGCCATCGCCGCCGAGTACGGCGTCACCGCCGTCCACCGCGGGCTGCTGGAAGCCTGGAGTGCGGGCGCGAAGCTGCAGGCACTGCGTTAGGGCGCGTCGCGCAGCTCCGGAGGCGGCGTACGGTCCTTGTCGACCTTCTCCGTACGCTCCAGCTCGGCCCATACGATGTACCGATAGTCCGACGTGTAGACCGGCGTGCAGGTCGTCAGCGTGAGATAGCGGCCCGGCTTGGTCTTTCCCGACTCCTTCGGGACCGGCCGCAGCACCTCCACGTTGTACTTGGAGGTCTTCGGCAGCTCCTTGAATACCTTGTAGACGTACCAGGTGTCCCGGGTCTCGAAGACGACCGCGTCGCCGTCCTTGACCTTGTGGATGTTGTGGAACTTCGCCCCATGGCCGTCGCGGTGCGCGGCCAGCGTGAAGTTGCCCTTCTTGTCCCACGGCAGGGCTGACGGGACCGGGTCCGTGTAGTAGCCGGCGATGCCGTCGTTCAGCAGTGCCGTGTCGGTGCCCTTCTTGACCAGCACTTCGCCGTTCTTCATCGCCGGGACGTGCAGAAAGCCGATGCCGTCCTTGGAGTCGTACGTACGGGGGCTGCCACCGGCGCCGTCTGTGCCACCGCCCCGTGCCCACTCGTGACGTACGTCATCGCTCTGCTTGTGCGCCGCGCGGTCGGCGAGGACATTCGTCCACCACAGCGAGTAGGCGACGAAGAGGCCCAGCACCAGACCCGCGGTGATCAACAGCTCACCGAAGACACTCACCACGGCCGCGACCCGGCCCCGGCGCGGGCGGCCCGGCGACGGCGCTGGGTCGGCCTGCTCGTCGTGCTCGGTCCTCGCTGCCACCGCACCCGTCCCGTTCCTGTCCGTGCCTGTGCCTGTCCGTGCCTGTGCCTGTCCGTGCTCGTGCCTGTCCGTGCTCGTGCCTGTCCGTGCTCGTGCCTGCGCGTGTTCGTGCCTGTGCGTCTGCGTATCCGGTGACGCTTCGGCCTCAGCCGACGAGAGCGTCGGGCTTGCCCTTGCCGCGTGGCCGTTCGTCGACCATCTTGCCCCACACGATCATGCGGTACGTACTGGTGAATTCGGGGGTGCAGGTCGTCAGCGTGATGTAACGGCCCGGCTTCGTGAATCCCGAACCCGCCGGCACGGGATCGATCACACTCACGTTGGACGGTGAGGTCTGCGGCAGGGTCTTCGTCATGTCGTACGTGTAGTACGCGTCCTGCGTCTCGACGATGACCTGGTCGCCCGGCTGCAGCTGGTTGACGTAACGGAACGGCTCGCCATGGGTGTTGCGATGACCGGCCACCGCGAAATTGCCCAGCTTGTCCGACGGCATCGCCGTCTTGAGACTGCCCTCGGAGTAGTGGCCCACCATGCCGTGGTCAAGGACTTTCGCCTTGCTGATGCCCTCGGCGATCGGCACGACCACATCCAGCTTGGGGATGTGCATGATGGCGAAGCCCTGCCCGGGCTCGAAGGCGTCCGGCTGCCGCCCTTTCGCCCAGCCGTCCTGGATCTTGTCCGTCTCCTGGCCGGCGTACTGACCGGCGGCGACGTTCGTCCACCACAGCTGGTAGGTGACGAAGAGCAGCATCAGGACACCGAAGGTGATGAACAGCTCGCCGACCGCCCGGCTGGCGATGACGGCGGGGCTGTCCTTGAGGGCGCGTGCGGCGCGGCGCGCTTCGACCCGCGAGAGCGGCCGGGCCGGCGCGACCCCGGCGGAGTCCGACGCGGAGCCGGAGCCGGGCCCGGGACCTGGCGGCCCGGCCACCGGCGGTTCGGTGCGCTTACGGCCCCGGCCACCGCCCTTGGCGGCTTTACGGCGCTCCGCACGGCCGCCCGTACGCGGCTCCGGTTCCTCCCGGCCGGGCAGCGGAACACCCGCCCCGGACAGGCCCGCCCCGGCGGTGCCGTCCCCGGGCCCGCCCGATTCCGGCAGGACGACGGCGGGGGATATCAGCGTCCGCTCGGCGTCCGGCTCCTCCTGCGCGTAGTACGGGGCCGGCGGACCGAGCGGGGTCTCCTCCGCGTACTGCCGGTAATAGTCACCGGACCACTCCGGCGCGGCCACCGGCGAGGGCACCGCCCCGGGCTCGGCCACGGTCTCCGCCACCGGCTCGGCCTGGACCTCGCCGACCCGCACCCACGGCGAGTCCTGCCCCCGCCGCCCGGCCGGCGGGTCGCTCGGCGGGGGGTCCTGCCGCTCGTCCCGCCGACGGTCCTGCCGCCGACCCCCGTCCGGCGTCTGCCGTGTCTCCCGCCGCTGTCCGGGCAGCGGGTCGTTCAGCGGGTCCACAAGCCCGTCCACAGCGGCCTCGAACTCACCGGTGTCCCCGTACGCCCCCGGCGGCTCGTACGGGGCTCCACGACCGCCGTCGCGCCCGGGAAGGGGTACGGTCACGCGAGTGCCTTGCCCACCACCGGGGCCAGGCCCGCCGAACGGCCCACCGCGCCCGGATCGCCGCACTGCGCCAGCCAGTTGGCCAGCATCAGGTGGCCGTGCTCGGTGAGGACGGACTCGGGGTGGAACTGCACACCCTCGACGGGCAGTTCACGGTGGCGTACGCCCATGATGATGCCGTCCGCCGTCAGCGCGGTGACCTCCAGCTCGGCGGGCAGGGTCCCGGGATCGGCCGCCAGCGAGTGGTAGCGGGTCGCGGTGAACGGCGAAGGCAGCCCGGCGAAAACGCCCTTGCCCTCGTGCGTGACCAGCGACGTCTTGCCGTGCAGCAGCTCGGGGGCGCGGCCCACGACACCGCCGTACGCCACCGCCATCGACTGCATACCGAGACAGACGCCGAAGACGGGGACACCGGTCGCGGCGCAGTGGCGCACCATGTCGACGCAGACACCGGCCTGTTCGGGGGTGCCGGGTCCGGGGGAGAGCAGGACGCCGTCGAAGCCGTCCTGGGCGTGCGCGGTGGACACCTCGTCGTTGCGCAGCACCTCGCACTCGGCACCGAGCTGGTAGAGGTACTGGACGAGGTTGAAGACGAAGCTGTCGTAGTTGTCCACCACGAGAATGCGCGCGCTCATCCGGCAGCCCCCGTTCCGTTTCCGTCGACGGTCACGTCGTTGAAGGGCAGCAGCGGCTCCGCCCACGGGAAGACGTACTGGAACAGCACGTAGACGACGGCGAGCGCCAGCACGAGCGAGAGTGCCGCGCGCAGCCATACGTTGCCCGGCAGATGCCGCCAGATCCAGCCGTACATGCTGTCCCTTCCGTTCGGAACCGCCCCAGGCGGTACGGGACCAGACTAAAGGGCCACCGGGACACATGGGCGGTGCATGGGACAGCTGCACGGAGGTTCGGGTTTGCCGTTCGTCACAGGCCGGAAGGGCGCTCCCGCGCCGGCGGCTACCCGACGGGCTGCGCGTAGTGGAGATCCACCGTGCCCGAGTAACCGGGAAGCGTCTGGGACCCGTGCTCGGCGACCTTCCAGCCCAGGCCGTACGCCTTGACGTACAGCAGGTAGTTCTGGATCGCCGGGGAATCGTTCAGCGCCCGGCGCAGCCTGTCGTGGTCGCCGACAGCGGTGATCTTGTACGGCGGGGAGTAGACGCGGCCCTGAAGGATCAGCGTGTTCCCCACGCACCGCACCGCGCTGGTGGAGATCAGCCGCTGGTCCATGACCCGGATGCCCTGGGCGCCGCCCTGCCACAGGGCGTTGACGACGGCCTGCAGATCCTGCTGGTGGATGACGAGGTCGTTGGGCTGCGGCTCGGGATAGCCGGGGTTGGCGGTGGCGTCCGGCGGAGCGTCGTTGAGGGTGACGGTGACGGCCTGGCCGGTGACCTGCTGGGTGCCCGCCGCCTTCTCCAGGGCGCGCAGTCCGGCGTTCTCGGCCGCGGAGGATCCGTCGTCGCGACGGACGAGGGCGTCGATGTCCCGCCGTACGAGCGCGGTCGAGCCGCCGAGTTCGGCGTTCTTCCGGTCACGCTCGTGGATCAGGTCGGAGAGCTTCAACAGGGACGCGTCCGTACGGATGTTGGTGCCCTTGGCCGTGTTGAAGCTGGTCACGAAGATGAGTCCGGCGAGGGCGAAAACGGCGGCCGTGAGCAGCCGGACCGGCCGTCCGATCGATCGGCGGACCGGCCCTCGGGGAGAGTCGGCGGAATTGCTCAACGTACCCTTATCTCCTTAGGTGCCGAGGAACCACTACGCTAACGGACGCCCGGGGGCGGCGGTGTCCCCCTGCTCTCCACCCCGGCACCCCGTTGACAGATCCCTGCGCGGTAACGCAGCGCATCGACAGGAGAGTCCCTCGTGCCGAAGTCACGTATCCGCAAGAAGGCCGACTTCACGCCGCCTCCGGCCGCGAAGCAGGCGACAGCCATAAGGCTGACCAACCGGAGCTGGGTGGCTCCGGTCATGCTCGCCATGTTCCTGATCGGGCTGGCCTGGATCGTCGTCTTCTATGTGACCGAGGGCGATCTCCCGCTGGAGAGCTTCGGCAACTGGAACATCGTGGTCGGGTTCGGCTTCATCGCCGCCGGCTTCGGCGTCTCCACCCAGTGGAAGTAGCCGGTCCAGCCCTCGCTCGTCAAGCTCTGCCCCTACTTATCCACAGTGCTATCCACAAGCAGGGGAAAAGGTCAGATCTTCTGTGGATAACTCCACGGGAAGTTGACGCCGGTGTGACTGCGTCAGCCGTCCTGACATCACCTTCGCCCCTTGTCGCCGCTGGTCAGACCCACATCGGCGACAAGGGGCACTGATGTTCCCCACGCGGTGCACAAGATCCGGCACACACTGTGGACAACGTGGGGGCACGGACCGCTCGCGAGGCGTCACCGCCTGCTGAGCATCGCCGGCAACTGAACCTCACCGCCGGCTGAGCATCAGAGCCGGCTGAACTCAGGGCCGGCTGAGCTCAGGGCCGGCTGAGTGCGACGGTCCTGGTCATGTGAGCGCGGCGGTCCTGGTCATGTGAGCGCGGCGGTCCTGGTCATGTGAGCGCGGCGGTCCTGGCCACGATGATCACAACGGTCGCCGCCAGTACGAGCGCACAGGTGCCGTACTGGACCAGAGCCCGGCGCTCACGCGGTGCGTGCACCATGCCGATGGCGATCAGCGCGCCCGCCACCAGACCGCCGATGTGCGCCTGCCAGGCGATACCGGGCCAGAAGAAGGTGATCACCAGGTTGAGCGCGAGCAGGGTGATCAGGGGCCGCATCTCGTACCGGCGCCGGCGTGCCAGCACGACGGTCGCGCCGAGCAGCCCGAAGATGGCGCCGGAGGCCCCCAGCGTGGCCTGGTTCGGTGCCGCGAGCAGATAGGTGAGGGCGCTGCCCGCCACGCCGGAGATCAGGTAGAGCGTCAGATAGCGGGCACGGCCGAGCGCCGGCTCCAGCAGTCGCCCCAGCCACCACAGACTGAGCAGGTTGAAGGCGATGTGCCACACCTCCTGGTGCAGGAACACCGAGGTGACCAACCGGTACCACTGCCCGTCCGCGACACCGATCAGCCGTCCGGTCGGATCGATGGCACGTCCCACCAGGGAGAGCTGATCGACGAAACGGTCCCCCAGCGCCCAGGCCGCGGCGAAGACCGCGACGTTGATGCCCAGCAGGATCTTGGTGACCAGATGCGGGTCGGCCGCGACCGGGCCGCCGGCGAAGGTGCGCGGCCGGGCGGCGGACGGTGAGTGTCCCGTACCCGTACCCCGCCGGACACAGTCCGGGCAGTGGAACCCGACCGAGGCACTCACCATGCACTCGGGACAGATGGGCCGGTCACAGCGGGTGCAGCGGATGCCCGTCTCCCGCTCCGGGTGCCGGTAGCAGCTGCCCGGTCCTTCGGTCACGGCGGGTCGCTCCGGGCCTCCAGGGCCTCCTGTCGGCTGGTTCATCGGTCCCCTCCGTCGTCGCGGCCGCTGACGGCGCACGGCACACCGCCCCGCCCGCCCGTTATGTAACCACTACGGACGGGCAGGGCGGAAAGGTTCCCCGGGCCGGGCGTCCGAAACAGGATCCGCGCCGGCGACCGCGCCGGCGGCAACCGAAGCAGCAGCGGTGCCGGGTCAGCGATGCCGGGTCAGCGGGTCTCGACGACGACCGACTCGATCACGACTTCCTGCACCGGACGGTCGGTGCGCGGGTTGGTCTGGGCGGCGCCGATGGTGTCCACGACCTTCTTGCCGGCGTCGTCGGTGACCTCACCGAAGATGGTGTGCTTACGGGTGAGCCAGGCGGTCGGCGCCAGGGTGATGAAGAACTGCGAGCCGTTGGTGCCCGGGCCCGCGTTGGCCATCGCCAGGAGGTACGGCCGGTCGAAGGAGAGATCCGGGTGGAACTCGTCCGCGAACTCGTAGCCGGGACCGCCCGTTCCGTTGCCCAGCGGGTCCCCGCCCTGAATCATGAAGCCGCCGATCACACGGTGGAAGACGGTGCCGTCGTACAGCCGGTCACTGCTCTTCTGCCCGGTCGCCGGGTTGGTCCACTCCCGCGCGCCCTGGGCGAGCTCCACGAAGTTCCTGACGGTCTTGGGAGCGTGGTTCGGCAGAAGCCGGATCTCGATGTCGCCGTGGTTGGTCTTCAGGGTGGCGTAAAGCTGCTCGGCCACGATCTGCCTTCCGTAAGTCTTCGCTGACTCTGGCGATCCTCGCACGGAAGGCGCGCCCACCGGATCAAGGCAGCGGGCCGCCACGCATCGCGCGGGCCGGAAACTCACGGCGCATGGACGCGGTCCGCGGGGACACACGCGGAAAAGGCGGCCGAGTCGTGTCAGGACCCGCGCACGCCGAAGCGAAGAGTGGCATTGTCGTCCACGAGTCCCTCGGGACGGCACATGCCCAGGTATGACCAGATCGTCTTGCATGACCTAGATCGCCTTGTATGACCCGGATGCCAGCATCGCATGCCGAGACCGTGCCCGGCGGGCATGATTTCGAAAAGGGTGGACAGGCGACATACCGAACGCCACCGAGGAGGATGATCCTGTGACCCGCATGGACAGCGTGCGCGCCGCTACCGGTTCGGCGAGGGAGAGCGTGCAGCACGCCGCGGAAGCGGTGGCCCCTTACGCCGGCACGGCAAAGGAGCAGGCCGCTCTATATGCCCAGGAGGCGCGCGTACGGCTCGCCCCGACCATGACGAAGGCCGCTCAGCAGGCCCGTACTCAAGCTCAGCAGGCTCGTATCCAGTACAGCACCCGTGTGGCGCCTCATGTGCCTCATGTGCCTCCGAAGGTCGATGACGCGGCTCACCGTGCTGCCGTCCGCACCCGCAAGGCCGCCCGTCAGGCGGCCGACTACACGGTGCCGAGGGTCGGACAGGCGGTGGCCACCGCCCAGCCGGTGGCCGTGGAGGCCGCCGCGCGTTCGGCGGCCGCCCTGGCCGCTCTGCGCGGACAGGTCACGGCGAAAGAGGTCCGGAAGCTGGTGAAGAAGCACGAGCGACGGGCCAGGGCCGGACGGCTCGCCAAGGGGCTCGCGGTCGTCGGCGTGCTGGCCGGCGGAGCTTTCGCCGCCTGGAAGTGGTGGGACAAGCAGGCCAACCCGGACTGGCTGGTCGAACCGCCCGCCGCTACCGAGGTCTCCGACCGTGATCCGCTGTCGTCCGTCGACGGCAGCCGGGAAGCGGTCGATCCGCTCGATCCGGAGGTGCAGGCGAAGCAGGCCGAAGCAGAGGCGGACGCGGCCGACCGGGACGACCGTCCCTGATCACATCGCACCGCGGGCGGCCCGCATCCGATGGGCGCCGGGAGACCACGGGAATCCCGGCGCCTCATGCCGCGGTGAGCACCGCGTCGGCGGCGTACGCCCTCTCGCGTACGGAGTCGGCGTCGGTCTCGTCCGGCAGGTGACGGGCCGAGGGTGACGAGCCGTGCGCCTCGGCGCGGATGCGCTGCTTGATCGTCGGCGGCAGCGACCGGCCACGCGGCAGTGCCCGTGGCCGTGGCACCGCCGCCCGGCCCACGGCGGTCCTGGCGGCGCGGCGAGCGGCGGCGGACGCCGGCACGGGCTGCTCGGCCGGCTGCTGTACGGCGGTTCCGGCGGCCGTGGCCGGGGCGGTCAGCCCCAGCGAGGCGAGCACCGCGAAGAACGCGGTGATGAAGACGGTCCACAGTTTCCTGACCTTGAAGGCGGCCATAACCCCTCGCTTTCGGGTTGAGCGATCTACATACCTTCCTCATGATGTGTACGCATCTCGAAAATCCACGGAGCGACGCCGTCCCTGCGCAGCTCTTCGGATGAACACCACTCGTACGGTCCAACTGGCGTCGCCCGGCATCGCGAAAGAACGCGTCCCGAACGCATCCCGGCCGTGCCCCGATCGCGCGTCGATCCCCCGCGCGGCCACGCGTCCAGAAGAGTTGCCGGCGCAATCCGGGAAGGCTCGCGGCAGTATCCCGAAGACCCCGATCACCGTCAGCACAGGCTGACTTGGAGGGGCTCCTCACGCTCACCGAGTACCGCGAACCCTTTGCGGTCGGCCATACGGCCCGCCTTCCCGGCACCGAAGGCGGGCGGGCTGGACCAACTGCCGTTCCGTGCCCACGGCGATCGCCCGGGCCGTGGCCGTCCGCCCGAGCACCCACGCGGGCCGACGGCGGTGCGACCCGCCGGAACACGACCGTGGCGGTGGTCCCGCCGGCGGCTCACCAGACGATGACACCGCCGCCGACCCGCAGCGCCCGGTGCCCCGCGCCGATCATGTTGTCGAGGCGGAAACGTATGCCGTGGACGTATCCGGCCAGGCGCTCCGAGGGCTCCCCGCCCCCGGTGAGCAGCGCCGCCCGCTCGTGCAGCAGCGCGCACTCGGCGAGGAATTCCGGGACCTCGTCCGGCTCCACCAAGAGGTTCCCGTCCGCCAGCCTCGGCAGGAAGCGCGCTCCCAGGGAACGAACCCTCTCGGACCCCCACATGCTCGTACGCCACTCCTCGAACCCCGCGAGGTCGGATGCCTCGGGCGGTGTGTCGATCACCTCGATGCCGCCGTCCGCCGTGGGGAGGAACGCGTGAACCATCAGCGTCATGCCGGGCAGTCGACCACGGCCGGGATCCCGCTGTCCCGTGGTTTTCTCCTCCTCCGCCGACCGCGCCCGGCCCATGGCCTCCGGCGCGCGCCCCACGACCCGAGTGGCACGATCAGTGAACCACGATCAGTGAACACAGAGAGGTCCCCTGACCCGCGTTTCCGCAGGTCAGGGGACCTCTGGTGATGTGGAGCCTAGGAGAGTCGAACTCCTGACATCTGCCATGCAAAGACAGCGCTCTACCAACTGAGCTAAGGCCCCGTAGGGGTTGGGTACGGCCGAGCAGCGGACAACGGCGCGGCCATCACCATGAACCAGAGTACCGGGTGTACCCCGTGATCCCGCAAAAGGATTGGGACTCCCCGTGCGCGACCACGCTCCGTAAGATGCCCCACGAGGTTCACAGCAGCGAAGCTGCCGCATTGGGGAAGCGATGGGGAGACGCACATGGACGCCGTACAGCAGGAAACGACCGCCAGAGCCAGAGAACTCCAGAGAAGCTGGTACGGGGAGCCGCTGGGGGCGCTCTTCCGTCGTCTCATCGATGATCTGGGCCTCAATCAGGCCCGGCTCGCGGCGGTCCTCGGCCTCTCCGCGCCCATGCTCTCCCAGCTGATGAGCGGCCAGCGCGCCAAGATCGGCAATCCCGCTGTGGTCCAGCGTGTCCAGGCCTTGCAGGACCTGGCGGGCCAGGTGGCCGACGGCAGTGTCAGCGCGGGGGAGGCCACGGATCGCATGGAGGAGATCAAGAAGTCGCAGGGCGGCTCCGTCCTCACGGGCACCGGCCAGACGACGAACGCCTCGGGTGCGCCCACCGTGCGCCGGGTGGTCCGTGAGATCCAGTCCCTGTTGCGGTCGGTCGCGGCGGCCGGCGACATCATCGACGCGGCGGATTCCCTCGCCCTGGCCCAGCCCGAACTGGCAGAGTTCCTCCGGGTGTACGGTGCCGGGCGCACCGCCGACGCGGTCGCCCACTACGAGGCGCACCAGAGCTGACGGCATCGGCCGGTCCGTCAGCCGAAACGATTCGGGAGCGAGCGCGGCGCAATGGGTGAGGTCTTCGCGGGGCGGTACGAGCTGATCGACCCGATCGGACGCGGTGGTGTCGGCGCCGTCTGGCGGGCCTGGGACCACCGCCGCCGGCGGTACGTGGCGGCGAAGGTCCTCCAACAGAGCGACGCGCACACGCTGTTGCGGTTCGTCCGGGAGCAGGCGCTCAGGATCGATCACCCGCATGTCCTCGCCCCGGCCAGCTGGGCCGCGGACGACGACAAGGTGCTCTTCACCATGGATCTGGTCAGCGGTGGGTCGTTGGCGCACGTCATCGGCGATTACGGGCCGCTGCCGCCGCGCTTCGTCTGCACCCTGCTCGACCAGTTGCTGTCCGGCCTGGCGACGGTGCACGCGGAGGGCGTCGTCCACCGCGACATCAAGCCGGCGAACATCCTGATGGAGGCCACCGGGGCGGCGCGGCCTCATCTGCGGCTGTCCGATTTCGGCATCTCGATGCGCAAGGGCGAGCCGCGCCTGACGGAGACCAACTACGTGGTGGGCACACCCGGTTACTTCGCGCCCGAGCAGATGATGGGCGCGGAGCCCGACTTCCCTTCGGATCTCTTCGCGGTCGGCCTGGTCGCCCTCTACCTGTTGCGGGGTCAGAAGCCTGACTCCCAGGCGCTGATCGAGCACTTCGCCGCGCACGGCACTCCAGGGGCCCCGCAGGGCATCCCCGAGCCCCTGTGGCAGGTGTTGGCGGGCTTGCTGCAGCCCGACCCGCACACCAGGTTCCGTACGGCCACAGGCGCGCGCAAGGCGCTGGCAGCGGCCGTGGAGCTGCTGCCCGCGTCCGGCGCCGGTGAGGAGCCGGTCGAGATCTTCGACCAGATCGGTCCGCTGCCTGCCGGATTCGGCCCCTCCGGCCCCGTGCCCGTATCGCGGCCGCCGTCCCCCGCGCCTGTCTCCATGTCGGAGACGGGCAGCTTCCACCTCTCCCCGCCGCCGAGCCGCCGGCCCGCAGCCCAGCAACAGCAGCACGGCCAGGGGCAGGAGCGGCAGACGGGGCAGCAGCCGGGGCAGGAACACCAGCAGGCTCCCGCGCTTCCGCACCCGCTTTCCCCCCTTTCCCCCACGCCCCCCGACCCGTCCTGGGCCGAGACCGCGCCACTGCGGCACGAACAAGCCGCTACTGGTCAATACACCGCTCCGCACCCGCAGGTTCCCGATCAGCGCACAGCGATGCCACCCACCGCGATGCCACCCGCACCGATGCCGCCCGCAGCGGCTTCACCCGCGCCGTTCTCCCGGGCGCCGGTTTCCCAGGCGCCTGCCCGGCACGCCCCGCGCAGGCGTCCGGGACCGCCCCCGAAGGTGACGGTCCCGGTGCTCCTGCTCGCGCTGGCCTGCTTCGCGGTGGGTATCTGGGCCCTGACCCAGACCTGAGCCCCCCGCCGCGCTACCAGGCGGACGGCGGCTGCCCCCCGTACGGCTGGGTCGGCTGCGTGGACCGCGTCGGCTGTTCGGGAGCCGCGCGGCGTCGTGCCAGCAGCGTCCACACCCCGAGCCCGAGCAGCAGCACCGTGCCCGAGCCGATCCCCGCCGTCGCGACCAGTGCCATCCTGTCGCTCCGCGCCGCCTCCTGGCCGTCCTGCCCGTGCAGCGCGCCGGTCCGCATCTCCGGCGTCACGGTGAAATCGCCGGCGGAACCCGCGTACCCCGGACCCGCGTTCGCCTGGCCCTCGACGTTCACCCGCAGCGTCAGACCGTACGGCTTCGCACCGAACGTCGCGCCGACCTCGGGATCGAGGCTGATCTCCAGGTAGTACCAGCCCGCGAAGCGCATGTCCCGCACCCCGCTCCGCGGGCTGAAGCGGTTCTCGTACGCCGCCGGCGGGAGTGGCGTGAGGGACGTCGTGTTCTGTTTACCGTTGTACGAGACCGAGTTGCCGGTGCCGACGAGCCCGCGCGCAGGGTTGTACAGGGCCAGGGTCAACGCGCCGCTCACGTAGCCCGATCCCTCGGAGCTGCCCAGGTCGGCGCTGGCGAAGAGCTGCTGCCCCCAGTCCACCGGCACCCGGTAGAAGAGGGACTCACCCGGCTCGATCTTCGCCGTCCATTCGCCCCGCGTCAGGCCCTTGGCGTCGTTGAAGCCGGTGCCGCCCTCGCGCTCCAGCGGTCCGCCCGCCGCCGCTTCGGGCGGTTCCGGGGAGGCACTGGGCCACTCCGAGGGCGCCGTGGTGGGACCGGCCTCCGTGAGCGCGGGCTCGGAGACATGGCGGATCTCCAGTTCCCAGGGGTCGGCCGAGGAAGCGTCCCCGCTCTCCCGCTCGATGACGAGGAAGTACGTGCCGGCCTCGGCGCAGCGGGACCCGCTCCTGTCCGTCAGCCGGTAGGCGTAGGCGGCCAGCGGCCGGGGAAAGCCGGCGCTGCCGAAGTGCGAGGAGCTCGCAGCGCAGTCGGCCCCCTCGCGGTTCTGCAGCGAGACCTTGATCTGATCGCCGTACGCGACCTCCGTCCCCGGCCGGGGAACGGCCACCGCCGAGAGGTAGTCGCTCGTCCTCGCCTCCAGGTCCAGCCGGTAGACGAGCTTTCCGCCCGGCCGGATCGCGTCGCGGTACGTGCCGCCCGTCCCCAGCGGCTTCGCGTCACTCGTCGACATCGCTCCCGCGACCCTCTTCCCCGCCGGGTCGAAGACGTACGGACTCGGCTCACCGGCCGCCCACACCGGCCCCGCCGTCGCCACCAGCACCCCCACGGACCCCACGACCGCGCACAGCCCCACGCACATCGCCGCCGCCCCGGACAGCGCCCCCAGGCCCCTGCCGCGCCGCCTCTTCACGCGCTTCCCCTCGTCGTCGCCACCACTGCGCGCCGCACCGGTCACGGCGCCGGTCCATCCTGCCCCGCGGGACCCTCCGCTGTCTGTGCCGTCATCCGAATCCGCCCGCTTGTCCGCATCACCCCGCTCGCCACACCTCTCCGCACCGCGCACCGTTCACTCATGCAATCTCTTCATTCGCACGAGTGAACAGACACGAGTGAACAGAAGAGGGGCGCCGGACACACGAAGCCCGGACAGCGCGAAGTCGTGGACAGCACGAAGCCCCGGCCGTTCGACGGCCGGGGCTCGCAATCAGGACTTCAGGGCTACCGCGTCTCACACACCCGAACCTGCGGGCACGGAATCGGTCGCCTCCGTCCACAGATCCTGCTCGGCGCGATCCGCCTGGATCTGGCGGTACACGAGGAGCCCGCCGATGGCGGCCAGTGCGACCAAGAGAAGCTTCTTCACCGCGCGACCTCGTCTTTCCTTGACGTAGGGGACTTCTGGCCGACTATACACACCGACCGATACCGATCAGTGACCTGGCCGCGACCCCACTCCGGCCTTCGGCCGCGAGAAAAGCGGCCCTTCGGAAGTCGCCCCGGAAGTCGCCCCGGAGGAATCCCGGAAATGCGATCGGCCCGTACGGATGCACTCCGTACGGGCCGATCTTCGCGGTGGGGCTAACAGGATTTGAACCTGTGGCCTCATCCTTATCAGGGATGCGCTCTAACCAACTGAGCTATAGCCCCGCGCTGCCCCTGAAGATTAGCGCACTTCAGGGCCAGCCCCAAAATCGATACCCGCGCCTCACTCGTCCTCGGCGAGCGTGAGCTCAACTCCGCCCACGAAGCCCGCCGACAGGTTGTAGATGAAGGCGCCGAGCGTGGCCAGAGCCGTCGCCAGGACGACATCGATCACGGCGATGACCGAGGTGAAGATGAGCACCCGCGGCAGCGACAAGAACGACTGCAGATCGAAACCGTTGGACTCGTTCGAGCCCGTGGCCTCACTGATCGTCCCGCCGACCGTCGAGAAGACGCCCATCGCGTCCATGACCATCCACAGCGTCGCGGCCGCGACGACCGTGCACACCCCGAGCGCGATGGAGAGCAGGAAGCTGACCTTCATCACCGACCACGGATCGGCCTTGGCCACCCGCAGTCGTGCCTTGCGCGTCCGCGGTGTCGTCCGCGCCCCGGTCCTCGGACGGCGTACCGCCGAGGACGCGGCGCCCGCCGGCCCCGCCGAAGCCGGCTGCTGCCCGGTCGCGCCCCGCTGCTGACCCTGCTGTCCGCCCTGTGATCCCCCGCCGGCCGGCGAGGGATACGCCTGGGGCGGGTGGTACGGCTGCGCAGCCTGCTGCGACTGGTCGGAGCCGTACGTCTCGTAAGGGGGCTGCTGCCCCCGGGTGTCCGTCACCGTTACCCCCTGGGAGTCCGTGGTGGAGCCACGGGCTCCGTTCTCTCCGGAATCGGCCGATCCGGCGCCCGTGGCTCGACTCACGCTCTACTCCTCGTGCTGCCCGGCCGAAGGCTTGCTGCCCTCGGCGACCTCCGCTGTACCGGCCGCTTCGGCCCCCGGGTCATCGGTCCCGTCGACCTCTTCGGCCTCACGGCCCGCCTCGGCGTTGCGAGCGATGCCGACGACGGCATCGCGCTTGCCCAGATTGATCAGTTGGACGCCCATGGTGTCACGGCCCGTCTCCCTGACTTCGTTGACTCGCGTACGAATCACACCACCGCCCAGGGTGATGGCAAGGATCTCATCCGTCGCCTCGACGACCAACGCGCCGACCAGAGAACCACGGTCCTCCACAATCTTGGCAGCCTTGATACCCAGACCGCCACGACCCTGGACGCGATACTCGTCGACAGGGGTCCGCTTGGCGTATCCGCCGTCCGTGGCGGTGAACACGAACGTGCCGGGCCGGACGACGTTCATCGAGAGCAGTTCGTCGCCCTCGCGGAAGCTCATCCCCTTCACACCCGAGGTGGCACGCCCCATCGGACGCAGTGCCTCGTCCGTCGCGGTGAACCGGATCGACTGCGCCTTCCTGCTGATGAGCAGCAGGTCGTCCTCGGCCGACACCAGCTCGGCACCGATCAGCTCGTCGTCGGCGCCCGCCTCCGTCTCGCGGAGGTTGATCGCGATGACACCGCCCGAGCGGGGCGAGTCGTAGTCCTTGAGCGGGGTCTTCTTCACCAGACCCGCCTTCGTCGCCAGGACCAGGTACGGCACGGCGTCGTAGTCGCGGATCGCCAGGATCTCGGCGATCTGCTCGTCCGGCTGGAAAGCCAGCAGGTTGGCCACGTGCTGGCCACGGGCGTCACGGCCGGCGTCCGGCAGCTCGTACGCCTTCGCCCGGTAGACACGGCCCTTGTTCGTGAAGAACAGCAGCCAGTGGTGCGTCGTCGAGACGAAGAAGTGGTCGACGATGTCGTCTTCCTTGAGCTTCGTCCCGCGCACGCCCTTGCCACCGCGCTTCTGCGAGCGGTAGTCGTCCGTCTTCGTCCGCTTCACATAGCCGCCACGGGAGATCGTGACGACGATGTCCTCCTCGGCGATCAGGTCCTCCATGGACATGTCGCCGTCGAAGGGCACCAGCTTCGAGCGCCGGTCGTCGCCGAACTTGTCGACGATGACGGCCAGCTCCTCGCTGACGATCTGACGCTGCTTCTCCGGCGAGGCCAGGATCGCGTTGTACTCATTGATCTTCTGCTGCAGCTCGTCATGCTCCGCGACGATCTTCTGCCGCTCCAGAGCCGCCAGCCGGCGAAGCTGCATCTCCAGGATCGCGTTCGCCTGGATCTCGTCGATCGTGAGCAGCCCCATCAGGCCCGCACGCGCGGTCTCCACCGTGTCACTGCGCCGGATCAGCGCGATGACCTCGTCGATCGCGTCGAGCGCCTTGAGCAGACCGCGCAGGATGTGCGCCCGCTCCTCGGCCTTGCGCAGCCGGAACTTCGTCCGCCGGACGATGACCTCGATCTGGTGCGTCACCCAGTGCCGGATGAACGCGTCCAGTGACAGCGTGCGCGGCACACCGTCCACCAGCGCCAGCATGTTGGCGCCGAAGTTGGTCTGCAGCTCGGTGTGCTTGTACAGGTTGTTCAGGACGACCTTGGCGACCGCGTCCCGCTTCAGGACGACGACCAGCCGCTGACCCGTACGCGAGGACGTCTCGTCGCGGACGTCCGCGATGCCACCGACCTTGCCGTCCTTGACCAGATCGGCGATCTTCTGCGCGAGGTTGTCCGGGTTTGTCTGGTACGGCAGCTCCGTGACCACCAGGCACTGGCGGTTCTGGATCTCCTCGACCTCGACCACCGCGCGCATCGTGATCGAGCCACGGCCCGTGCGGTACGCCTCCTCGATGCCCTTGCGCCCCACGACCAGCGCGCCGGACGGGAAGTCCGGGCCCTTGATCCGCTCGATCAGCGCGTCGAGCAGTTCCTCGTGGCTCGCCTCGGGGTGCTCCAGCGCCCACTGGGCACCCGCCGCGACCTCACGGAGGTTATGCGGCGGGATGTTGGTGGCCATACCGACCGCGATGCCGGCCGAGCCGTTGATCAGCAGGTTCGGGAACCGCGCCGGCAGAACCGTCGGCTCCTGGTTCCGGCCGTCGTAGTTGTCCTTGTAATCGACGGTCTCCTCGTCGATGTCCCGGAGCATCTCCATCGACAGCGGCATCAGCTTGCACTCGGTGTACCGCATGGCGGCGGCCGGGTCATTGCCGGGAGAGCCGAAGTTGCCGTTGGAGTCCACCAGCGGCATCCGCATCGACCACGGCTGCGCCAGCCGGACCAGCGCGTCGTAGATCGAGGAGTCACCGTGCGGGTGGTACGTACCCATGACGTCACCGACGACACGGGCGCACTTGTAGAAGCCCTTCTCGGGCCGGTAACCACCGTCGTACATCGCGTACAGCACCCGGCGGTGCACGGGCTTGAGACCGTCCCGTACGTCGGGCAGCGCACGCGACACGATGACGGACATCGCGTAGTCGAGATACGAGCGCTGCATCTCCGTCTCGAGCCCGACCGGCTCGACCCGCAGCGACAGACCCTCCACCGCCACGGCTGTCTCCGGGGCGGCGGACTCGGGGACGGCGGGTGTGTCGGGGTTGTCAGGTGTGGCAGGGGTGTTCTCGTCGGCCATTGCTGGTCAGTGTTCCTTTCGGCCTATTCGAATCCGTCAGCTGAGACCGACTCAGATGTCGAGGAAGCGGACGTCCTTGGCGTTGCGCTGGATGAAGGAGCGCCGCGCCTCGACGTCCTCGCCCATCAGCACCGAGAACAGATCGTCGGCCTGGGCCGCGTCGTCCAGGGTGACCTGACCGAGCACGCGGTGGTCGGTGTCCATCGTGGTGATGCGCAGCTCTTCGGCGTTCATCTCGCCCAGACCCTTGAAGCGCTGGATCGAGTCCTCGCGGATCCGCTTGCCGTTCTGCTTGCCGAGCTCGATCAGCGCGTCGCGCTCGCGGTCGGAGTACGCGTACTCGAAGTCGTCCCGACCCCACTTGATCTTGTACAGCGGCGGCCGGGACAGATAGACGTGACCGGCCTCGACCAGGGGGCGCATGAAGCGGAACAGGAAGGTCAGCAGCAGGGTGTTGATGTGCTGGCCGTCGACGTCGGCGTCCGCCATCAGGATGATCTTGTGATAGCGGAGCTTCTCGATGTCGAAGTCCTCGTGCACCCCGGTGCCGAACGCCGAGATCAGCGCCTGGACCTCGGTGTTCTGCAGGATCTTGTCGATCCGCGCCTTCTCGACGTTCAGGATTTTGCCGCGGATCGGCAGGATGGCCTGGTACATCGGGTTACGGCCGGACTTCGCGGAACCACCGGCGGAGTCACCCTCGACGATGAAGATCTCGCATTTCGACGGGTCGTTCGACTGGCAGTCGCTCAGCTTGCCCGGCAGGGACGCGCTCTCCAGCAGCCCCTTGCGACGGGTCAGATCACGCGCCTTGCGGGCCGCGACCCGGGCCGTGGCGGCCTGGATCGACTTGCGGATGATGTCCGCGGCCTCGTTCGGATGACGGTCGAACCAGTCCGTCAGGTGCTCGTGGACGACCTTCTGCACGAAGGTCTTCGCCTCGGTGTTGCCCAGCTTGGTCTTCGTCTGGCCCTCGAACTGCGGCTCACCGAGCTTCACCGAGATGATCGCCGTCAGACCCTCGCGGATGTCCTCACCCGTGAGGTTGTCGTCCTTCTCGCGCAGAATCTTCTTCTCGCGCGCGTACCGGTTGACCAGCCCGGTCAACGCCGCGCGGAAGCCCTCTTCGTGCGTACCGCCCTCATGCGTGTGGATCGTGTTCGCGAAGGAGTACACACCCTCGCTGTACTGCGCGTTCCACTGCATCGCGATCTCGACCGAGAGCAGCCGCTCCTTGTCCTCGGCCTCCACGTCGATGACCGTCGGATGGATGAGCTCGCCCTTGCGGGAGTTGAGGTACTTCACGAAGTCGACGATGCCGCCCTCGTAGAAGTACTTCACCGTGCGGACCCGCTCCTCCGCCGCCTTCTCGTCCGCGCCGACGACATCCGCGCCGGCGACGTCCGCGCCCGCGACGGCCTTCGCCGACTCACGCTCGTCGGTCAGCGTCAGGGTCAGGCCCTTGTTGAGGAAGGCCATCTCCTGGAAACGGCGCGACAGCGTCTCGAAGGAGTACTCGGTCGTCTCGAAGATGTCCGAATCGGCCCAGAACGTCACCGCCGTACCGGAGGCGTCCGTCTCCTCGTTGCGGACCAGCGGCGCGGTCGGCACACCGAGCTTGTAATCCTGCGTCCAGCGGTGGCCGTCACGCTTGACCTCGACCGCGACCTTCGAGGACAGGGCGTTCACGACCGAGACGCCGACACCGTGCAGACCGCCGGAGACGGCGTAACCGCCGCCGCCGAACTTGCCGCCCGCGTGCAGCACCGTCAGCACGACCTCAAGGGCCGGCTTGCCCTCGGACGGAACGATGTCCACCGGGATACCGCGACCGTTGTCGATCACGCGTACCCCGCCGTCGGCGAGGATCGTGACGTCGATGGTGTCCGCGTGCCCGGCCAGGGCCTCGTCGACGGAGTTGTCGACGACCTCGTACACCAAGTGATGCAGCCCACGCTCACCGGTCGAACCGATGTACATACCGGGCCGCTTGCGGACCGCGTCCAGGCCCTCGAGCACGGTGATGGCACTGCCGTCGTACGAGGACGTGACCTCGCCGTTCTCGCCGGTGGAGGTGGACGGGGTCTTCTCATTGGGGTTGCCGGAATCGGCCACGAAGCGCCCTTTCTGGCACAGCACAGGCCGATCTCCGGGCAAACGGGAGCGGCTGCGTCGTTCGGCTGGTGTCAGCATCTGTTGACGGTTCCCACAAGCTCGCGGGAATTGGCACCAGTCTACCGGTAGCGCCGACCCGAATGGGGGTTTGCCGGTACCTGAGTCCGCATGTGCCGCCCTGAATGAGCGCCTCCCGACTCCCCATATTCGGGAAGGGGCTCCAAGAGGCTCACACGGGCATTGAGCGCTTCGGCCTGTCAACCACTCGCTACGGTGAGGGACGCCTCACCCCCCGAGGGTGCGGACCGGCTCGCACAGAGCTCGCACAGAGCTCCCGGAAAGCTCGCGAAAAGGGCGGCGGGGGCCGCCGAGGGCCGGCTCCGGGCCCGGAGCCGGAGGCTGATCAGGGGTACGGGTGGGCTCGGCTCCGGTCGATCCGCACGGCCCCGAGCCCGCCGGGGAGCCGGCGAGGGGTCCGTGCGCGAGGGTGCGCGAGGGTGCGCGAGGAAATCCGTCAAGAGATCCCGTAGCGGGCCGTGGGCCTGTCCTCCGGGGCAACCAGGAGTCGGCGGCGGGGCCCCGGGCGCGCGTGGCCCTGCTCCTGGGGCCGTGCTCGGGGGGCCGTGCTCGGGGGCCCGCTCGGGCGCTCACTCGGGGCACGCGGGCAGCACCGTCAGGACCCGCTCCGTCAAGGCGGTCCCGCGCCCTCAGCCGTACGTGTCTCCCGGCCCCTTGCTCCCCGGCGCCCTGAGCCGGCCGAACCGCTGCGGCGGCCCCCCGGGCCCCAGCACCTTGATCATCCGTACGGTGCCGTGCCCCAGATCCTCGTTCAGCCGGGCCACCAGCCGCGGCGCCAGCAGCCGCAGCTGCGTCGCCCACGCCGTCGAATCGCACAGCACCGTCAGCACCCGCTGATCATGGCCGTCGTCGTAGCGCTGCGGCACACAGTGCTTCGCCAGATCCTCACCGACGATCTGCGGCCACCGGCCCATCACACCGCCCACGGCGGCCGGCGTCTCCCAGCCGCGCTCCGTGATCAGACGATTGATCGCCGCACCCAGCGGCAGCGGATCCCGCCCGTCCGCACCCGCCCCCGAACGCAGCCCGCCACCACGCCTGGCCTGCTTCTTCTGCTGTGCGGCGGCGCCGCGCGCCCGCGCCTGCTCCTTCGCCGCACGCAACGCGACGCGCGCCAGGTCCACCCCGGACGACTCGGAGGGAAGCGGCGCCCCGGTCACCTGTCCGGCCGTCTCCTGGGGCAGCTGGTCGGCCCCGGACGGGCCGTCGGACCGCCCCGGCCCGTCGCCCCGCCCCGGCTTTCCCGCGCCGCTCATACCCGCTCCACCGCGCCCTCGGCCACCATGAACCGCGCCCCGGCCAGCACACCGGGAACGTCGTCGTCCACCGCCGCCGTCACCAGTACCTGCTCAGCCGGAACCACCAGCTCCGCCAGCCGCTCCCGCCGCCGCGCGTCCAGCTCGGCGAACACGTCGTCCAGCACCAGCACCGGCTCGTTGCCCTCGGCGCGCAGCAGATCGTAGGAGGCCAGCCGCAGTGCGAGCGCGTACGACCAGGACTCACCATGGCTGGCGTACCCCTTCGCCGGCAGCTGCCCCAGCCTCAGCACCAGCTCGTCGCGGTGCGGACCGACCAGCGTCACGCCCCGCTCGATCTCCTGCTTGCGTACGTCGACCAGGGCGGCCAGCAGCTGTTCGTACAGCTCATCGCGCGTATGCGCGGTCTCCCCGGATACCTCACCGGACAGCTCACCCGCGGCATCACGCCCGGAATCACGCGCGGCCGAGGAGCGGTACTCCAAGGACACCGGCCCACCACCGGGTGCCACCTGCTCGTACGCCTTGTCCGTCAGCGGCTGCAACACCGCGATCAGATCCAATCGCTGCGCCAGCAGCTCCGCCCCCACCCGCGCCAGATGCTGGTCCCACACATCCAGCGTCGACAGGTCCATGCCCCGTCCGCCGTGCCGGCGTGCCATGGCGGCCGACTTCAGCAGGGTGTTGCGCTGCCTGAGCACCCGGTCGTAGTCCGACCGCACCCCCGCCATCCTCGGCGACCGCGCCGTGACCAGTTCGTCCAGAAAACGGCGCCGCTCGCCCGGGTCGCCCTTCACCAGCGCCAGGTCCTCCGGCGCGAACAGCACGGTCCGGACGATCCCCAGCACATCGCGCGGTTTGACCTGCGAGGACCGATTGATCCGCGCCCGGTTCGCCCGGCCGGGATTGAGCTCCAGCTCGACCAGCTGGGAGCGCTCGCCCTGGGTGACCGCCGCGCGGATCACCGCACGGTCCGCGCCCATCCGCACCAGCGGCGCGTCCGACGAGACCCGGTGGCTGCCGAGCGTCGCCAGGTAGCCGACCGCCTCGACGAGATTGGTCTTCCCCTGCCCGTTCGCCCCCACGAACGAGGTGACGCCCGGGTCGAGCGGAACCTCGACCCGGGCGTAGGACCGGAAGTCGGCCAGCGACAGATGCGTGACATGCATGGGTGTACGCCGGCCTTCCCCGGTCAGGGTTACTTCTTGGAGCCGTTCGACTCGACCGCGTGGCCGCCGAACTGGTTGCGCAGGGCCGCGATCATCTTCATCTGCGGCGAATCGTCCTGCCGCGACGCGAAGCGCGCGAACAGCGACGCGGTGATCGCGGGCAGCGGGACGGCGTTGTCGATGGCCGCCTCGACCGTCCACCGGCCCTCGCCGGAGTCCTGCGCGAAGCCCCGCAGCTCGTCGAGGTGCTCGTCCTCGTTCAGGGCGTTGACCGCCAGGTCCAGCAGCCAGGAACGGATGACCGTGCCCTCCTGCCAGGAGCGGAAGACCTCACGGACATCGGTGACCGAGTCGACCTTCTCCAGCAGCTCCCAGCCCTCGGCGTAGGCCTGCATCATGGCGTACTCGATGCCGTTGTGAACCATCTTGGCGAAGTGACCGGCGCCGACCTTGCCCGCGTGGACCGAGCCGAACTCGCCCTCCGGCTTGAGCGCGTCGAAGATGGGCTGCACCTTCGCCACGTTCTCCGGGGCACCGCCGTACATCAGCGCGTAGCCGTTCTCCAGGCCCCAGACACCGCCCGAGACACCGCAGTCGACGAAGCCGATGCCCTTGATGCCCAGCTCGACCGCGTGCTTCTCGTCGTCCGTCCAGCGGGAGTTCCCGCCGTCCACCACGACATCGCCGGGCGAGAGCAGATCCGCCAGCTCATCGATCGTGGACTGGGTCGCGGCACCGGCCGGGACCATCACCCACACGATGCGCGGTCCCTTGAGCTTGCCCACCAGCTCTTCGAGACTGTGTACATCGGCGACGTCCGGATTGCGGTCGTATCCGATGACGGTGTGGCCCGCGCGGCGGATGCGCTCGCGCATGTTGCCGCCCATCTTGCCGAGACCGATGAGACCGAGCTCCATCAGGCGTTCCTTAAGCGTTGAGGCGATTCGTACCAGAACCCGAGCCTACGCCCGGGCCCGCTCACTCACCTGTGGGGTCAGCCGCTCAGCCGCACGGGCATGATCAGGTACTTGTACGCCTCGTCCGCCTCGGCCTTGACGTCCGCCCTGCCGCTGAGCAGCGCCGGCTTCGTCGAGGTGGTGAAGGAGAGCTGGGCGACCGGCGAATCGATCGCGCTCAGGCCGTCCAGCAGGAAGGTCGGGTTGAAGGCGATCGAGATGTCGTCACCCTCCAGCTGCGCGTCGACCCGCTCCACAGCCTGTGCGTCGTCGCTGGAACCCGCCTCCAGGATGAGCACGCCCTGCTCGAAGCTGAGCCGCACCGGGGTGTTCCGCTCGGCCACCAGGGCCACACGCTTGACCGCCTCGACGAACGGAGCGGTCTCGATCACCGCGATCGAGTTGAACTCGGTGGGGAAGAGGGTGCGGTACTTCGGCAGGTCGCCTTCGAGCAGCCGGGTGGTGGTGCGCCGCCCGGCCCCCTCGAAACCGATCAGTCCTTCGCCGGCGCCCGAGCCGGAGAGTGCCAGAGTGACGGTGTCACCGCTGGTCAGTGCCTTGGCGGTGTCCAGCAGCGTCTTGGCGGGCACCAGGGCGACCGCGGAGGCGTCCGGGACTTCCGGCTTCCACAGGAACTCACGGACCGCGAAGCGGTAGCGGTCGGTCGAGGCCAGGGTGACCCGGTCGCCCTCGATCTCGATCCGGACGCCGGTGAGAACCGGCAGTGTGTCGTCGCGGCCCGCGGCGATAGCCACCTGGGAGGCGGCCGAGGCGAAGACCTCACCGGGGACGGTGCCGGTCGCCGTCGGCATCTGCGGCAGCGCGGGGTACTCGTCCACAGGGAGTGTGTGGAGGGTGAAGCGGGAAGAGCCGCAGACGACGGTCGCCCGGACACCGTCCGTGGAGATCTCGACCGGGCGGTTGGGCAGGGCACGGCAGATGTCGGCGAGCAGCCGGCCGGAGACGAGGACGGTGCCGTCCTCCTCGACCTCGGCGTCCACCGAGACCCGGGCCGAGACCTCGTAGTCGAAGCTGGAGAAGCTGAGAGCGCCCTCCTCAGCCTTCAGCAGAAGGCCTGCCAGTACGGGCGCCGGCGGACGGGCCGGGAGGCTGCGGGCCACCCAGGCCACCGCCTCAGCGAGTACATCGCGCTCCACCCGGATCTTCACCGGAACCGCCTCCTGCTGTTGCTGGCTCGCCCTGCTGGCCTTCGTCGTCGGCTGTGATGCCGGTGACCAGTCTGACGTACGGCGCCGACAGTCGCTGCGGCTGCGGGTCAAATCGAGGAAACGGGCTCCGGGCGCTCCGGGCTCAAGTTGTGCACAGCCCCTGCTTCGAAGCGGATCCCTGGCTAACTCTAAGTGGTAGTAGTAGTAGGTCCTGTGGAAACAGTGGATAACGCCATCTGTGCAGGTCAGAGCCGGTTTTTTGTCCACCGACCCTGTGGGTGACACCGGTGGACAACTCGCCGGTTCTGTGGACGGGCGAAAGTTCTGCACACCCGATGCACAGGAGGCGGGTAGTTCTCCCCAGGCCCGTCCCCAGCTTTACCCACGTTCCCCACAGCCCAATCGGCCTCCTTGGTGTGACGCCTTTCACTCGGCTCAGCGATTCCGCGTGTTTGGTTGCCGAACAGTGGACAGCGCTGTGGAGAAGCTGTGGGCAAGAGAGACCCGCCTGTGGGCCGCCGGTGGACAAGAGCGACGGCGGCCTGTGGACAAAAAATCTGTCCACACCCTGTGGAGCGTCTTCGTTCACAATTCCACAGGCCTCTGACCTGGCCTGATGCCGTTCCGGCGGATGAGCCTGTGGATACGGTCTGGACAACTCGGCCGTCCCCAGGCTGTGGACGGCCGTTCTCTCCGCATTCTGTGGAGAAGTCCACCGTGGCGGCCCTTATTCGAACAGGCCGCTGGGGCACTCGCCTTCGGCGCGGTCGTCCCGGCGGCCTTGCGGGGTCGTTCCGAGCTCTGCCCGGTGCCGCCTCGGTGCCGTTCGGGTGCCGCTTCGGGGGGCCCGGAAGGCCGCTTCGGGGCCCGGAAGGCCGTTCTGGGCCCCCGACGACGAAGGGCGCCCCAGGACCGTGTCCCGGGGCGCCCTTGGCGACAGGCGGTGCGCGCCGACCGCCTCAGCCGTTCTTGATGCGGTTGGTGAGCTCCGTGACCTGGTTGTAGATGGAGCGCCGCTCGGCCATCAGCGCGCGGATCTTCCGGTCCGCGTGCATCACCGTCGTATGGTCGCGCCCGCCGAACTGCGCGCCGATCTTGGGCAGTGACAGATCCGTCAGCTCACGGCAGAGGTACATCGCGATCTGGCGCGCCGTCACCAGCACCCGGCTGCGTGACGATCCGCAGAGGTCGTCCACCGTCAGGCCGAAGTAGTCGGCGGTCGCCGCCATGATGGCGCTCGCGGTGATCTCCGGGGCCGCGTCCTCGCCGCCCGGGATCAGATCCTTGAGCACGATCTCGGTGAGGCCGAGGTCCACCGGCTGCCGGTTGAGCGAGGCGAACGCCGTGACCCGGATCAGCGCGCCCTCCAGCTCGCGGATGTTGCGCGAGATGCGTGAGGCGATGAACTCCAGCACCTCCGGCGGGGCGTTGAGCTGCTCCTGCACCGCCTTCTTACGGAGGATCGCGATACGCGTCTCCAGCTCCGGCGGCTGGACGTCCGTCGTCAGTCCCCACTCGAAGCGGTTGCGCAGCCGGTCCTCCAGGGTGATCAGCTGCTTCGGCGGCCGGTCGGAGGACAGCACGATCTGCTTGTTGGCGTTGTGCAGCGTATTGAAGGTGTGGAAGAACTCCTCCTGTGTCGACTCCTTGCTCGCCAGGAACTGGATGTCGTCGACCAGCAGGATGTCGACATCGCGGTAACGCTTGCGGAAGGTGTGGCCCTTGCCGTCCCGGATCGAGTTGATGAACTCGTTGGTGAATTCCTCGGAGCTGACGTACCGCACGCGGGTGCCGGGGTAGAGGCTGCGCGCGTAGTGCCCGATGGCGTGCAGGAGATGGGTCTTGCCGAGGCCGGATTCCCCGTAGATGAAGAGCGGGTTGTACGCCTTCGCCGGTGCTTCGGCGACGGCCACCGCCGCCGCGTGCGCGAACCGGTTGGACGCGCCGATGACGAAGGTGTCGAAGAGGTACTTGGGGTTGAGCCGGGCGTGCGGCTCGCCAGGTCCCGGGGCCGGGGCGGGCTGTGCGCCCGAGGGACCCGTCGCGCCGCCGTGCCGGGGCGCCGGCGGCTCCTGGAGATCGCGGTCGGGGTGCTGCTCGTACGGCGAACGATCGCCGCCCGGGGGCTGCCGGTAGTCGTGCTGCGGCTGCTGCGGGTGGGCGGTGGCGTACGGGTCCCGGTCCTGGTAGCCGCCGAGCCTGGGCTGCTGCCAGGAGAGGTCCTCCTGGGTGCGCGGCCAGGCGCCGGGGTTCGGCCGCTGCTGCTGGTAGTCCGGGTAGGCGGGGCGGACCGAGGGCATACCGTCGTCCGACGGCCGGTGCCCGTAGCCGTCGTACGCGTCGTTCTGGTGCTGCTCGTCATGGAGCGGGCCCTGGTAGCGGTGCTGCTGGGGCACGGTGGGGGCCGGCGGGGTGGGCTCGCCCGTGGAGTCGTCGACGGTGATGGCGATCCGGATGGGCCGGCCGCACTCGTGACTCAGGGTCTCGCTGATGAGCGGGGCGAGGCGCCCTTCGAGGACACGCTTGCCCCACTCGTTGGGGACGGCGAGGAGCGCCGTGTCGGCCACGAGTGCGAGGGGCTGGCAGCGCTCGATCCACTGCTTGTCCTTGGGCTCGATGCCCTGCTGGCCCTCCCTGAGGAGCTGTTCCAGCACACGTGGCCACACTGCGGCAAGATCGGCAGGTACATCAGCCACAGGGGCACGCTCTCTCGCAGGTCCCACGAATGTGTGCTTCTCGGGACGGGATGGGAAGACCGGCGGAAAAGAAGCCGGAGTCCCGCCACGGTAGTCAGGCCGACCCGCGTGGTTCAAGTTGTTGTCCACAGCCTGTGCACAATGGAGGTCGACATGGAGCTGGTTTGACCGGATGGCGTAGCCGCGCGTACCGTGACCAGGTCGAGTTGTCGATGGCTGCTGCCGCCTGCCTCCGATGGGCAAAGATCACGAACTGTGGTTGTGAAGCGGTGCAATCGAGCGTGAATCGCGAGCTACTCGTGGGCGCACGGTGACAGCCAGGCGATGTCCCGCCATCCACACATCACTTTCTGGAGCCCCCGAGTGAGCAAGCGCACCTTCCAGCCGAACAACCGTCGTCGCGCCAAGACCCACGGCTTCCGGCTGCGGATGCGTACCCGTGCCGGCCGCGCGATTCTCGCGTCCCGCCGTGACAAGGGTCGCGCCCGTCTGTCCGCCTGATCGCCTGATCAGCAACAGGTCGTGACGTGCTGCCTACCGAGAATCGGCTGAGGCGGCGCGAGGAATTCGCGATCGCGGTACGCCGAGGCCAGCGGGCCGGACGCCCGCTTCTTGTCGTCCATCTACGCAGCGGTTCAACGGACCCGCGCGCGCCTGGGGAGAGCGCTCCCCCGTCGCGTGCGGGTTTCGTCGTAAGCAAAGCCGTCGGCGGAGCTGTGGTCCGCAACCAGGTGAAGCGAAGACTTCGTCACCTGATACGCGACCGACTGCCCGAGCTGCCCCCCGGTAGCCTGGTTGTCGTACGGGCGCTGCCCGGAGCAGGCGACGCCGAATATGCACAGCTGGCCCAAGACCTGAATGCCGCCTTCCGGCGGTTGCTGGGAGGGGGCGCGCGATGAAATACCCGCTGCTGGCCCTGATCAAGCTGTACCAGTGGACGATCAGTCCGTTTCTCGGGCCTGTCTGCCGGTACTACCCGTCGTGTTCGCACTACGGATATACGGCCATCGACCGTCATGGCGCGGTGAAGGGCACGGCCCTGACCGCCTGGCGCATTCTGCGGTGCAATCCGTGGTCGCCGGGTGGCGTGGACCACGTCCCACCCCGCAAACGCCCGCGTTGGCACGAACTGCTGCGCAACGCTTGGCGCAGCCGTAAGGGCGGGCACTCCGCCGCCGACGTGCCTTCCGGGGGGTCGGTCCCCGACACCTCCGGTCCGGCCGCAGAGACCTCGCCCAATGCTCAAGGAGCCTGATTAGTGGACACGATTGCCAGTCTCTTCAGCTTTATCACCACGCCAGTTTCGTGGGTCATCGTCCAGTTCCACAGCCTGTACGGGGCGATCTTCGGCCCGGATACGGGTTGGGCCTGGGGACTGTCCATCGTTTCCCTGGTGGTGCTGATCCGGATCTGCCTGATCCCGCTTTTCGTTAAGCAGATCAAGTCGACCCGGAACATGCAGGTGCTCCAGCCCAAGATGAAGGCGATCCAGGAGCGCTACAAGAACGACAAGCAGCGTCAGTCCGAAGAGATGATGAAGCTGTACAAGGAGACGGGTACCAACCCGCTCTCCTCGTGCCTTCCCATCCTCGTGCAGTCGCCGTTCTTCTTCTCCCTGTACCACGTGCTCTCCGCCATCGCGAGCGGCAAGCAGATCGGCTTCATCAACCAGAGCCTTCTCGACAGCGCGCGGCAGGCGCACATCCTGGGCGCTCCGCTGGCCGCGAAGTTCACGGACGGCAGCGCGAAGGTCGCGTCCCTGAACGCCTCGCTGACGGATGTGCGTATCGTCACGGCGATCATGATCATCCTGATGTCGGCGTCGCAGTTCTACACGCAGCGCCAGTTGATGACCAAGAACGTCGACCTGACGGTCAAGACGCCGTACATGCAGCAGCAGAAGATGCTGATGTACATCTTCCCGGTGATCTTCGCCGTCACGGGTGTCAACTTCCCCGTCGGTGTCCTCGTCTACTGGCTGACCACCAACGTGTGGACCATGGGCCAGCAGATGTTCGTGATCAACCAGAACCCGACGCCCGGCAGCAAGGCGCAGGACGCCTACCTGCAGCGTCTGCTGAAGAGCGTCAGCACGCACACGGACATCCGGTCCCGGCGTAAGCGCAACGTCATCCGGGCGATCGTGGCCAAGGGCCCCGACCGCAACGACAACGAGCGCAAGTTCGTCACGGGCCTGACCAAGGCTGGTCTGGCCGCGCAGCCGGACGGCACGGTGATCAAGAGCGATGTCGCCACGGCCGAGGCCGAGGCCGGCGGTATCGCGAAGCGACAGCAGCCGAAGCGCCAGACCAAGGCGAAGCGGCAGGCCGCTTCCCATGTGGGCACGGACAAGCCGGGGCACGAACAGGCCGAGGACTCCGAGATCGCTGGTGACGTGGCGAAGACCTCGTTGCAGAAGAAGGACGAGCCGCAGGGCACCACGTCCAAGCCGACGGGCAAGCCCGCCGCCGGTTCCGCACGCCAAGCCAAGCCGGGGCAGCGTAAGGGCCAGCAGCGGCCCAAGCACCCGTCCAAGAAGTAAGAAGGAGTCCATCCGTGACGGAAGGCACCATCTCCGCCGCCGCCGAGGCGGGCGACAGCCTCTCCCGCCTGGAGCAGGAAGGGGAGATCGCGGCCGACTACCTCGAAGGTCTGCTCGATATCGCTGACCTCGATGGCGATATCGACATGGACGTCGAGGCCGACCGGGCCGCGGTTTCGATCATCAGCGACAGCGACCGGGATCTGCAGAAGCTGGTAGGCCGCGACGGTGAGGTCCTGGAGGCGCTCCAGGAGCTGACGCGGCTTGCCGTGCACCGGGAGACCGGGGACCGAAGCCGGCTGATGCTGGACATCGGGGGCTTCCGCGCCCAGAAGCGCACGGAGCTCGCCGAGCTGGGAGCCAAGGCCGCGGATGAGGTGAAGAGCACCGGTGAGCCGGTGAAGCTGGACCCCATGACGCCCTTCGAGCGCAAGGTTGTGCATGACGCGGTCGCGGCCGCGGGTCTGCGCAGCGAGTCCGAAGGCGAGGAGCCGCAGCGCTTCGTCGTAGTGCTCCCTGCCTGATCGGTCCATTGGATCTTCGGCCCCGTCTGTTTCGCAGGCGGGGCCGATCTTTATCAGCCGGATAGTCAGCCGCCATGTCGGTGGTTCAGTACGGAAGGACGGTTCCCGTGACGGAGGCAGCAGAGCTTCCCCCTGCGCCGGAAGAAGCACGGACTGTTTTCGGCGAATTCTTTCCGGAGGCTGTCCGCTACGCGGAGCTTCTCGCGGACGCGGGGGTCAAGCGCGGCCTGATCGGTCCACGTGAGGTGCCGCGGCTGTGGGAGCGGCACCTGCTGAACTGCGCGGTGCTCTCCGAGGTTGTGCCTGAAGGCGTCACGGTCTGCGATGTGGGCTCGGGTGCGGGGCTTCCCGGGATCCCGTTGGCGCTGGTGCGGCCGGATCTGAAGATCACCCTGCTGGAACCCCTGCTCCGACGGACGAACTTCCTTCAGGAAGTGGTCGAGCTGCTGGGGCTGGACCATGTGACGGTCGTACGCGGCCGCGCTGAGGAGGTCCTCGGTACGCTGCAGCCGGTCCATGTGGTGACGGCCCGCGCGGTGGCTCCACTCGATCGGCTCGCGGGCTGGGGAGTGCCGCTGCTGCGTCCGTACGGCGAGATGCTGGCGCTCAAGGGTGACACCGCCGAGGAGGAGATCAAGGGAGCCCGTGGTGCTCTGAGCAAGCTCGGTGTGCTGGAAGCTTCCGTACTCCAGGTGGGAGAGGGCATCGTCGATCCGCTCGCCACGGTGGTGCGGGTGGAGGTCGGGGAGAGCCCCGGAGGAGTTCGGTTCGCGACGAAGCGGGCGAAGGCTGCCCGGGTGGGGCGCGCACGACGGCGCCGCTGAGCCGTACAGTCCGTACTGCCTATCAGTGATGCTCCATACAAGCTGCCATACCTACGCATCGCGGAGTGTCGTGACGATCTGACCCTGTGGCCCGTGCATCGTGTTTCACGTGAAACGTCGCTCGTTGCTGCAGGGAATCATCGGCCGTGGCCGTGCGGCTGCCACGCCGCGCGGCCGAAAGCCCCTCGTGAGGGGGAGGGAGTTGTCCACAGAGGTGGGTTTCTCCACAGAACCAAGGGCCTCGCTGGTTCACGACCCCGAAAGCATGGCAGGCTCTGTCCATTGCGAGTCTGAAGTCGAGGAGAGTGAATCCTTGCGGTCCGACGCCCACATCGCGGGACCGATGGCCGATCCGGTCCCCGGTCCCCGCAGCGAGTCGGCGGGGGAGGATGTTTCACGTGAAACACCGCCCCCGATGGACGACACCCCCATTGGTCGTGCTGCTCAGCTGGCAGTGGAGGCACTGGGCCGCGCCGGCGAGGGCCTGCCCCGCCCTGAGCGAACGCGCGTCATGGTTGTTGCCAATCAGAAGGGCGGGGTGGGAAAGACCACCACAACGGTCAATCTTGCCGCTTCGCTCGCGCTCCATGGCGCACGCGTCCTGGTGATCGACCTAGATCCCCAGGGCAACGCTTCGACGGCGCTCGGGATCGACCATCACGCCGAAGTTCCCTCGATCTATGACGTCCTGGTGGACAGCAAGCCGCTCTCAGAGGTGGTCCAGCCCGTCCTCGACGTCGAAGGTCTCTTCTGTGCCCCGGCCACCATCGATCTCGCCGGTGCGGAGATCGAGCTGGTGTCGCTGGTGGCACGGGAGAGCCGGCTGCAGCGGGCGATCGAAGCGTACGAGCAGCCGTTGGACTACATCCTCATCGACTGCCCACCATCGCTCGGCCTGCTGACCGTCAACGCGATGGTCGCCGGCGCAGAGGTCCTGATCCCCATCCAGTGCGAGTACTACGCACTGGAGGGACTGGGGCAGCTGCTGCGGAACGTCGATCTGGTCCGAGGGCATCTCAACCCCACGCTGCATGTGTCGACGATCCTGCTCACCATGTATGACGGCAGGACGCGGCTCGCCTCGCAGGTGGCGGAGGAAGTCCGCAGCCACTTCGGCAAGGAGGTGCTGCGGACGAGCATCCCTCGGTCCGTGCGTATCTCGGAGGCACCGAGCTATGGGCAGACGGTGCTGACCTACGATCCGGGATCCAGCGGATCCCTGTCCTATCTCGAAGCCGCCCGTGAGATCGCCCTACGAGGGGTCGGGGTGCACTATGACGCCCAGCAAGGCCACGTGAACAGCCAGAACAGTCAGCAGAGTATGTCGGAGGGGATCCAGTGAGTGAGCGACGTAGAGGGCTCGGGCGTGGGCTCGGTGCGCTGATCCCTGCTGCTCCGCAGGAGAAGCAGCTGCCCTCCACCGGAGCGGCCCCGGCCTCTCCTGGTTCGGCGCCGGTGCTGACCGCGGATCGGGGGGTGGCCGCAGCGAAGGTGACAGCGCTTCCGCAGGCCGCCACGGCACCGGACGCGGAGACGATTGCGCCGGAGTACGCGATGGCGCCCGAACCACCGGCAGCGGCCGGCGCGCACTTCGCCGAAGTACCGATCGACTCCATCACGCCGAACCCTCGGCAGCCGCGCGAGGTGTTCGACGAGGACGCGCTCGCCGAGCTGATCACCTCCATCAAGGAAGTGGGCCTTCTCCAGCCCGTAGTCGTACGGCAGGTGGGACCGGAACGCTACGAGCTCATCATGGGCGAGCGGCGCTGGCGGGCGTGCCGGGAGGCCGGCCTGGAGCGCATTCCGGCGATCGTCCGTGCCACGGACGACGAGAAGCTGCTGCTCGACGCGCTGTTGGAGAACCTGCACCGTGCCCAGCTGAACCCGCTGGAAGAGGCCGCCGCGTACGACCAGCTGCTCAAGGATTTCAACTGCACGCACGACCAGCTTGCGGACCGGATCGGGCGTTCGCGTCCTCAGGTCTCCAACACACTGCGTTTGCTGCGGCTCTCGCCCTCCGTGCAGCGCAGGGTCGCCGCCGGCGTGCTGTCGGCCGGCCATGCCCGAGCGCTTCTCTCCGTGGATGACTCCGAGGAACAGGATCGGCTGGCGCACCGCATCGTGGCCGAGGGGCTCTCGGTACGGGCGGTCGAGGAGATCGTGACGCTGATGGGGTCGCGTCCCCAGAGTGCCGCGAAGGCGAAGGGGCCGCGGGCCGGCGCCCGGCTGTCGCCGGCGCTGACCGGTCTCGCATCGCGTCTCTCGGACCGTTTCGAAACCCGAGTGAAGGTCGACCTGGGACAGAAGAAGGGAAAGATCGTCGTCGAGTTCGCCTCGATGGAAGATCTGGAGCGGATTCTCGGCACGCTCGCACCCGGTGAGGGACGGGTCCTGGACCCGGGCCCCTCCGAGGATGCCCCGGAGGGCGACGAGAGCTGAGTTCTCACGCAGCGACAGGGCGGGCCGTGTTCCATGCTTACGGGAACACGGCCCGCCCTTTGCTGTCTCTCGGTGTGCGGGTCATCTCTGGGTGGATACGATGCGATCTGGTAGCGCATCCACCTTGATTCATCTCGGAGGGAGAGCGGGGCCATGCGATCAGTGAGCCGCAGCCGATGGGTGTCAGCTGGGTTGGGCCTTGGAATGGTCGGCGGCTTCGTCGGCGGCCTGCTTCGGGAACGGAGCATGCTGACAGCGGGCCGTGGCGCGGCAGGCGAAGGAAGTGAGGAACAGCCTCCATGGGGCGTCGGCTCGTACCGCTCACGCTGGACAACCTCCCGGATCTCCCCAAGCGTTGCCGTGGGTGTGTCTTCTGGGAGCTTGATCCCGTCAGGGGAGAAGCCGCGATAAGAGCGGGCAGGTCCAAGGCGGAGAAAGAGGCATGGATCTCGGCCGTGCTGCTCGAGTGGGGATCGTGCGGTCGCGTCGTCTATGTCGACGATCTGCCGGTCGGTTTTGTTCTGTACGCGCCTCCCGCCTACGTTCCGCGGTCCACGGCCTTCCCCACGAGCCCGGTCTCTCCTGATGCGGCCCAGTTGATGACGGCGTGGATCATGCCCGGCTATCAGGGGCAGGGGCTCGGCCGTGTGATGGTGCAAACCGTGGCCAAGGATCTGCTGCGGCGCGAGTTCAAGGCCATTGAGGCATTCGGTGACGCCCGCTGGAGGGAACCGGCCTGTGTGCTGCCCGCAGATCATCTGCTGGCGGTGGGCTTCAAGACGGTCCGTCCGCACCCGAGATATCCGCGCCTGAGGCTGGAGCTGCGTACCACTCTCTCCTGGAAGGAAGACGTGGAACTGGCTCTCGACAGGCTGCTGGGCGCGGTCCAGAAGGAGCCGGTGTTGCGGCCGCTCTGATGCGGCCATCGGACGAGCAGCACGTGAAACGGGTCCATCCCCAGGGGGACGGACCCCTTTCACGTGAAACATTGAGGATCAGCTGTCGCTGACCTTGTCGCCGATGAAGCTCTCCAGGTCGCGAACCAGGGCCGCCTTGGGCTTGGCGCCGACAATGGTCTTGGCGACCTCGCCGTTCTGGTACACGTTCAGCGTCGGGATGGACATGACGCCGTACTTGGCTGCGGTGGCCGGGTTCTCGTCGATGTTGAGCTTGACGATCTCGATCTTGTCACCGTGCTCGGCCGCGATGGCCTCCAGCGAGGGGGCGATCTGGCGGCACGGCCCGCACCAGGCAGCCCAGAAGTCCACCAGTACGGGCTTGTCGCTCTTGAGGACGTCCTCTTCGAACGAGGCGTCAGTCACGTGCTTCAGGTCGCCGGCCACGGCGGCCTCCTTAATCTCGTGGGGTGTGCGGGGCGAACAGGCGGTCAGACAGTGGCGGTCTTCTCCGGCTCGGCGGTCTTCTCACTGTCGCTCAGTGCAGCGAGAAAGCGCTCGGCGTCGAGGGCCGCGGAGCAACCAGTGCCCGCAGCGGTGATCGCCTGGCGGTACGTGTGGTCGACGACATCGCCGGCGCCGAAGACACCGGACAGGTTCGTCCGCGTCGACGGGGCGGCGACGGTGAGGTATCCCTCGTCGTCCAGATCGAGCTGGCCCTTGAACAGCTCGGTCCGAGGGTCGTGGCCCACCGCGATGAACAGGCCGGTCACCGGAAGCATCGAGGTCTCGCCGGTCTTGGTGCTGCGCAGAGTCAGACCGGAGAGCTTGTGATCACCATGAATCTCGGCGACCTCGCTGTCCCAGGCGAACTTGATCTTCGGGTCCGCGAAAGCGCGGTCCTGCATGGTCTTGGAGGCGCGCAGAGTGTCTCGGCGGTGGACGATCGTGACGGACTTGGCGAAGCGCGAGAGGAAGGTGGCTTCCTCCATCGCAGTGTCGCCACCGCCGATCACAGCGATGTCCTGGTCCTTGAAGAAGAAGCCGTCGCAGGTGGCGCACCAGGAGACGCCGCGTCCGGAGAGCGCGTCTTCATTGGCCAGGCCGAGCTTGCGGTGCTGGGAGCCGGTCGTGACGATCACGGCCTTGGCGCGGTGTACGGTTCCGGCGGTGTCGGTGACCGTCTTGACGTCACCGGTGAGATCGACGGAGATGACATCGTCGGGGACGAGCTCGGCGCCAAAGCGCTCCGCCTGTGCCCGCATGTTGTCCATCAGGTCAGGGCCCATGATGCCGTCGCGGAAGCCGGGGAAGTTCTCCACGTCGGTGGTGTTCATCAGCGCACCACCGGCGGTGACGGCGCCCTCGAAGACCAGCGGCTTCAGGGACGCGCGCGCGGTGTACAGGGCGGCGGTATAGCCGGCGGGCCCGGAGCCGATGATGATCACATTACGGACGTCGCTCACGGGTTTCTTCCTCGTCTCTGGGGACTGCCTACTGGGGCCGGATCAACGACTTCACCCCATCCAACGGATCCTACGGGTCCCGCATTCCCGTGACGCCCAGGCGGCACCCCCAGGCACTGTCAGCGCTTGGGGTAGGAGCGTGTCAGCAGGACCTTCCCGTCGGTGGACGGGGCGCTGTCGACGCACGTCGCGTCGATGACATACGCCTGCACCCGGGTGGAGTCGACCGAGTGCGGCAGCACGACGAGATAGGCGCGGCTGCCTCGGTAGCTTCCCTGCTCGACAGCGAGGGCGGGCTCGGTGCGGCCGATGCCCCGTTGAATACAGGGAGGGACGTCAGACCCAGGCTGCAGCATGGGTGAGTTCATGGCGCTCCGGTCGCTGCCGGCGTCGCCGCCCCGTTGCTCCCCTGGGAGATCCTTGGCCGCCGAACCGGAGGCCAGTAGCCCGTCCACGCGGCCTTGCAGGCGCGATCCCGAGAACACATCGCTGTCGTCGGCGGGCGCGCTGACAGCTGAACTGGCCTGTTGGTCGGCGCCGCTGTCGACGGGGGGTCGGAGCGACTGGATCAGGAGAACGCTGACACCGACAGCGGCTGTTCCGAGAACGGCGCCGAGGACAGCCGTGCGGCGGCGACGCCGGGCAGGGCCGCTGCGGCCGGGCCCGGTGCCTGCCCTGGCGCGGCCGCCGGGACGGCCGTGATCGGCCCGACCTGGGTCGGTGGTCGGGTGATCCGCCAGATTCAGGGGAGCCGACGCAGTGAGTGTGCGAGACGGGAGCGCTGTTTCACGTGAAACATGTGCGTCTTCGTTGGGCGTGCTCGAATCCAGGAGTGCTTCCGCCGCCAGAGCCGCATCGATACGGCCGGCGATGTCAGCCGGCATCCGCAGGGGCCCGGGAAGAGTGCCGAGGAGTCCCCTGATCTCCTCCAGCGAACCATGGACGTCGGCGCAGAGGGGGCAGCGGCCCAGGTGATGCCGTATGTCGGAGGCCCGGGACGGGGGGAGCAGACCTTCCGCCAGGTCGGAGATCTCGGAGACATCCGGGTGCTGAGCCGTGTCGGTCGTCGATGTCACGCGTGCCCACCTCCGCCCTTCACTGCAGCAGGATCATTCTGTGCTGGATCTCTTGGCCCCGGTGCCGGTGGGACGGATGCCCTCGGCGTCCGGTTCCTTCCCCCACCGAGGACGGTGTTATCCGTGGTCTCCCCCCGCAGATGCGTGAGCAGGGGAAGCAGTCTGGCCCGGCCGCGTGCGCAGCGGCTCTTGATCGTTCCGATCGGCACATCCAGGACGCGAGCGGCTTCTGCCACGGGGTAACCCTGCATGTCGACGAGCACCAGGGCGGCACGCTGATCGACCGGGAGCTTGGCCAGCGCCGCGAGCAGCTCGCGGCGCTGGTCCTGGCGTTCGGCGGGAGCTTCCGCCGACTCATGAGGTTCGAGAAGCTGCTCCAGCCGCTCGGTGTCATCCATCGGCGACGTCTTGCGGGAAGCGCTTTTACGGGCCCGGTCGAGGCAGGCGTTGACGGTGATGCGGTGCAGCCAGGTGGTCACGGCGGACTGGCCGCGGAAGGTATGAGCCGCCCGGAAGGCGGAGACCAAGGCGTCCTGGACGGCGTCGGCCGCTTCCTCCCGGTCGCCCAGGGTGCGCAGCGCGACGGCCCAGAGACGGTCGCGGTGGCGTCGTACCAGCTCGCCGAAAGCATGAGGGTGACCCTCGACGTGGGCGTTGAGGAGGTCATGGTCGTTCGCGTCGCCGAGTGCGGCGTCGTCCACCGGTGAGCCCCCTCTGATCCCTCAACTGGTGATTTTGATCTCCGACACCTTGCCCCGGTAGTTGCCCTGATCGGTCTGCGGGAGATCGGTCAGCCAGACCAGAACGTACCGCGCCTCGACCGGTTCGCCGGGCTTCAGCGAGACTTTCTCACCGGATCCCTCGGCAACCTTCTTGAAACCGTCCAGTTCGGTCGGCTGGGATGAAGCGCTCGCGGACGCCGCGCGCAGCTCCACGCCGGTCGTTCCTCCGAGGAAGGAGACGTCTGCCTGGCCGATCTGCTGAGCCTTGCCCAGATCCAGGATGATGCCGACACCGGGCTTCAGGCGGCCGAAGTCGGAGCTGTAGTAGCCGTCGGTATTCCAGAATGTCTTCGGGTCGCCGTCGTAGCTGTTCTTTATCCCGGCCGGCTTCTCGGATCGGTCCTGGCCGAACGGGTCGAAGTCCTGGGCCCTGACGATGGCGATCGGCTGGGCGGGTTTGATCGCCTTGTCGTTCCCCGTGGTTGTCTCGGTGGGAGTGGTGTCGCTTCCACCGTTGTCCCGTTCGAGAAGCCGGTCCGCGACCTGCCAGCTGCCAAGGCCCAGGGCGGCGATGAGGAGCGCGGCGACCGTCCACTTCAGGGCTTTGCCGGTACGGCCCTGGAGCGGCGGTGGCGGCACCGGGGTGATGACAGTCGCTCCGGGGACGGCGGGCGGCCGTCCGTAGGTGCCCTGTTGGTAGGTGGTGCGCTGGTATTCCGGCGGGGCCGCGAACGTGGGCTCCGGTGGCCGGATACGCGGCATCTCCACCACGGCCGCCGCGAGTTCGTCCGGGGTGGTGCAGGGTGGGTCCTGGCGGGAGGCGGTCGCACCGTCATTCACGAGGGCCCGCATGGCGAGCTCGGACAGACCACGGTGGATCCCGGCCCGGACCTGGTCCGGCGCGATCAGCCCGACGCCCTTGGGTAGCCCGGAGAGTCCGTACGCGTCGGTCTCGTAGGGCCAGCGCTGGGTCAGCGCGGCATAGAGCAGCGCGCCGATCGCCTCCGTGTCGGTGCGCTGCGGCCGGTCGGCCCGGATACCGCGCAGCGCGGCGTTCACAGCGAGGCCGCGGATCCGGTACTGGCCGCTGGACGTGCGCAGGACCGCTCCGGGTGTCAACCGCAGATGTGCGAGCCCTTCACGGTGGGCCGCGGCCATGGCCTGGGAGACCTGGCTGACGAGCTGGTAGGCGTCGTGGGCCTCCAGCGGCCCTGAGGCGAGGAGAGCGGTCAGTTCGACGGCATCCGGAAGCCACTCGTGGACGACGTAGACGAGGTCGTTCTCCTCGACGGCGTCCAGGACCTGGACAAAGCGTGGGTCGCCGAGCAGAGCGGCGGACCTGGCCGCGGCCAGTACGGAACGGGCCCGGGGATGGTCGGCGGGGAGGAGATGGACGCCGACGGCGCGACGCAGTTTCTCGTCGACCGCGCGCCAGCTGCTGAAACCGTCCAGACGGGTGACGCACTCCTCCAGGCGGTAGCGTCTGGCGAGCTTGTGGCCGCTGTGCAGCTCCGGTGAGGTGATGGACGACTCGCTACTCCGACGCTCACCGACCGTCTCCGGTGCGGACTCCTCCGCGGTGTTCTGGGCTTTCGCCAACCCGTCGGTCGTGGCCGCGTCCGCCTTGGCGGTCAGCGGCTCATCGCCGCTGTTGTCGGCCACGTCGACGGCAGCCGTGCTACGTTCCGCCACCGTCGCTCCTGCCTCCCCATCCGTTGCGAACTATCCAACAGCCAAGCCAATTGTGCCCACAGTCGGGCGCTATGCACGACCCGCGGCTGCCGCCGATGGTTGTGCGACCTCAGCGCCCGAGGCGTCCGCGCACCATGCCGACCATGGCGTTCATTTCTTCGATCCGCATCTTCTTCGCCGCGACGAAGAAGACACCCAGCAGCACGATGCCACCGCCGACCAGCGCCACCAGCGAGCCCATGGCTCCGCTGCCGAGACCGTTCCGGACCGCGTAGGCGACCGCGCCGGCGGCCAGAGCCCCAGGGACGGAAGCCAGGCAGAGACGGGCGTACGTGCGCAGGACGCGGCCGCCGTCCAGGTCGCCGCCGAGGCGTTTGCGCAGCCTGCGCCAGGCGATGCCGACACCGACCGCGTAGGCGAGCCCGTACGAGGCGGCCATGCCGACCACGGCCCAGCGGGAAGGCAGCACGACATAGCAGGCGGCGGATGCCGCCGCGTTGACCGCGGCGACGATGACCGTGTTGTAGAAGGGCGTCCGGGTGTCCTCGTAGGCGTAGAAACCGCGCAGGACGACGTACTGCACGGAGTACGGAATGAGTCCGAGGGCGAACGCCATCAGGATGAAGCCCATGGACTGGGCCGACTCCAGGCCACTGGACGAGAACAGCAGCGTGGACATGGGGACTCCGAGCGCGAGGAACGCGAAGGCGATCGGCACGATCGCGACCGCGGAATTGCGCAGACCCTGCGAGATGTCGTCGCGCACCGCGCCCGGGTCACCGTCGCTGGCGGCCCGGGAGATGCGCGGCAGCAGAGCGGCCATGACCGAAACGGTGATGATGGCCTGCGGCATGCCCCAGATCAGCTGGGCGTTGCTGTAGGCGAGGATGCCGGTGCCGTCCTTGCCGGAGGCTTCGCCGGCGGCGGTGGCGAGCTGGGTGACCACCAGCACGCCCGCCTGGTTGGCGAGAACGAACAGGACGGTCCACTTGGCCAGCTTGACCGTCTTGCCGAGGCCGTGGCCCTTCCAGTCGAAGCGCGGGCGGAACCGGAAACCGGTCTCCCGCAGGTAGGGGATCATCGCCAGAGACTGGACGGTGAGACCGAGCAGGGTGCCGATGCCCAGCAGCCGTACGCCGTCCGGCGGGATGGTCGTGACCGTCATGCTGGAGTCGGCAGCGGTGCCGTACACCCAGATGAACAGACCGAACGTGGCGATCATGACGATGTTGTTGAGGACCGGGGTCCACATCATCGCGCCGAACTTGCCCCGTGCGTTGAGGATCTGGCCCATGACCACATGGACGCCCATGAAGAAGATCGTGGGCAGACAGTAGCGGGCGAAGGTGACGGCGACATTGTTGGCGGACGCGTCACTGGCGATGGTGTCCGACATCAGCCGGATCAGCAGCGGCGCCGCGAACACGGCAAGGGCCACGATGGCGCCGAGCGCCACCATGACGAGGGTGAGCAGCCGGTTGGCGTAGGCCACACCACCGTCGTCGTCGTTCTTCATCGCCCGCACGAGCTGCGGTACGAAGACGGAGTTGAGGCCGCCCCCGACGGTGAGGATATAGATCATCGTGGGCAGCGTGTAGGCGACCGTGTAGGAGTCACCGAGCAGGGCGGCACCCAGGGCAGCGGTGATCACCAGGCTGCGTACGAAGCCGGTGAGCCGGGAGACCAGTGTGCCGGCGGCCATGACCGCGCTGGACTTGAGTAGCCCTGAGGCGCGGCCACCCGACTTCTTGGCGGGAGGCGGAGCCGGGACCGTCTCGGGCTCCGGTGCGAGGGTCGCCTGGCCCGCTGCCTGCTGGTCGCGGAAAAGGTGCGCGAAAGCGTCCGGTGCCGGAGCCTCGTCACCAGCCCCCGAAACCAGTTCGTCGACGCCTGTGAACTGGGTGGTCCTGGGGTCGTCCCCGTACGGGAGCATGCGGGACGGGCCCCCGGGCTCGGGTGGCGGAGTCGGCGCCCAGAGGCGGGGATCAGGGGCGTGCTGCTGCGCGGGCGGCTGCTGGTACAGCGGTGGGGTCTCCCGATAGGTGCCGGGAGGCGGCGGTGGGTGCGCGGCGCGGTCGTACAGCGCCTCGGTCACCGGGTCCTGCGCGGAGAGATCCTGCGACCAGTAGGGGTCCTGGCTGTAGGCATCCTGGACATAGGGGTCCTGGGCAGGCTGCGGAGAGGGCGGGACTTGGCCTGCCGGATCGCCGCCCGCGCCCTGACCGCGGTCACCGTCGTACGGCGCGTTCATGGTTACCCCACCTCATCGTCCCCGGCCGACCGGCCACGACATCGCTCAACGGTCCACTTTCTCACCCGTGTCCGACGGGTCCGCGCTTTCCGGTCCGGTGTCCGGTCCCGGGTCACTCGGCTGCCCGGGATCCGTATCCCCGGCGCCCCTCGTGCTGCCCGGCTCCTGCGTGTCCCGCGCGTTCCCGGCGCTGCCGTCCGTGCCGAAGGCGTCCTGGGTGAGCGGGGCCTCGGCAGCCTCCTTGCGTGCTGCCGTCCGCTTACGCCGGCTGTACATCTTGACGCCGGCGAGGGCCAGCAGCAGCACACCGCCCGCGATGACCAGCATCACCGTGGGGGTGATCTCGGAGACCCTGACCTGGAAGGCCATGGGTTCGCCGTACGGCTTGCCGTCCACCGTGTAGAGCTGCGCGGTCACCAGGACAGGGCCGTTCGCATTGCCCGCCCCGGTGAACTTCACCGACTGGCTGTGACCTCCGTCGATCTTGATCGGCCGCTCCGCGACCGTCCGGGAATCGTCGATCTTGAGGCGGGTCGGGTTGTCCGACTTGAGGCGCAGCACCAGTTTCCCGACGCCCTGCAGCAGCTGATTCTGCACGGTGACGGGGATCGTCGCGCTGCGCCCGGACAGGGTGAGAACGGATTTCTTGATGAGCTGCACCTCAGCGGTGAGGCCCTCCAGATACGCGTCCACCGTGTCCCGGTACGGCTTGGCTCCTGCCGGGTTGCCACGCCAGGAGGCCGACATGGCCCGGTCGATCGCATTGCCGAAGGGGGCGTCCACCCGGTCCGGTGCGCTGAGAATGGCTTTAAAGCTGTCCAGCCGGTCCTGCGTGTCCTTGATCTCCAGGAATGCCGGCGTCGGCAGCTCCTGGGCGCGCAGTTTCTTCGGGTACCGCGACGAGCTGGGCACCTTGGTGGTCGCGTCGGCGTCGGGCTTGGCCGCCGCCGCGGCGATCAGATCGGAGGGCTGCGTCCAACGCTCGGGATCCAGGCCGTGCAGCGCGCGCGCCATCGACTGCGCCTGAGTGGCCGTCGGCATCCGCTGTGGGGCGACGACCACACTGCGCTGGTTCTCGGGCTCCTGCAGCGTCAGCGCCAGTGACTGGGCGAGAAATTTCTGGACCGCGAGAGTGGAGTCGGCCGCCTCGGCCATATCGGCCTGGAAAGCGGTGGAGAGCCGGGTGTCGGCGACGACGGCTGTGGTTCCGCCGCCGATCGGCCGTGCGGCGCTGGGGGTGTACGACAGATTGTCCTGAAGGCTGTCGCTGCGAGTGATCACCTTGTGCGCGCCTGCCGATGTCGCGACGTCGACGATCGAGGGATCGATCGCGCCATCCACCGGCCAGGCGAAATCGACCGACGGTTTCACGTGGAGGATGGTGTCCACGGTCTTCCAGGCCACGTCCGTGGCGGGCTGCAGATGGCTGAGCGCCCCGGAGACGTGCACGCCGCGGTGTGCCAGCGACGCCAGGTCAGGATCGCCGAAGGGCAGGGCAACGACCTTACGGCCCTGTACGGCCTTCTCTAGGGCGTTGAGCCACGCGGTGGCCAGGGCCTGGTTCTTGCCCTCGACGGTGGAGTTCCCGCTCTTGACGCGGTATTTCCGGGTCATCGCGTCAGCGGTGGCCAGCAGATCGGGGTCGATCACCCAGGTGACGGGGAGCTGATTGCCCAGGGAGACCATCTGCTCCAGCCGCCCACCGGGGGCGAACTCCTGAGCCAGGTCGTCGTTCGTGAAGACCGGCGTCTGCTGGTCGTCCGAGCCGGTCTCCGCCGAGAGGTGTGCCGAAGAGATCAGCGGCCACAGGTAGGTGAGCTGGGTCCTCTTGTCCGTGGCCTCGGGCTGCCAGGGGAGGAAGGTGCGCTGGATGCCCAGCACCTGGTCGTACCGCGCGGTGGAGGTCTGGCCGGTCAGGGAGACACCGAGCTGGTAGACGCCCTCCTCGTCGAGCCCGAGCTTGCTGACCGGTACGGAGAGGGTGAAGTCCTGCGAGATGCCCGAGGCGAGCTTCGGGAAGCTGACCTTGTACTTGCCTCCGACCGGCGCTACATCGCCCGAAGCGTCGGAAGAGCGCTTGGCGGCGTCATCGATGGCCGTCCTGCCTGACAGCGGCGGACCCACTCGGAGATCCACCTGGGCATCGGTGATGGTCTTCTTGCCCTCGTTGGTCACCGTGCCGGAGATGGTGAGTGTGTCGCCCTTCACCGGCGCGCTGGGACTGATCGTGTCGAGGGACACATCCACCGTGCGAGAGCCGGTGGCTTCAGCCGCGGCGTGGGCCGCTGGGGTCGCAGTGCCGGCCAGCAGGCCGGCCAGGAGCGGTGCTCCGGCCAGCAGGGAGGCTCTGCGCCGCAGCCACCGGCGGGCAGGAGAGTGACCCATCCCCTGGAGTTCTGCCGCCTCCGCCACGCGCTCGCCCGTCCCTCGTCATCGTCTGTCGCCGTCGGTGGTTGTCGATTGCTGCGTCCACGCATGGTAACGATGTGCGCTGTGGTGAAGTGCTGGGGACCGTTCTACATGATCGGAAGAATCTCATGCGCTGCCGCCCACCCGTGCATCGGGCCGGGCCGCCCGGAAACGGGGAGGCCCGCATGAGCCGTGGCACGTACCCTTTTCTGTTGTGCCGAACGCCAATGAAGACAATTCCAGTGCACTGAGTCAGGTGCAGCTCCGCGCGGTCAGTGAACTGCTGCGGGTGTCCCCCGTCGCGGACGATCTCGCGCGCCGATTCCAGCAAGCCGGATTCGGTCTCGCCCTGGTCGGCGGCTCGGTCAGGGACGCCCTGCTGGGCCGGCTCGGCAACGACCTGGACTTCACGACCGACGCCCGCCCCGAGGACGTCCTGAAGATCGTCAGGCCCTGGGCGGACTCGGTGTGGGAGGTCGGGATCGCCTTCGGCACGGTCGGCAGCCAGAAGGACGGCTATCAGATCGAGGTGACGACGTACCGCTCGGAGGCATACGACCGGACGTCCCGCAAACCCGAGGTGTCCTACGGTGACTCCATCGAGGAAGACCTCGTGCGCCGGGACTTCACGGTGAACGCGATGGCTGTCGCGCTGCCGCAGAAGGAGTTCATCGATCCCCATGGCGGCCTTGAGGACCTCTCGGCCCAGGTGCTGCGTACGCCTGGAACCCCCGAGGACTCGTTCTCCGACGACCCGCTGCGGATGCTCCGCGCCGCGCGTTTCGCCGCGCAGCTGGACTTCGCGGTGGATCCGGACGTGGTCGCCGCCATGAAGGCCATGTCCGACCGCATCGAGATCGTCTCCGCCGAGCGGGTCCGTGATGAGCTGAACAAGCTGATCCTCTCCACCCACCCCCGTAAGGGCCTGGCCCTGCTCGTCGACACCGGGCTCGCCGACCGGGTGCTGCCTGAGCTTCCGGCGCTACGTCTGGAGAGCGACGAGCATCACCGGCACAAGGACGTGTACGAGCACTCGCTGACCGTTCTGGAACAGGCCATCGATCTGGAGGAGGACGGGCCGGACCTGGTGCTACGGGTGGCCGCTCTGCTGCATGACATCGGCAAGCCCCGGACGCGGCGCTTCGAGAAGGACGGCCGGGTTTCCTTCCACCACCACGAGGTGGTGGGGGCGAAGCTCACCAAGAAGCGGATGACCGAGCTCAAGTACTCCAACGAGATGATCAGGGATGTCTCGCGGCTGGTGGAGTTGCATCTGCGCTTCCATGGCTACGGAACGGGCGAGTGGACCGACTCGGCCGTGCGGCGCTATGTGCGCGATGCCGGTCCGCTGCTGAGCCGCCTTCACAAGCTGACCCGCTCGGACTGCACCACGCGGAACAAGCGGAAAGCGAACGCGCTCTCCCGTGCGTACGACGGTCTGGAAGACCGGGTGGCCCAGCTGCAGGAGCAGGAGGAGCTGGACTCCATCCGGCCTGACCTGGACGGCAATCAGATCATGGAGATCCTGGCGATCGGTCCCGGGCCGGCGATCGGAGCGGCGTACACGTTCCTGCTGGAACTGCGCTTGGAGAACGGACCGATGGAACACGACTCGGCCGTGGCAGCCCTCAAAGAATGGTGGGGCACGCGGAACTGAAGCCGCAGAGCGTCATGTTTCACGTGAAACATGACGCTCTGCGCCCTGCTCGGGGGCCGGGTTCCACGTGAAGCTCCGCCCCCGACGCGTTGTCGCGGCGGCAGTGGCGGCGTACAGGACGGCGACGGTCAGGACGAGCGGTACTGACCGGCCATCCGGCGGTAGCAGCAATGCGGCCACTGCGGCGGCACCGACGAAGGCGACGTTGAACAGCACGTCGTAGAGAGAGAAGATCCTGCCGCGGAAAGCGTCGTCCACCGCGGTCTGCACCACGGTGTCCGTGGCGATCTTGGCGCCCTGCGTTACCAGACCGAGGACGAAGGCCGCGATCAGTACGGGAACCGGCGTGAAGGCGAGCCCCAGAACCGGTTCGAGTAGGGCAGCCGCTCCCGCACACGTCCCCATCCATCCGTACGGGCCGAGCCGGCTCACCGTCCACGGTGTGAGTACCGCGGCGGCGAAGAACCCCATCCCGGAGACGGCGAGAGCGAGCCCGAGCAGTGCCAGCCCTCCGGACTCCTCAGTCGACCAGGCGTATCTGCAGAGCATCAGCACCATGACCGTCAGCGCCCCGTAGCAGAAGCGCATCACCGTCATGCCGGCCAGCGCGCGCGCCGCCGTGCGCCGCTCGGAGAGGTGCCGCAGCCCGCCGACGAGCCCCCGCACGGTGGAGCCCAGTGCGGCTCCCAGCCGCGGCTGGACCAACGACTGCTCAGGTCCGAGAAGTCCGCGCGCCAGGAGAAGCGAGGACCCTGCCGCGCACAGGTAGAGAGCGGCACCCACCAGAACGACGGCCGCGTCGGAGTCCGCGGCGGAGAGCCGTACGAGAAAGGCGAGCCCGCCGCCCCCGGTCGCGGCGAGCGTTCCGGCCGTCGGCGAGAGCGAGTTGGCGACGACAAGACGGTCGGCGTCGACGACATGGGGCAGAGCGGCGGAGAGCCCGGCCAGAACGAACCGGTTGACGGCGGTCACGGACAGCGCCGAAACATAGAAGAGCCAGTCGGGTACGGAGGCGACGATCAGCAGCGCCGTACAGCTCGCCAGCAAGGCCCGCAGCAGATTCCCGTACAGGAACACCTGGCGACGCTGCCAACGGTCCAGCAGAACGCCGGCGAACGGTCCGATCAGTGAGTACGGCAGCAGCAGGACCGCCATGGCGGACGCGATCGCGGCCGGCGAGGTCTGCTTCTCCGGGGAGAAGACGACGTAGGTGGCGAGCGCCACCTGAAAGACGCCGTCGGCGGCCTGGGAGAGCAGGCGTACCGCCAGAAGGCGTCGGAAATCTCTGAGGCGCAGGAGTACGCGCAGATCCCGTACGACAGGCATGTGGGTCAGCGTCACATACGCGCCACCGGGACATGCGAGAAGGGTCACCGGACACGCGGCCCGGTGACCCCTCTCGTCGGGAAGACCGAGCTTTAGCGCTCGACCTCGCCCTTGATGAACTTCTCGACGTTCACGCGGGCCTCGTCGTCGAAGTACTGGACCGGCGGCGACTTCATGAAGTACGAGGACGCGGAGAGGATCGGGCCGCCGATGCCGCGGTCCATGGCGATCTTCGCGGCGCGCACGGCGTCGATGATGACACCTGCGGAGTTCGGGGAGTCCCAGACCTCGAGCTTGTACTCCAGGTTCAGCGGAACGTCACCGAAGGCACGGCCCTCAAGGCGGACGTAAGCCCACTTGCGGTCGTCCAGCCACGCGACGTAGTCCGACGGGCCGATGTGGACGTTGTCCGCACCCAGGTCGCGGTCGGGGATCTGGGAGGTGACGGCCTGCGTCTTGGAGATCTTCTTGGACTCCAGACGCTCCCGCTCGAGCATGTTCTTGAAGTCCATGTTGCCGCCGACGTTCAGCTGCATCGTGCGGTCCAGGACGACGCCCCGGTCCTCGAAGAGCTTCGCCATGACGCGGTGCGTGATGGTGGCGCCGACCTGGGACTTGATGTCGTCACCGACGATCGGGACACCGGCCTCGGTGAACTTGTCCGCCCACTCCTTCGTGCCGGCGATGAAGACCGGGAGGGCGTTGACGAAAGCGACCTTGGCGTCGATGGCGCACTGCGCGTAGAACTTCGCGGCAGCCTCGGAACCCACGGGCAGGTAGCAGACCAGGACGTCGACCTGCTTGTCCTTGAGGATCTGGACGATGTCGACCGGAGCCTCGGGGGACTCCTCGATCGTCTGGCGGTAGTACTTGCCCAGACCGTCGAGGGTGTGACCGCGCTGGACGGTGACGTCCGTCGACGGCACGTCGCAGATCTTGATGGTGTTGTTCTCGCTGGCGCCGATGGCGTCCGCGAGGTCGAGACCGACCTTCTTCGCGTCGACGTCGAAGGCGGCCACGAACTCGACGTCCCGCACGTGGTACTCGCCGAACTGGACGTGCATCAGACCCGGTACCTTGCCCGCCGGGTCGGCGTCCTTGTAGTACTCGACGCCCTGCACCAGCGAGGCGGCGCAGTTGCCCACGCCGACGATGGCTACGCGAACCGAACCCATTCCGGTTGCTCCCTGTGTGATTTCAGTGTTCCTGATGAGGCCCTGCGGAGATGCAGGCCTCACGTGACGGTGTCCGCGGACGGATCCGGCGGACCGGGACGTCCCGGGGGCGGACCCCCGGAAGACGCGGCATCCCGGTGCCGGGGCAGGCCACCCGCTTCTCCCGATGTGTCTTCCTGCTCAGCGGGCCCTTCGGGGCCGGACCGTCTCTGATCCCGTCCCGCCCGCTCGCTCTCGATGAGCTCGTTCAGCCAGCGCACTTCGCGCTCCACGGACTCCATGCCGTGCCGCTGCAGCTCAAGTGTGTAATCGTCGAGGCGCTCGCGTGTCCGGGCCAGGGAGGCGCGCATCTTCTCCAGACGCTCCTCCAGCCGGCTGCGGCGGCCTTCCAGCACGCGCACCCGCACCTCGCGCTCCGTCTGTCCGAAGAAGGCGAACCGAGCAGCGAAATGCTCGTCCTCCCAGGCGTCGGGGCCGGTGTGCGACAACAGCTCCTCGAACTGCTCCTTACCTTCCGCCGTCAATCGATAGACGATCTTGGCGCGGCGTCCGGCGAGCGAGGCGGCGACCGCCTCTTCAGGAGCACTGCCCGGCTCCTCGATCAACCAGCCGTTGGCGACCAGCGTCTTGAGGCAGGGGTAAAGCGTCCCGTAGCTGAAGGCCCGGAAGATTCCCAGTGACGTATTGAGCCGTTTGCGCAGCTCATACCCGTGCATAGGGGACTCGCGGAGCAGACCGAGGACGGCGAACTCGAGGATGCCCGATCGCCTGCTCACCCTTCGCCTCCTCCGCCGTCCGGGACTGGTATGCCGTGCTGATGTATCGACTCGATACATCAGCACGATAGGCCGGGGAGCCTGCTGGGGCAAGAGGGGGCAGGGTGAACGGCGTCACATCACCAATTAACAGGAAGCAACTTGCCTGATTTGGGGTGAACTTCATCTCTCGGTAGGTTTTGGCCGTGCGTAGTCTGTGCGGGATGCAGACCACCGGGAACCACGAGGCGCGAGGGAGCGTCAAGACTGTGGGCTTACCGGATGCATACCGGACGGGCCCGATACCGGGCTGGTCCGTATTCATTTCGGGGGGACCGGAACTCAACTGCCGCTTCCAGGCGTACACGCCTGCCCGAGGAGTAGTCGTTCGATGAGCGAGCACCGTCGCAAACCGCCACAGCCGCAGGGTGGCGGACGTGCCGCGGCCAGGCGCGCGGCCCAGCAGCCGGCCGGCCGCCGCGCCGCCCCTTCCCGCGAAGCCGCTTCGGCTTCACCCTCCGACGCCTACGAGGAGGAGCGCCCCTACGGCGGCCGGGCCGAGGCCCGGCGGGCCGCCCAGCGCGGCGGCCGCCGACGCGCGCCGGAAGCCGGGGGCGCCGGTCCCGGCCGTGGTCGGGGAGGGCAGCCGTCCAAGAAGCGGTTGATCGACTACCCGCGGTACAACAAGTACGGCTGGCGCCGGTGGGTGCCGTCCTGGAAACAGACCACCGCACTCTCCATCGGTTTCCTCGGCTCGCTCATGGCCGCCGGGACCATCGCGTACGCCGTGGTGGGGGTGCCTGACGACAGCAAGATCTCAAAGGCCCAGAACAACGTCTACTACTGGGACGACGGTACGCCCATGGTCTCCACCGGCGGTGAGATCAACCGGCAGATCATCACGATCGACGTGATTCCCCGGGCGATGCAGTACGCGGTCATCTCCGCCGAGAACAAGACGTTCTACAAGGACTCCGGCGTGGACCCGATGGGCATCGCCAGGGCGTTCGTCAACATGGCCAAGGGCGGCCAGACGCAGGGTGGTTCCACCATCACTCAGCAGTACGTCAAGAACGCCCTCCTCAACGATCAGAGTCAGACGCTGAGCCGTAAGTTCAAAGAGCTCTTCATCTCGATAAAGGTCGGCACCGAAGTCGAAAAGCCCAAAATTATGGAGGGGTATCTCAACACCTCCTACTACGGGCGTGGCGCCTACGGCATTCAGGCCGCGGCCCGTACGTACTACGGTGTCGACGCCAAGGACCTGAACCCCAGCCAGTGCGCTTTCCTGGCCACGCTTCTGAAGGGCGCGAGCTACTACGACCCCGCGGGCGCCCCGGAGATCGACCCGGGGGCCACGCCTGAGGCCAACACCGCGAGAGCCACGAAACGGTGGAAGTGGATTCTCGACGAGATGGCGAAGGACGGGAGTCTCCCGGCCGCCGAGCGTGCCAAGTACACCGAGTTCCCGAATCCGCAGGAGCCGAAGAAGAACGCCCAACTGGGTGGACAGGTCGGCTACCTGGTGGACCTCGCCAAGGCCTATTTCGTCAATAACAACAAACAAGGCCTCACGACGGACGATCTCTCCAAAGGCGGGTACGAGATCTACACGACCTTCAACAGGGCGAAGGTCGAAGCGCTGGAGAAGGCCGTCACGGCGGTCTACAAGGCCAACATCGACCCCAAGAAGCGTCCGGACAAGGACACCCATGTCCAGTTCGGCGGCGCGTCGGTCGATCCCGCCACCGGGGCGATCGTGGCTATTTACGGCGGCCAGGACGCCACGAAGCACTTCACCAACAACGCCGACCAGACGGGCGCGCAGGTCGGCTCGACCTTCAAGCCGTTCGTGCTGGCCGCGGCGATGAAGGACGGAGTGCGGGACCCCGAGGGCCGGGAGTCCCAGAGCGAGGACCAGCGCACCAGGATCTCGCCGGACAAGGCCATCTACAACGGGGACAACAAGCTCAAGATCAAGAGATGGGACCGTTCGATCTGGACGAACGAGGAAGGCAAGGAGTGGCTGCAGACGAACGACGGCCAGACGAGCTACGGCCCCATCAACCTGCGTGAGGCCATGCGGGAATCCGCCAACTCCCCCTTCGTCCAACTGGGCATGGACATCGGCATCCCCCAGGTGAGGGACGCGGCGGTGAGCGCCGGCCTTCTGAAGTCCTCGCTCTCCAAGTCCAACGTGCCGTCGTTCTCGATCGGTATCTCCGATCCGAGCGCCATCCGGATGGCGGGTGCCTACGGCACGTTCGCGGCACACGGCAAGCAGCGCGATCCGTTCTCCGTGAAGAAGGTGGACCGGGGCGGCAGCACCATCTACACGCACGAGGACCGCCCGAAGAACGCGTTCGACGCCCAGGTCGCGGACAACGTCACGGACGTGCTGAAGACCGTCGTGGAGAAGGGCACCGGTACGAACGCGAAGCTCGTGGGCCGTGAGGTGGCCGGCAAGACCGGAACCACCGACGGCAACAAGTCGGCCTGGTTCGTCGGCTACACCCCGCAGCTGTCGACCGCCATCGACATGTACCGCCTGGACGATGACGCGAAGAACAAGGATCGCACTTTCGAGGAGATGTTCGGCACCGGTGGCCAGGAGAAGATCCACGGTGCCTCGTTCCCGTCCGAGATCTGGCACGACTACATGGAGGAGGCGCTGAAGGGACAGCCGTCCAAGCCCTTCCCCAAGCCCGAGCCCATCGGTGAGGGCTGGTACGGCGGCGGCGCCTCACCCTCCCCCACGCCGAGCGAGACCCCGTCCGAGACGCCTTCGGAGACGCCGTCCGAGACGCCGTCAGAGACGCCGTCCCCGTCCTCTCCGGCCCCGACCGAGACCTGCAGGGTGCCGTGGGGCTGTGGGAACAACGGCGGCGCCAACCAGGGGGCCGACCAGGGGGCCGACCAGGGCACCGATCAGGGCGGAGCCAATGCCGGAGCCGACGGAGGCCCCAGTGGGACGGCGTCCCCGCCCGGTGGGGGGAACAACGGCGGCCAGAACGGTGGCGGAGGCTTCTTCGGAGGAGCGGGCGGCTGACCGGCCCGGATCGCGGTACCGCGGTACCTGACACGAGGGCCGTCGCATCGGATACGTACCCACACGGTGTACGTACGGTGCGGCGGCCCTCGCCGTGTCCGGGGCGGCGTACGGCAGGATGGTCGGCATGCCGAGCGCAGAAGAGACACCCGTGCATCAGGACCGGTCGGTCGTACCGCCGACGCGGCGGGACGAGATCGCCGCAGCCGGCAGTGAGCTGATCGGCGGCCCGGCCGGCCGCTGGGCCTGGTTCGGCAGCAGCCGGCTCACGCCCGTGCGGGTCGTCGCTCTGGTGGCGATCGGGATGTTCGCGCTGGGCATGGCGCAGAAGATGCCGTGTTACGACTGGGCGTGGTTCCGGGGTGCCAGCTCCCAGTACACCCATGCCTGCTACTCGGACATCCCGCACCTCTTTCTGGGGCGTGGCTTCGCCGACAATCTCGTGCCGTACTTCGATCAGCTGAACGGCGACATGAAGTACCTGGAGTACCCCGTGCTGACGGGGGTCTTCATGGAGGTGGCCTCCTGGCTCACGCCGGGCGGTTCCACGCAGTACCGCGAGCAGATGTACTGGATGGTCAACGCGGGATTGCTGATGATCTGCGCGGTCGTCGTCGCGGTCTGTGTCGCCCGCACCCATCGGCGCCGTCCCTGGGACGCCCTGCTGGTCGCTCTCGCGCCCGCTTTCGCGCTCACCGCCACCATCAACTGGGATCTGCTGGCCGTGGCACTCACGGCCGCCGCGATGCTGATGTGGTCCCGTGGCCGCGCCCTCGCCTTCGGGATTCTCATCGGGCTCGCGACCGCCGCGAAGCTCTACCCGGTCCTGCTGCTCGGACCTCTGCTCGTGCTGTGCTGGCGAGCCGGGAAGTACCGCGAGTACGGGGCGGCGCTGCTGGGAGCGGCCGGTGCGTGGCTGGTGGTGAATCTGCCGGTGATGCTCCTCGCACCCGAGGGGTGGAAGAAGTTCTACACCTTCAGCAGGGAGCGGCAGATCGACTTCGGCTCGTTCTGGCTGATCATCACGCAGCGCACGGGCGAGTCGATGGACGTCGACACCGTCAACAACATCGCGATGCTGCTGATGCTCCTGGCGTGCGTGGGCATAGGAGCGCTGGCCCTGACAGCCCCGCGCCGGCCGCGCTTCGCCCAGCTCGCCTTCCTCGTGGTCGCGGCCTTCATCCTCACCAACAAGGTCTACTCACCGCAGTACGTCCTGTGGCTGGTTCCGCTGGCCGCGCTGGCCCGGCCGCGCTGGCGGGACTTCCTGATCTGGCAGGCCTGCGAGATCAGCTACTACCTGGGCATCTGGATGTACCTCGCCTACACGACGAGCGGCGACGCCCATAAGGGGCTGCCGCCCGAGGGCTACCAGCTCACCGTCGCCCTGCATCTGCTGGGGACGCTGTACCTGTGCGCGCTGGTCGTGCGGGACATCCTGATGCCGGAGCGTGACGGCGTACGGTCCGACGGTTCGGACGATCCGTCGGGTGGCGTGCTGGACGGCGCGGAGGACGTGTTCGTCCTCGGACGGGCACCCCGCCCGACGCGGCCCGTCGCCCAGGCGCTGGAGGGTCCGCGGGTCGAATGGGGCGTACAGCCGCCAGGGGCCGCCTGACCGGCTTCGTACGGCCGCCTGGAGGGGACAAGCTCCGGGCGTCGGCGAGCTCGCGGAATCCGCCTGAGCCCCAGGGGCGGGGCCGGTGGCCCGGTTCACGGGCGCCCCGACGTGCTCAGGGGCGCCCGTGGGGCCGGCGGTGAGGGTCAGCGGTGAGTGGTCAGCGGTGAGTGGTCAGCGGTCGACGAGGCGGTCGTACTGGGTCGTCGTGTGCCGCAGATGAGCCACCAGCTCGTCGCCGACCTTGGGCTCCGCGGCGTCCGAGGGCACGAACAGGATCGACACCTGCATGTGCGGCGGTTCGGCGAACCAGCGCTGCTTACCGTCCCAGACGAACGGCGCGAGGTTGCGGTTGACCGTGGCCAGGCCGGCCCGCGCGACGCCCTTGGCGCGCGGCATCACACCGTGCAGGGCCTTGGGGGCTTCCAGACCGACCCCGTGGGACGTGCCCCCGGCGACGACCACCAGCCAGCCGTCGGAGGCGGCCTTCTGCTGGCGGTAGCCGAACCGGTCACCCTTGACGACCTTGGTGACGTCCAGCACGGAACCGCGGTACTCGGTGGCCTCGTGGTCGCCGAGCCACAGCCGCGTACCGATGCGGGCGCGGAAGCGGGTCTGCGGGAACTGCTGCTGCAGCCGGGCCAGCTCCTGGGCGTGCAGGTGACTGACGAACATGGTGTGCAGGGGGAGCCGTGCCGCGCGCAGCCGGTCCATCCAGGCGATGACTTCCTCGACCGCGTCCGAGCCGTCCGTACGGTCGAGCGGGAGGTGCAGCGCGAAGCCTTCCAGACGGACGTCCTCTATGGCGGCGTGCAGCTGGCCGAGCTCCTCCTCCTTGACTCCGTGGCGCTTCATGGAGCTCATGCACTCGATGACGACGCGGGCACCTACCAAGGCGTACACGCCGTCCACGGACGAGACGGAGCGGATGACCCGGTCGGGCAGCGGCACCGGCTCCTCACCCCGCCGGAAGGGCGTCAGGACGAGGAGGTCGCCACTGAACCAGTCCTTGATCCGGGCAGCCTCGTAGATGGTGCCGACGGCGAGCGTGTCGGAGCCGAAGCGGGTGGTCTCGTCGGCGAGACGTTCATGGCCGAAGCCGTAGCCGTTGCCTTTGCAGACCGGGACGAGACCTGGGAATTGGTCGATGACCGACTTCTGGTGCGCTCGCCAGCGCGCGGTGTCGACGTAGAGGGAGAGCGCCATGCCGGTCCGGAACCTTTCTCGTGGCTGCGGTTGTGAAGGATATGAGGGATGTCGGGGGTTGTGGCGGATTGGTGGAGGCGGGTTCAGGAGAATCCCGCCGCCCCTCATCGCCGTCAGCGACGCGACATGTAGATGTCCAGCGCCTTGTGGAGCAGTTTGTTGAGCGGGAAGTCCCACTCGCCGATGTACTCGGCGGCCTCGCCGCCGGTGCCCACCTTGAACTGGATCAGACCGAAGAGGTGGTCGGTCTCGTCGAGGGAGTCGGAGATGCCCCGCAGGTCGTAGACCGTGGCGCCCATCGCGTAGGCGTCACGCAGCATGCGCCACTGCATCGCGTTCGAGGGCCGTACCTCACGCTTGTGGTTGGCGGAGGCGCCGTAGGAGTACCAGACGTGGCCGCCGACGATCAGCATCGTCGCCGCAGCGACGTTCTCACCCTCGTGACGGGCGAAGTACAGGCGCATGCGGTTGGGGTCCTCGGTGTTCAGGACGGTCCACATGCGCTGGAAGTACGACATCGGCCGCGGCCGGAAGTGATCGCGCTCGGCGGTGATCTCGTACAGCCGCTGCCACTCGTCGAGGTCCTCGTAGCCGCCCTGGACGACCTCCACGCCGGCCTTCTCGGCCTTCTTGATGTTGCGTCGCCACAGCTGGTTGAAGCCCTTGAGGACATCGTCCAGCGAACGGTTCGCCAGGGGCACCTGGAAGACGAAGCGCGGCTGTACGTCACCGAAGCCGGCGCCGCCGTCCTCGCCCTGCTGCCAGCCCATCTTGCGCAGTCGGTCGGACACCTCGAAGGCGCGCGGCTCGATATGGGTGGCCTCGACGTCGCGCAGGCGCTTGACGTCCGGGTCCTGGATACCGGACTTGATCGCGCCGGCGTCCCAGCGGCGGATGACGACCGGCGGCCCCATCTTCACGGAGAAGGCGCCCTGGTGCTTGAGATGCGCCAGCATCGGCTGCAGCCAGTCGTCCAGATTGGGGGCGTACCAGTTGATCACCGGGCCCTCCGGCAGGTACGCCAGGTACCGCTTGATCTTCGGCAGCTGCCGGTAGAGCACCAGACCGGCACCGACGAGCTGGTCGTTCTTGTCGAACCACCCCAGGTTCTCGGAGCGCCACTCGGTCTTCACGTCAGCCCATGCCGGGACCTGGCAATGACTAGCCGCGGGCAGGCTCTGGATGTAAGCCAGATGCTGCTCTGGGCTGATGGTCCTCAGGGTCAGGCTCATGCGGGGCGCTCCTCGGCAGGTGTGTCCCCATGGATTCAGGGGCTCCGGCTCTCGCGCCGAAGCCTACTGGCCGATGGAGCGCCCCGTCCGGCCTGGGGAGGCGCTGGTCAGCCGATCACTCCGCCGAAGAGCCCGCCGTGCGCCATTCCGATGAAGAAGCCCACCGCCGAGGCGCCGAGTCCGAGGATGGTCAGGAACCGTTCGCGGGTCGTCACGGAGATGAACTGCGAGGACCCGCCCGTCAGGATTCCCACCAGCCCGGCCCACGAGGTGAGCAGGTGCAGGTTGCTGTAGAACGCCGAGACGACGGCGATCACGCCCAGCACCATCGTTACCGCTACCAGAGCGTCCTGCAGCGGATGGCGCTTGCCGTCGGTGGCGAACAGAGAGGTGGACGAGTTGGGTCGCATTGCCTGTGCCATGTGGCACCTCCTGGCTTTGCCGGAGGTGGCGCGTCGTCGCGGCGCACACACCCGATGTGTACAGATTGTTCCCGGGGAGGACCGGATTTCAACCCGAAGCAGGTGTGCGGGTAGTCTGTAACGTCTGCAGCGGTGTCTGCCCTAGCCAAAAGACAGCTCCTCGTACGCCGAGGTGGACTGTCAGTGGCGGTGGATACCGTTGTTCACGCATCACGACCCTCCTGCCACGGAACGACCGTGGCCGCTGAGTCCAAAGGAGGTGGGTTCCACATGCGTCACTACGAGGTGATGGTCATCCTCGACCCCGATCTCGAGGAGCGAGCTGTCTCCCCGCTGATCGAGAACTTCCTCTCCGTTGTCCGTGAGGGCAACGGAAAGGTCGAGAAGGTCGACACCTGGGGCCGTCGTCGTCTCTCTTACGAGATCAAGAAGAAGCCCGAGGGCATCTACTCGGTCATCGATCTGCAGGCCGAGCCTGCGGTCGTCAAGGAGCTCGACCGACAGATGAACCTGAACGAGTCGGTCCTCCGGACCAAGGTCCTCCGCCCCGAGACCCACTGAGCCTCTAGCTCAGAAGTCATCGGGTTCGAGTAGCAGCAAGCAGCCAGAAGCAATCCCCGCCGAGAGGTTCACCCATGGCAGGCGAGACCGTCATCACGGTCGTCGGCAATCTCGTCGACGACCCCGAGCTGCGCTTCACCCCGTCCGGTGCGGCGGTCGCGAAGTTCCGCGTCGCGTCCACACCCCGCACCTTCGACCGTCAGACCAATGAGTGGAAGGACGGCGAGAGCCTGTTCCTGACCTGCTCGGTCTGGCGTCAGGCGGCGGAGAACGTCGCTGAGTCGCTTCAGCGAGGCATGCGCGTCGTCGTGCAGGGCCGGCTGAAGCAGCGGTCCTACGATGACCGCGAGGGCGTCAAGCGCACGGTCTACGAGCTGGATGTCGAGGAAGTCGGCCCCAGCCTCAAGAACGCCACGGCCAAGGTCACCAAGACCACCGGTCGCGGCGGCCAGGGCGGTTACGGCGGCGGCCAGCAGGGCGGCAGCGGCGGCGGCAGCGGCAGCGGCAACTGGGGCGGCGGCCCCAGTGGCGGCGGCCAGCAGGGCGGCGGCGGTGCTCCCGCCGACGACCCGTGGGCGACCAGCGCGCCGGCCGGCGGTGGCCAGCAGCAGCCGCAGAGCGGCGGGGGCAATGGAGGCGGCTGGGGCGGAAGCTCCGGCGGCGGCTACTCGGACGAGCCTCCCTTCTAGGGCGGGCTCGTACCCCACTTCTTGATCACACAGGAGAAACACCATGGCGAAGCCGCCGGTGCGCAAGCCTAAGAAGAAGGTCTGCGCATTCTGCAAGGACAAGACCCAGTACGTGGACTACAAGGACACGAACATGCTGCGGAAGTTCATTTCCGACCGCGGTAAGATCCGTGCCCGCCGCGTTACCGGCAACTGCACGCAGCACCAGCGTGACGTCGCCACGGCTGTCAAGAACAGCCGTGAGATGGCGCTGCTGCCCTACACGTCCACCGCGCGATAAAGGGAGGGTGACCGAATCATGAAGATCATCCTCACCCACGAGGTTTCTGGCCTCGGTGCCGCTGGCGACGTCGTTGACGTCAAGGACGGCTACGCTCGTAACTACCTGGTCCCGCGTGGTTTCGCGATCCGCTGGACCAAGGGTGGCGAGAAGGACGTGGCGCAGATCCGCCGCGCCCGCAAGATCCACGAGATCGCGACCATCGAGCAGGCCAATGAGATCAAGGCCCGCCTCGAAGGCGTGAAGGTACGTCTGGCTGTTCGCTCCGGCGACGCCGGCCGCCTCTTCGGCTCCGTAACCCCCTCCGACCTCGCTTCGGCGATCAAGTCGGCCGGTGGCCCGGAGGTCGACAAGCGCCGCATCGAGCTCGGTGCGCCGATCAAGACCCTGGGCTCGCACCAGGTGTCCGTGCGTCTGCACCCCGAGGTTGCCGCGAAGCTCGGCATCGAGGTCATCTCCGCGTAAGCGGTGCGCTCGGCAGAGCATGGAGAGGGCCGTACCCCGCTGGGGGTGCGGCCCTCTCGCTTTCTTTTCAAGCCTCTTCTCGTCGAGACGCCAAGACGGGTCGAGGCGCCAAGACGGGGCAAGACGTCAAGCCGTTTCACGTGAAACATGGACACACACGATGTTTCACGTGAAACAGGGCAGATAGCTGGTCAGCGGGTGGCGCCCGTGACCAGCCAATGGCCGGAGCGGGTGCGCAGCCAGAGTGTCAGCATGCGCACCGCCATCATCAGCCCCATAGCCCACCACAGCGCCGTGAGCCCACCGCCGAGCGTGGGGACGAGTAGGGCGACCGGCGCGAAGACGGCCAGGGTCACCAGCATGGCACCAGCGAGATACCGGCCGTCCCCGGCGCCCATCAGTACGCCGTCCAGGACGAAGACGATCCCTGAGATCGGCTGGGAGACAGCCACCACCAGCAGAGCTGGCAGCAGCGCGTCCCGTACGACGTGGTCACCGGTGAACAGCGGAATGAACAGGGGGCGCGCAAGTACGATCAGCGCGCCGAGGAGAACACCGGCCGCGACCCCCCACTGCACCATGCGACGGCACGCCTCCCGAGCACCCTCGACGTTGCCCGCCCCCAGATAGCGACCGATGATCGCCTGTCCCGCAATGGCGATCGCGTCGAGTGCGAAGGCCATCAGACTCCACAGCGACAGAATGACCTGGTGGGCTGCCACATCCGCGTCGCCGAGACGGGCGGCGACTGCGGTGGCGATCATCAGGACGGCACGCAGCGAGAGCGTACGAACCAGTAGGGGCACACCCGCTTGGGCGCTCGCCCGTATCCCCGCGGTGTCGGGGCGTAGTGACGCGCCGTGCCGACGCGCTCCTCGCAGGACGACCAGCAGATAGACAGCGGCCATCGCGCACTGGGCGATCACCGTGCCCCAGGCGGACCCTGCGATGCCTAGCCCGGCACCGTAGACGAGTGCCACATTGAGCGCCGCGTTGGCGGCGAAACCGCCTATGGCCACGTACAGCGGCGTCCGGGTGTTCTGGAGGCCCCGCAGTACGCCGGTCGCGGCGAGAACGACCAGCATGGCAGGGATGCCGAGGCTGGAGATCCGCAGATAGGTGACGGCGTACGAGGCAGCGGTATCCGAGGCGCCGAACAGCTGGATCAGCCAGGGTGCGCTGGGCAGGGTCACGGCGATGACCGCGGCGCCGAGCAGCAGCGCGAGCCAGATACCGTCCATGCCCTGGCGGACCGCGCCCTGAAGATCGCCCGCGCCGACCCGCCGCGCGACGGCGGCGGTGGTCGCGTAGGCGAGGAAGACGAAGACGCTCACCGCGGTGGTCAGCAGGGCTGCCGCGATCCCCAGCCCGGCGAGCTGCGCGGTGCCGAGGTGGCCGACGATCGCGCTGTCGGCCATGACGAAGAGCGGCTCGGCGACAAGGGCGCCGAAGGCGGGGACGGCGAGCGCGATGATCTCGCGGTCGTGGCGTCGTCGCTCTGTCCTGGATGCCGAGGGGGCCTGTGTCATGAGGCCAATCTAATCTTCCACAGGTAAGTGATACAAGGCATCAACGGTCCTTACCCGTCGGCCGGGTGAAGGCGCTGCTGTGCGCCGTTTGTCGTGATCTTGGTCCAGTCGGCAAAGTTTTTCTTCCCCACAGTCGGTGGACGGAGAAAGGCCAGGTCAGAACGGTCGAGTGGAGATGGCTATGAGTTTGTCCACAGTGCTGTCCCCCGGTCCGTGCACAGGTTCGGCCGAGTTCTCCACAGCATCTGGTCGCTCGTCCACATGGCCTGTGGATAACCAGATTGGCGGACGGTGCCGACGGGCCTACCGTGGACCGGCGTCCGACGCATCGAAACCGGAGTCAGCCCTCTCGTTTTGTCAGTGTCGTGCCGTAGAAACAGTGGCACGGCGAGGTCCGCTGGGCGGACATGAGGAGGTGGCCGGTGAGCATTCCCGAGCCGTTGGACGACCCCTGGACCGATTCCGGTCCCAGTGACCGTCTGCCCGTCTCCCGGCAGCGCCGCGGCGAGGGCCGGGGCCGCGAGGAGCAGCAGGAACGAGGCCGTGACAACGGCGCCTGGGACGGCGGCTCCCCCGGTTTCGAGCGGGTGCCCCCGCAGGATCTCGACGCCGAGCAGTCCGTGCTCGGCGGCATGCTGCTGTCCAAGGACGCCATCGCGGACGTCGTGGAGATCATCAAGGGCCAGGACTTCTACCGCCCGGCGCACGAGACCGTTTTCCAGGCGATTCTGGACCTGTACGCGAAGGGGGAGCCGGCCGACCCCATTACCGTGGCGGCCGAGCTGGTGAAGCGTGGTGAGATCACCCGCGTCGGCGGGGCCTCCTATCTGCACACCCTGGTCCAGTCGGTGCCGACCGCGGCCAACGCGTCGTATTACGCGGAGATCGTCCACGAGCGGGCGGTGCTGCGCCGGCTCGTCGAAGCCGGTACCAAGATCACGCAGATGGGATACGCGGCCGACGGCGATGTCGATGAGATCGTCAACTCCGCCCAGGCCGAGATCTACGCCGTCACCGAGCAGCGGACCAGTGAGGACTATCTGCCGCTCGGCGACATCATGGAGGGCGCTCTGGATGAGATCGAGGCGATCGGTTCGCGCAGCGGAGAGATGACCGGTGTACCGACCGGCTTCACGGACTTCGACTCCCTCACGAACGGTCTGCACCCCGGCCAGATGATTGTGATCGCGGCCCGCCCCGCGATGGGTAAGTCAACGCTCGCCCTGGACTTCGCCCGTGCCGCGTCCATCAAGAACAATCTGCCGAGCGTGATCTTCTCCCTGGAAATGGGGCGTAACGAGATCGCGATGCGTCTGCTGTCGGCGGAGGCGCGGGTGGCGCTGCACCATATGCGATCCGGCACGATGACGGACGAGGACTGGACGCGGCTGGCCCGCCGTATGCCGGATATCTCGCAGGCCCCGCTCTATATCGACGATTCGCCAAATCTCTCGATGATGGAGATCCGGGCGAAATGCCGTCGCCTGAAGCAGCGTAACGACCTCAGGCTCGTGGTCATCGACTATCTGCAGCTGATGCAGTCCGGTGGTTCGAAGCGTGCCGAGAGCCGCCAGCAGGAGGTGTCGGACATGTCGCGAAACCTCAAGCTGCTGGCCAAGGAGCTGCAGCTGCCGGTCATCGCACTGTCGCAGCTGAACCGTGGCCCCGAGCAGCGTACGGACAAGAAGCCCATGGTCTCCGACCTGCGTGAGTCGGGCTCCATCGAACAGGACGCGGACATGGTGATCCTGCTGCACCGTGAGGACGCGTACGAGAAGGAATCGCCCCGCGCGGGAGAAGCCGACCTCATCGTGGCCAAGCACCGTAACGGTCCGACGGCCACCATCACCGTGGCATTCCAGGGCCACTATTCGCGTTTTGTGGACATGGCGCAGACCTGAGCCGCGTTTGTGTAGGTGTAGGATCCGCGTTTCGCTGTCAAAATCCGCACCCCAGTGTCAAGCCAGTGTCGAATTTGACATGATCCGAGGACGTGCAGGTCAGAAGCGTCACCCGTTGGAGTGACATTGGAGTGGTGCTGCAGACGCGGCCGGGCCCTCGCGCCAATGTGGAGATAAAGGTTGAGAAGCCACTCCAAGGGGCTGCATCGGCATGTCAGATCAAGGCGTCATATCCACAGCCGAGTTACAGGTCCGGAAGCCCGGCAAGGACAAGCCTGAACTGCACGGGTTCGGCGAGGTGCGACCAGAAGAATTGTTCGCTGCGGCACCGTGGCGGACGTTTCGCTGGCATCTGGGCCAGGCGCACTACTCGGGAGCCTACTGGTCAGCCACGGAAGCGTCCCATGTGATCTACGAGTTTCTGCTGGAGCTCAGCCGAGTCCTGTACGCCGACTTCGATCCGAGGTGCACGCGGATCATCGCGCAGCCGTTCCACATGACAGCACATGTCGACGGGGCGAAACGTCGGCACATCCCCGACGGATGTAGCTCGTCTATAGGGACTGGGCCGTGATCGTGTATGTGCTACTCGGATCGGCGGCGGATTGCTGAGAGGAGGCGCCGCATGCCAACCACGTGCCCGCCCGTCCCGATGACTAGCCGTCGGTAGATACCGCCGGCCAGACCGGGAAAAACAGCTCGACTTTCGGCGCGCAGCCGTGATCGACACGGAATATTATATCTTCGAGGCGAAAGATCAGGGCGTAGGACGAGAAGCGATGGCGCCCCTCGAGGACCAGCTCCCGTCCCGTGACCGCAGTGACCACCCGAAAACCGGGCAGTGTCGAGCCTTCGGCCAGGGGCCGTGGCCCAGAGGCTGTGCAGTCGGCGGATCCCACCAGTCTCGCGTAGCTGGCCATACCAGGACCCGAGAAGGATCGGTCCAGTGTCTCGCCCAGACTGCGCCAGACGTCGTCGGCCCCCGCGGCAATGACCGTCGAGTGCTCATCGATGTACGGCAACGAAGCGATCGGCATCAAAGCCTCCGTGAGGTCCGGTCCAGGTTGGGTGCGATTCGTTTTCAGGGGAGTTCCTGATCAAGCCATGAGGTCGTAGCCGTGCTGGTCAGGGGTGGGGTAGAGCCGTTGGTGTTCGCGGGCGAGGTGGAAGGCGAAGTAGGCGTCGAGGTCTTGGTTGTCCTTCACCGCGCGGAGTTTGAGGACGGCTTCGGCGCCGTCGAGTCCCCACCTTGCTCCGGTGATCTCCAGGCGGTCGCCGATGAGGTGCCTGCATGCGCTCTCGATCGGGCCGGTGGCGATCGGCCAGCCCTTGGCGAGGGCGGTGTCGTAGTGGAGGTGGTCGAGGTGGAGGTGGTCGAGGTGGCCGGTGAGGTAGCGGACGCAGGTGTCGGCGGCCTCGCGTTTCGCTCCGCGCAGTCCCCTCTGTTCGGCCTGGGCGGTGATCTCGGCGGCAGCACGGGCGGCCTGGCCGTGGAGGATCGTGGTCAGGTGGCCGGCGACCCAGACTTCGGCCGCCGGGGTGCCTGCCTGGTGGAAGCAGTGCGCGGCCGCCCACATGTACTCGCCCACGTGCACGATGTCGAGCAGGACGTGCACGGTGATGCCGCGCCGGTCGGCCTCGGCCTGGATCAGGTCGAGTTGGTGGCGGGCGCCGTCGACGAGGACGACCCAGGACCGGGCGTGATCGCGGTCGCGGGCCTCGGCCTGGTCGAAAGCGGCGGCAATCGTGTGCTCGGGTGGGTGGATCACTGAGCCGGTCAGCCACTTCGCCCGCGCTTTCGGCCCCGGCCGTGGCGCGCGGGTGCCGCTGCGGCCGTCCGGCGGCGCGATGACGTCGTGCGGCCGCCTGGGGGCGGGATCGGCGTCGAAGACGCAGGCCAGCGTCGCCATCCGCTTGCGGTGCGGCTCCTCGCCCGGAGCAAGCCGGGTGCGCATCGCCCGCGGGGTGTTCAGATGTGCTTTCAAAGTCGCGGGCCGCAGGGCCTCGGGCCGTATCGCGATACCCTTGCCGTCGACCTGCAGGACCAGCGTCGTTGACGCGGTCGCCGGCAGGGGAACACGGTGCCGGTAGAGGCTGTCGATGTCACGGGCAGCGGCCCCGACGAGGCATTCAGCCTGCCGTTTGCCCAGCACCTTCCCGCACCGGTCCTCGATTGCCTCCTTCGCCTGATCGTAGGAGCCACGCACCGCCTCGGCGACAGCGAGCCGGCGCAGGCCGTGCGAATGCAGCCCGGCCGGCAGCGACAGGGCGGCGTCCAAAGGACGGACACTGGTCATCGACCTGCCCCGCCACGCGGTCCGCGTCACGGTGACCGTGCCGAACACGCAGGCCAGACGACGGGAATGCCCTGGCTCACGATGCGGGCGAACCCTTCCGTCCACGCCCCGGACCACCTCCCGCCCGGCCTGCCCCGTCCGGTCCCGCTCCTGCCGCTCCCGCCAATCGAGATGGCCCTGGAACAGCAGCCGGAGCAGCTCACGGCCCCGCACCTCGATCAGATCCTCCAGACCATGGTGGGACAACGCGGCCGACTCCGGACCGGCCAACACTTCTGTCAGGCGGCCGAAGGCACTTGCCGCGGCGGCGAACGGATCGATGGCATGGAAGGCGTCGTACGGTTCCACAATGGCTCTTCTTTCTTCCGCGCTTCGGTTTGGGTGGTACCTCCGAAGTTAGAGAGAAGAGCCTTTATCGTTCAGCGAGTTCACCGATTTCACCTCCCGGCCCGGGTGGGCCGCGGTGAACTTCCCGGGCCGGCCTTCCACCAGCCAGCCCCGTTCCACCAACCGCTTCAGCTTCCCCCGCGTCCCCTCGATCTTCGCGGTCACCGCGGGCAGCCCGATCCTGGGCACGATCTGCTTCGCCTGCACCGGCTTCGCAGCGTCCGCCACCACCTCCACGATGTCGCGGTACACATCCGGCAACACATCCACCGAGAGGGCCCTCCGGCGGACGGAGTCACGGAGCATATCTGCAGAAAGGGGGCATGAATGGCCGACGCCGACTAGGTGTTGCGGGTCAGGACGTTGGTGACGGCGCATAGTGGTGGGCAAGATCGGTGGCGAGGTCGCGAAGGTGAGTCCTGGCTTCGGTGGGGCTGTGCACTGTGATGGCGCTCCCGAACGGCAGTAGTGCTCGCACGTCCTCCAGATGCAGGAAGCGGATTGTTACCTTGCGGCCGTTGGCGGATTCTTCGTGGTCGTCCGGGACGAGTCGTAGGCCAAAGATCCGTTGCGCTCGCTCGATCTGGGTCTGGTCGATGGTGGCGCTGACCTCTATCGCGTGGTTCTGTTCCCACTGGTCAATGAGTGCTGCAGCGACGGTGGCCAGGGTCTGGCTCTCGCGGATCCGTCGTGGCTGGTCGACTTCTTTCCACGTCGTGATCCGTTCGAGTCGGTACATCCGTGGCGCTCGGGCGCAGTCGGCGACGAGGTACCAGCTGCCGGCCTTGGCGAGCAACCCGTAGGGATCCACGACCAGGTCGCGGGGGCATGGCTCGCGTGGGCTGTCGTACTCGATCAGTAGCCGGCGACCGCGCCGCACCGGGCCGATCAGCGAAGCCGGGGTCGTGCCGGAAGTACGGGCCTGGAGCCAGGGACGGCTGTCCACGTGCACTACGTCGGTGAGTGGCAGGAGCTCATCAACTCGACGTGGCTGTGCAGCGGCGATCTTGGAGAGCGCGCGCCGGCTTTCGACCGATGGGTCGAGCTCCGCACGTTGCTTCTCGTCCAGCCCGGTGAGCGACAGATGATCACGCTCGCCGGGTGTGAGTCGCGTGAGGTCGAGCCCGGACCCGGGCAGCATGGTCACGCCTCCGAGGCGGCCCCGTTGCGCGGTCACCGGCAGACCGGCGTCGCGGAGCCAGTTCAGGTCCCGGGTGACGGTTCGAAGGGACACCCCCAGCGCCGAGGCAAGTTCCTGTGTGGTCACGGCATTCCTCGATGCCAGGAGCAGCATCAGGGAGAAGAAGCGGTCTGGGGTCACACGCCAAGTTTTTCAGGAATTTGCGACATGATGCGGCGCATTTCCCGGTCAGGCTGGCGGATGCGTACCCACGACCTGCGAGAAGGAAGAACCATGACCACATCTGTCGTGTCCATCGTCTACGTGAACGACGCTCCCGCCGCAGCGCGTTTCTACGGAGACCTCCTCGGCATGAGCCCCTCGTTCGAGACTCCGGGATACATCACCTTCGACCTCGGGCCAGGCGCTGACCTCGCTGTGTGGTCCGGCCCGTTCGAGGATCTGTCAGCGGACGTCCCGCGTACCAGTGAGGTGTGTCTGGCCATCGACAGTGGGCCCGACGAGGTCAACGCGATCTTCAAGCAGTGGCAGTCCAAGGGCGTCACGATCCTGCAGGAGCCTCATGATGCGGGGTTCGGGCTGACCTTCCTCGCAGCCGATCCTGACGGGAACCGTATCCGCGTCGCACCGCGGGGCTGAAAGGCCGCAATGCGGCAGGCGCGCACGATAGGTGTCGCGCCTGCCGTCGTCTGACGTCGAGAGGACGACGAGTGCCCCACGCGAATGCGCTCCTGAGCGTCGAGGGCCGTAGGCGGCTCGCGGTGAAGCCGAACTCGACTTCATGGACCTCGGCAGCGGTGACAACCGTCCCGAGCACCGAGGCCTCCAAACCGAGCAAGAACTCCATGCCCTCCTCGGACCCATACTCGACTGGATCGTCCTCGGCACGAACGGCTGCCCACGAGGATTGGACATGACCGCGCGGACAGATGTCGACGACAACTGACGCGGACTCGAAGGAAACCCCAGCTCAACGCTCCGCCATTCGACACTCAATCGCGGAACCTACACGTTTGTTGTAGGTCTCAGATTTCGTGGCCAAATCTCACGAGCGATGGCCAAGCGATGGCATATCTGACACGAATCTGAGACTGCCAGCAAGTCGCCCACCCGTATGGGTGATGGGCTCTGATGCTGGTGCCCTGGTAGAAGCCCGCTGACAGCGTGGGCTCACGGGGCATCGCTCGTGGGCTTGGGGGTGTGCGGTGGGGGAGATCGCCGCGACGGTGAGAGGAAACACCGATCCAAGCCGTGAGACAGCGGGAAGCTGCTCAGCGCCTTGTCTCGTACCTGGTCAGGACCACGCCGCCGGGAAACGTCCGCGTCTCCACCAGGTTCAGGTTCACCCAGCTGTCCAGCGCGGTGAAGAACGGCGTGCCGCCGCCCACCAGGACCGGATGGGCGGCGATCACGTACTCGTCGATCAGCCCGGCGCGCATGGCCGCCCCGGCAAGCGTTGCGCCGCCGATGTTCATCGGGGCGCCGTCCTCGGCCTTGAGCCGGGTGATCTCGGCGATCGCGTCGCCGGTGACCAGGCGGGTGTGCCAGTCGACCTTGTCGATCGTCGAGGAGAACACCACCTTCGGTGTGTCCCGCCAGTTCCGCGCGAACTCGATCTCCGCCGGGGTGGCGTTGGGCTGCTGGTCGCCGGTCGGCCAGTAGGAGCTCATCGTCTCCCATAGCTTGCGTCCGTACAGCGACAGGCCGCTGGCCTGCTCGTGGTCGAGCCACCACTGGAACAGCTCGTGGCTCGGCGGTCCGCTCCAGCCGATGTCGTCGCCGGCCGCGGCGATGTAGCCGTCCAGGGTCAGGTTCATGCCGTAGATCAGTTTCCGCATGGCCTAGCCTTCCGTCCGTGGGTGTCCGGCGTATGGACCAGCGCGGCGCGGGAAACTCATCGATGCGCGATCTGGGCTCGCCGGTAGTGCTCGTGCTCGGGGCTCAGCGTGGTGTACTCGGCCGACACGGGCAAGCCCGCCTGATCTCGACCTCGCCCTCGCGAGGAAATGCCACGGATTTGAGGCTGATCATGGGTGACAAGGCCGTGAGACAGCCAAGAACGCCCAGGTCACGCAAGATCGACATGTCACGAGCGGCGAGAACCTACGTTTGTAGGGGGGACGATTCAGTTCAGCAATCGGGCCCGTATCTCAGCAGTGCATCAGCAGCGTCGGGTGGTTCAGCACTCCGAAATCTCGGCGGCCCGTTGCCACCCGGCGTGATGGGCCGAGATCAACCGTCGCATGAACGTGGCCCTCACGTCGCAGTCTTCCTTCCGTGAAGCTTCCTGAACTTCTCTCCGGTGGGCATGAGTTCCACCGCAGATATTCTGCGCGACATGATCAACTCATATGCGAGCCTTGACGATGCCGGCGTTGCGATAGCCGCGGCACGTGCCGGCGCGGACGTGGTGCACAACATGTACGGCAAGCGCCTCACCCGCGTCGACAAGGGCGACGGGGACTTCGCCACTGCCGCCGATGTCGAGGCAGAGAAGACGATCCTCGGCGTCATTCGTGCCGCCCGACCCGATGATGCGGTGCTCGGCGAGGAGGGCGGCCACCAGGGTGCCGCCGAAGCTGTGCGTCAGTGGTTGGTGGATCCTTTGTGCGGCACGCTGAACTATGCCGTTGGCAACATGCTGGTGGCCGTCAATGTGGCGCTGCGCGACGGGGCGGCGGCCGTGGCTGACCCGTTCAGTGGCGAAGTCTTCTGCACCGATGGTGAGACCGCCTGGGTGCGGTACGACGGGGCCGATGTGGAGCTGGCACCCACGTCCGCCACCCAACTGGTGGACGTCAACCTGGACCCGCCATTCCCGAGCGCGCCCGGTTTCCGGGCCGTGGACCTGCTGGCCCACCCCGGGTTCGTCGAGCGGTTCCGGCCGCGCGTTGTGTCCACGACGCTGGCGTTGGCCTGGGTCGCCGCGGGCAAGCGTGCCGCGTACGTCACCGATGGCGGCGACCTGTCCGGGAGCGTGCATTTCGCCGCCGGCATCGCTCTGTGCCAGGCCGCCGGCTGCCTGGTCACCGGGATCGACGGCGCCCCGATCGGCCAGGCAGGCCGCGGGCTTGTGGTGGCCGCCGACGCCGAGACCCACGGGCTGCTGATGTCGATGATCCGCAGTCGAAGCTAGGAAAGGTCGTCGCAGCGCCCAGGGCACTGCCCCACCCGGCGGAGTGCCCAACTGTCGCGCGAGCGTAGGTCCTCCCCGATGTGCGGGTGTCCCACCCCGACCGTGTTGCCATCAGGCCGTCAGATCTCCGGCCGTTGGGTGTGGACACATGGTGGCCCCATGAAGCTGACGTCAATCGGCAGGAAGGTGGCCACCGCGGCGCGGAAACCTCGGCGGCGGCAGCCGACACATCGCGCGGAACCCTGTCGTCATGAGAAGGCACAATCGGCGCATGTCTGAGATCTTCGTCGACCTGGGATCCGTCACCGCGCCATCCGGAGTGCTGGTGCTCGGCATGGCTGGGTGGATCGACTACTGGCGGGAACTGGGTCAAACCCTGTCCGAGCGCGCCAGGACGACGGCGGCGTCGGGAGGAGGCCATCTTCGTGAGTGGTTGTGCGAGGCGGTTGCGGTCCCCGCCGCCGTCGACCGGCCGCTGACAGCGCGCGCGAGCACCTCCCCGTCACCGTTCGACGAGGAGCCGACGATCGCGACCCTGGAGATCGGCCTCGGCCTGCCATGGCCCGAGACCTCAGACCGGTCGATGCCGGTCTCGCTCGGCGACCTGCCCGTCGACCGATGCGGCATGGCGATCGGCGATGCCTCGGCGCTCGACGCGTGGACGGGTATGAACAGCGAGCCGGACAACGGGCTCGCCGACGTCACCTTCTGGGGCCGATATGCGGACGATGCGCACGCGCGGTTCGGCGGCGAGCGGATCGGGCGGTACGGGTACGACGGACCGCACGGGTGGCTCGACCTCCCGGTGGGCGAGGCAGCCTCGCTTGCTGCGGAAGTCACCGTCTGGCGGGGTGGCCTCCAGGGCAAGGGTGTCGCTGTCTCGCTCGACAAGCACACCGACTTCTATCGCTTCAGGCGGGCCGGGTGGCACCATCCGCTCCACGTCGGTTCGATCGAGGTTGGCGGCTGCCAGGTGCTCGGTATCGACTGGGACCAGGGCGATCACTCGATCCGGCACCGCGGTGAACGGGACGCCGACCAGGTCTATCCGGTCACGCTCGAAGCCGATGAGGCGGGCCAGACGGTGATGCGATGGACCATCCCGCCCTATGACTTCAACGGCGAAGACGCCTGACGAGCCGCGAAGCCGCAGGTCACGTGGTCGTCCGCATCCACGTTGCGCACCTCGTCGAGCGCCTGACCAGGGCTGGTGAGGAAGAGCAGCTCCGGTTCCCGTAATCGTCCGGGTCGACCACTCCACATCGGCACGCCCGGGGGCAGTGGCTCGCGGGCCTATGCGGCCGGCCTGGGATCTGCGGGCGCGGGGTGGGGCGGTCGGCGTACATTCGGACGGTATGCGGATCACGAAGTACACCCACGCATGTGTACGACTCGAACATCATGGCCGGGTACTGGTCGTCGATCCCGGGACGTGGAGCGAGCCAGCTGCCTTGACCGGCGCGGACGCCGTGCTGGTGACTCACGAACACGCCGATCACGTCGATGTCCTTCGCCTGGCCGGGCTCGGCGTTCCGGTCTACGCCCCGGCCGAAGCGAACATTCCACGGCTGGAGGTCACGGCGGTGTCCTCCGGTGAGGAATTCACCGCTGCCGGCTTCCGCGTACAGGCGGTCGGTGGGCGTCACGCGTTCGTCTACGCCGGTCAACCGGACTGCGCGAACCTCGGCTACATCATCGACGAGGCGATCTACCATCCTGGTGACTCGCCGCACGTCCCCGAGCGGCCGATCGAGACGCTCCTGGTTCCGGCCCAGGGATCATGGATGAGGACGGCGGAGGCGATCGACTTCGTCAAGGCGATCAAACCGCAGCGGGCGTTCCCGATACACGACGCCCAAATCAACCGTCGCGGTCTCAGCAGCGTCAACGGCTGGCTCGCCGAAGAGACCGACAACGGCTACCGGTATCTGACGCCCGGCGAATCCGTCTGAAGGGGCGGCCCACCGCGTCCGTGCGATGCTGGGGCACATGACCCTGGAGGACCTGGTACGGCTGCGCCGCGCCCGGGACACGATGGACCGCGACTACGCGCGGCCGCTGGACGTTCCGGCGCTGGCGAACGTCGCCCTCATGTCCGCCGGACACTTCTCCCGCAGCTTCCGCGCCGCCTTCGGGGAGACGCCCTACCGCTACCTGATGACCCGCCGTGTCGAGCGGGCGAAGGCGCTGCTGCGGCGGGGCGACATGAGCGTGACGGAGGTCTGCTTCGCGGTCGGGTGCACCTCGCTGGGGTCGTTCAGTTCGCGCTTCACCGAGCTGGTCGGCGAAAGCCCCAGCGCCTACCGGGCCCGCCGCCACGAGGCCGGTGCGGCGATCCCGGCGTGCGTCGCCAAGATCCTCACGCGACCGGTCAGGATCGGAGAAGCGGAATCCGCCGCCGCCTCGTAGCGTCGAAGACATGAACATCAAGCTCGCCCAGTGCTTCATCGCAGTCGACGACCACGACAAGGCGCTTGCTTTCTACCGCGACGTCCTCGGCCTGGAGGTACGCAACGACGTCGCGTTCGAGGGGATGCGCTGGGTCACCGTCGGGTCACCCGCGCAGCCGGACGTGGAGATCGTCCTCGAACCGCCACTCGCCAACCCCAACGCCTCGCCGGCCGACAAGCAGGCGATGGCGGAACTGCTGGCCAAGGGCATGCTGCGCGGCGTGATCTTCTCCACCGACGACTGCGACGCCACCTTCGAACGCATCCGGGCGGCCGGTGGAGAGGTGTTGCAGGAGCCGATCGACCAGCCGTACGGCGTTCGCGACTGCGCCTTCCGCGACCCGGGCGGCAACATGCTCCGCTTCACCCAGCCCCGCGAGCGGTAGGGACAGCCTGCGGTAGGGTCCGGGCCCATGGCTGTAGAGCGCTCCGACTCCTGGGCGGCGCAGGCGACCCGGCTCCTCCGGGCGGACGGCGGGGGGAGCGCCCCGGACCCGCTGTGCCGGATCGCGCCGCCCGCGTTACCCGACACCGAGGTGTACCTGGGGAGCGGTCGGCGCACCCTGCGGGCAGCGTGAAGCGCGACCGTTCCGCGTCGCGTTCCATGAGGCGGTCGCACGTGGCGCTGTCACGGCCCGGACCCTGGTGATCGCGGCCACCGGTGACGCGGTCGCCGTCGTGGGGGCGTAGTTCGCCAGGCTGCTCCGGGTAGGCCGCCCGCGCCGCCCGCGCCGCCCGCCCGACCGCGAGCTGACGCGCGACGACGCCGACGGAGCCCGTGAAGGCGGCCCCGCCCAACAGATGGAGACACGATGAGCATGGCCGCGAGGACGGACGCGCAGTCGCCTGCACTGCGCGCCGGCGACCGCCACGATCTGATCCGCGTGCACGGCGCGCGCGAGAACAACCTCAAGGACGTCAGCATCGAGATCCCGAAGCGCCGGCTGACGGTGTTCACCGGCGTCTCCGGCTCGGGCAAGAGCTCGCTGGTCTTCGACACGATCGCCGCGGAGTCGCAGCGGCTGATCAACGAGACCTACAGCGCCTTCATGCAGGGCTTCATGCCGACCCTGGCGCGGCCCGAGGTCGACGTCCTCGAAGGGCTGACAACCGCGATCATCGTCGATCAGCAGCGGATGGGTGCCGACCCCCGCTCGACGGTCGGCACCGCCACCGACGCCAACGCAATGCTGCGTATTCTCTTCAGCCGACTCGGGCAGCCGCACATCGGCTCGCCCAACGCGTTCTCCTTCAACGTCGCCTCGATCAGTGGAGCGGGTGCGGTCACCCTGGAGCGCGCCGGACGGACCGTGAAGGAGCGTCGCGAGTTCAGCGTCACCGGCGGTATGTGTACGCGCTGCGAGGGCCGGGGCACGGTCTCCGACATCGACCTCACCCAGCTCTACGACGATTCCAAGTCGATCGCCGAGGGCGCGTTCACCATTCCCGGCTGGAAGACCGACAGTTTCTGGACCGTGCGGGTCTACGCCGAGTCGGGCCTCCTCGACCCGAACAAGCCGATCCGCAGGTACACCAAGAAGGAGATGCGGGACTTCCTCCACCGGGAGCCGACCAAGGTGAAGGTCGAGGGCGTCAACCTCACCTACGAGGGGCTGATACCCAAGATCCAGAAGTCCTTCCTGTCCAAGGACAAGGAGGCACTGCAACCGCACATCCGGGCGTTCGTGGAGCGGGCGGTCACCTTCACCACCTGTCCCGAGTGCGGCGGTACCCGGCTCAGCGAGGCGGCCCGATCCTCGCGGATCGCCAAGATCAACATCGCCGATGCGTGCGCGATGCAGATCAGCGACCTGGCCGAATGGGTCCGCGGTCTCGACGAGCCGTCGGTGGCGCCGCTGCTCGCGACGCTGCGGCAGACCCTCGACTCGTTGGCGGAGATCGGGCTGGGCTACCTCTCGCTCGACCGGCCGTCGGGCACCCTGTCGGGCGGCGAGGCGCAACGCGTCAAGATGATCCGCCACCTCGGCTCCTCGCTCACCGACGTCACCTACGTCTTCGACGAGCCCACCACCGGCCTCCATCCCCATGACATCGAGCGGATGAACGACCTGCTGCTCCGGCTGCGGGACAAGGGCAATACCGTCCTCGTCGTCGAGCACAAGCCGGAGGTCATCGCGATCGCGGACCACGTCGTCGACCTCGGCCCCGGCGCCGGTACGGCGGGTGGCACCGTCTGCTTCGAGGGCACCGTCGAGGGGCTGCGGGCCGGCGGCACCCTCACCGGCCGCCATTTCGACGACCGGGCCGCCCTCAAGGAGACGGTGCGGACGCCCACCGGCATGCTGGAGATCCGCGGCGCGACGGCGCACAACCTGCGCGACGTCGACGTCGACATCCCGCTCGGAGTGCTGGCCGTCGTCACCGGGGTGGCGGGCTCCGGCAAGAGCTCGCTGATCCACGGCTCGGTGTCCGGGCGGGACGGGGTGGTGTCGGTCGGCCAGGGCGCGATCCGCGGCTCGCGACGGAGCAACCCGGCGACGTACACGGGACTGCTCGACCCGATCCGCAAGGCGTTCGCGAAGGCCAACGGCGTGAAACCGGCGCTGTTCAGCGCCAACTCCGAGGGCGCCTGCCCCAACTGCAAGGGCGCCGGCGTCATCTACACGGACCTGGCGATGATGGCCGGCATCGCCACCACCTGCGAGGAGTGCGACGGAAAGCGGTTCCACGCATCGGTGCTGGACCACCACCTCGGCGGCCGCGACATCAGCGAGGTGCTCGCGATGTCGGTGACCGAGGCTGAGGAGTTCTTCGGCGCCGGCGAGGCGCGCACACCGGCCGCACACGCCGTCCTCGGCCGGCTCGCCGACGTCGGGCTCGGCTACCTCAGCCTCGGCCAGCCGCTCACCACGCTGTCCGGCGGCGAGCGGCAGCGGCTCAAGCTGGCCACCCACATGGCTGATAAGGGCGGCGTCTACGTCCTCGACGAACCGACCACCGGCCTGCACCTCGCCGACGTCGAGCAGCTGCTCGGCCTGCTCGACCGTCTCGTCGACTCCGGCAGGTCGGTCATCGTCATCGAGCACCACCAGGCGGTCATGGCGCACGCCGACTGGATCATCGACCTCGGCCCCGGCGCAGGCCACGACGGCGGCCGGATCGTCTTCGAGGGCACACCCGCCGACCTCGTCGCCGCCCGCTCCACCCTCACCGGCGAGCACCTCGCGGCCTACGTCGGCACCTGACCGAGGTCCTGGCGGAGGGGTGTGGCCTCCAAGGAGAACCGCGACCCGGCACGAGAACGGCCCCACATGTGCAGGCCGTCCTCGTGCGCGGGTGCCGCAGTGGGTCAGGGCTGGACGCGGCTGACGAGCTGGTCGCGGACGCGAGCCGGTATGGCAGGGGCGAAGCGGCGCAGGTAGTGGTCAAGGTGCAGATCGTCGCCGAGCAGGAACGGCAGATCGAAGACGAGGAGCTTACGTACGGCCAGCAGCGGCAGCGGAGCCCGCAGAGGGCGGAAAGCGGTGTTCCACAGGCCCGGTTCCTCGCACACCGGATGGAACTGGCCGATCATCAGGCCGGCGGCCACGAACTCGTCCTTCGCTTTGCGCTGGAGTTCGTCCAGTTCGGCCGAGTCCGTCCGGTCGAACTCGGGCAGCACCAGCAGCAGGGTCAGCAGCTCCCGGTCGTCGTCCTCCAGTCCAGCCGAAAGACGTTCGTGCCAGGCCCGCAGCGAATCGACCGCCGAGGAGAGATCTCCGCCCTCGGGACCGGCCGGTACCGCAAGGTGGAACAGTTCCTTGCGCAGCGAGGGCTGGGTGTACGGGCACACCGGACCGGTGCGGCCCAGTTCCGGGTGGCCGGCCACCAGGAAGTCGCTGCTCCACCGCAGTACCTCGCGCAGGGAGGACTGATGCGACGCCGGTACCTCACCGCGCGCCACTTCGCCCGCTGACCAGAAGGCGATCCGTTCGTCCCCCCTCATCGTGGATCCCGCCACAGCGGCCGCAGGGAAGGGCCGCTGTCCGGCAGCACGATGGTGTCACCCACCGGAGCGAAGCCCACTTGTCGGCACAGCGCCTCGCCGCCAGGTGAACTGGCCTCCGCGTAGGCGCCGACGCCCTCCCGGTCGGCGCGAGCGGCCAATTCGTCCAGCAGACCGGAGAGCAGTCCGCGCCGTTGCCGCGAGGGACGGACAGCGGCGAACGACGCGTAGAAGTGTGCGGGCTCCGCCGGGTGGTGTTCTGCCTGGAGGCGGGCGATGGTCCCCAGCGCCTCGGCATGGTCCCCGAGGGCGGCGGCGAAGCGCTGGCCCAGCTCTTCTCCGCGCTGGTCCACATCCTTCGACGCGCCGGGCGGCAGGAACAGCATCACCGCATCGCCGCACGGCGTGGTGGCGACCCCGTCGTACTCGGAAGAGATGTCGATGAATACGCGGAATAATCCGGGCAGAAGCTCCGCTCTGCGCCAGCCGTCAGGAATGATCCAGCGGGTCAGTGGATCGTCATGGAAGGCCTCGGCCAGCAGGGTGGCCAAGGCATCGGTGTCGGACCTGGCAGGACGGCGCGGGGCACCAGGCGGCGGACGGTCGATCGTGGTCAAGGGTTCCCTCCGGAAGGCGGTGCGGGGGCCATGCGCTACCGCCCCTCGCCACGGACGGCGAGCTGCTCCACTCGGGCGTGCAGGCGGTCGAGATAGTGCTCGGCCTCCGGCTTGATCAGGACACTGCGCATTACCCGTGCCGCATCGGCGTCGCGGATGATCCGCGGATGCCGTCGCACGAACGCCTCGGCGTCCGTGCGCAGCACACTCAGGAAGACCGGCTCCTCGGGAGCGGTCATGCCGCCCCGCAGCAGTTGTCCGGATGCCGCGTCGACGGCGGACAGCGAAGCCGGCCGGGTCACCGGAAAGTAAGTGACGATGTCGAGGTCGGGGCGCTGGTAGAGCTCCAGCGCGTCCGATGCCTCCAGAAGATCCGCCCACCGCAGGGCGGCGCGGCGATTGGCCGCGAGAATCGCCCCGAACCCCTCAGGAGTCAGCGGGAGCAGCTGAAGCGTCAGCCATAGGCCCGCGGCCGAGGCACCGGCCCGCGAGCACTCCAGGCTGATCTCGCCCAGGTGCACCTCGGCATCGGTGAAATAGGTGTACGGCGAGTCGTGGGCGAAGTGGCGGCCGGCCTGCGGGTCGGGGAAGAGCACCGCCCCGCAGCCGTAGGGCTGCAGGCCGTGCTTATGTGGGTCCACCACGACCGAGTCGCACTCCGGGATCGCCTGCCACGGCCTTGGATCGATCCCCTCGGGGGTGTCCGGCCGGCCGAGCAGCGCGTAGAAGCCGCCGTACGCGGCGTCCACATGTACCCGGGCCCCGTAGCGCCGGGCCAACGGCAGTACGTCGTGCACGGGGTCCACGACGCCCAGGCCCGTGGTGCCTGTGGTCACCACCACGGTGCCGACCCGCCCCGTCTTCAGCAGGCTTTCCAGGGCGTCGAGTTCGATGCGTCCCTGTCCGTCCACCGGTACCTGATGGCCCTCTACGCCCAGTACCTCGCACATGCGCTCATGCGTGTAGTGGCACTCCGAGCTGTAGGCCACGCCGCGGTCCGGATGCGATCGGCGGGCCACGTAGAGCGCCTCGAGGTTCGCCATCGTCCCGCTGGTCGTCAGATGGCCGACGTGCGAGGGGAGACCGAACATCTCCGCCAGCGCGGTGACGCACTCGCGTTCCATCTCCGTGGTCGCGGGGCCGCCCTCGGCCGCGTGGTTGTTGGGATTGAACAGCATCGCGGTGAGATAGCCGACGACCGCTGCCGGATGCGGCGGTTTCACCATCTGCCCCGCATAACGGGGATGGAAGAACGGATAGTTGTCCTCCATCCGTTTGGCGAAGCGGCCGAACGCGTCGGCGAACTCGTCATCGCCGACACGGTGTGACCCGTGCGCCTCGAACGGGCCGAACCGGTCACCCCATTGCTCGGCCACATCCACCGCGCGTGGCAGCCAGTAGCGAAGATCCACGATCAGCCTTCCCCGGCATACGACTCGGACGTACGTGGGAGTACGTATACGGGGCGGCGCGCAAGTATCGCGCAACGCGTTTCGACCCGCCCGGCATCAGCTCTTCCGTGCCGCGCGAAAATGAAGTCGACTCAGCGGGCCGCTGCCGGTAGATGTGGTTCATGACCTCACCCCGTGAAGAGTTGCTGCCCGGTACCCGACGTGCCCTGCTGCATCGCATCGCTGTCGCGCAGTCCGAAGGACGGGCACCCTCGCTTGTCGCGGCGGTGGCGCGCGAGGGGCGGATGGTGTGGGAGGGCGCCCGCGCAGGCGCGGACGGGCACGCTCCGGACGCCCGCACGCAGTACAGGATCGGCTCGATCACCAAGACCTTCACGGCTGTTCTTGTGCTGCGACTGCGCGATGAGGGGCTGCTCGATCTCGGTGATCCGCTGGAGAAGCACCTGCCGGACACCGGCGTGGGTGAGGTCACCATTGTCCAGCTCCTGTGCCACAGTGCCGGCTTGAGCGCGGAGACCCCGGCGCCTTGGTGGGAGCGGACCCCGGGCACGCTCCGCCCCACACTCGCCGACGTCCTCGGTGATCACCCCGTTCTGCACCCCACCGGTCGGCGTCACCACTACTCGAATCCCGGCTACACCCTGCTCGGTTCGCTGATCGAAGCGCTGCGCGGAGCGCCCTGGGAGAAGGTGCTGCGGCGTGAAATCCTTGAGCCCCTGGCCATGGACCGTACGACCGTGCGGCCTGTCGCTCCACACGCGGACGGCTGGGCGGTGCATCCCTGGGCCGATGTGATGCTGCCCGAACCGGCCGAGGACCTCGGCCTGATGGCGTCGGCCGGCCAGCTCTGGTCGACCGCCGCCGATCTCTGCCGGTTCGCCGTCTTCCTTGCCGAGGGTGATGAGCGGGTCCTGAGCAGCGCGTCCGTAAGGGAGTTGCGGACACCATCCGTGCCGCCGGAGGCCGGGGAGTGGGACGGTGGGTACGGGCTCGGGATGCAGCTCGCCCGTCACGGCGGTCGGAGCCTCGCCGGGCATGGCGGTTCGCTGCCGGGGTTCGTCGCAGGTCTGTGGGTGAGCGTGGAGGAGGGGGTGGCGGCAGTGGTGCTCGCCAATGCCACTGCAGGGCCGCTGGTCAGTGCGGTCGCCGCCGATCTCATTGGCATCGTGGCGGACGCCGAGCCGCGGATCCCTGAGCCGTGGCGGCCATTGCCCGAGGTGGACCGGGCGCTGCTGGCGCTGACCGGTCCGTGGTACTGGGGTACGTACGCCTTCGGGCTCAAGCTCGCCGCGGACCGTGGTCTGGAGCTGCATCCCCTGCGTGGTGGGGGGCGCGGCTCGCGCTTTGTCGTAGGGCCGGACGGCAACTGGACGGGGCTCGACGGTTATTACGCGGGGGAAACCTTGCGGGTGGTGCGCCGAGTGAATGGCTCGGTAAGCCATATCGACCTCGGGTCGTTCGTTTTCACCCGTGAACCGTACGACCCCGAGGCGGATGTGCCCGGAGGAGTGGACAAAGCAGGTTGGACCGGCTCGGCGTCGTGAAACAGAGCGCATGTTTCACGTGAAACATCGACGGGGTCGGGGCACGCGGTCCCTCACTTCGTCAGGCCGCGGCTCTCCGTCAGCTCGTGGCGCACCAGTCCGGCGTCTCTCAGGACATCAGTTCCCGCTCCAGCGGGGTGCGGAAGCGAGGCGTGATCCGGGCTTCGCCCACCCAGGCCGACAGCTGGGCCGCCTCCGCCTCGATGGCGGCGGCGGCCTCCCGGCCGGGGTCGGTCAGCAGTCGCCAGACGATCTCGCCATCCGCGCGCTGGGCCCAGCCGCCGATGATCGCGCCGTTCCACCACACGGTCGGACCGATGTTTCCCGAACGGTCGAAGAGGGCGGGGCGGTGGTCCGTATTGAAGTGAAAGGCGCGGTCGGCCCAGCCCATGGCGCTCGGGTCCAAGCCGGGCAGTAGTGCCGCCCACGGCTCCACGGGTTCCTCTGGAGCTGTGTCTCCAGGCAGTACGAATCCGCTGCCGGTGTCGAGCGCGACCTCTTCCGCGCCGATCGCGGCCAACGACGTACGTACGTCGGTCAGGGTCCACCCGGTCCACCACTTCAGATCCGCCTCGGTGCCGGGTCCGTAGGAGAGGAGCCAGCGTCGAGCGACCTCGGCGCGCGAATCGCCGGCCGCGCCAGTCGGCCAGGGATCGGAAGCGGTCCAGCGAAACTGACTGGAGGTCCATGATCCGCGCGGTCGGTCCCGGCGGATCCGGCCGTCGGCGGCGAGTACCCGGATGACCCGGCTCGCGACGCCCTGAACGGCTTCCCACTTCTGGCCCGGAAAGACAGTGATCTTCGTACGCAGTGCGGGAACGGCCGCAGACAGTTCGCTGCCGGTGGCCGCTCCGCGCGCGGTGAGGGCGGTGAGCGCCGCCTTCTCGGTCTCGGCGAGCCAGTGCTCGTCCAGACCGTTGACCGGCTCCGCCAAGTGCTTGAGCAAGGCCCTGCGTTCCTTGGCGGCGATGGTTCGGGCGGTCGAGGAGTCCACCAGCGGAGCCAGTTCGGCGGAGACAACGAACAGCGTATTGCGCAGGGAGAGCAGCCGAACCAGGGCCACTTCCTCGTACAGGGCACGCTCCACCACTGCGACGCTCGCTTCGCTGAGCCGCGCGCAGGTTGAGAGAAAGACGGTCGCGGCGTCGGTGGCATGCAGGGCGACGACCGCGTCTGCGACAGCGACCGGTGTCTCGGCCCGTACGGACGGGGCCAGAAGATGGCGGCGGCCGAGCCGGCGCCGTCGCTGTTCGTCGTTGATCCGGTGCACGGCAGACTCCTCGGGGAAGAGCTGGTCAGCGGAGCGTACGTCAGGTCGCTTGATGCGCAGACCTTGTCAGAGGTCCTACGCGGGGACGCGCAACTCCTCGACGGTCCTGACCAGGGGAGCGAGTTCCGGATGCGTCGCCGCTTCGTCCAGGGCCTCCCGCAGCGCCGTGTCGTTGGTAGGGCGGGCCTCGGCGAGCAGGGCCAGCCCGGCCTCCGTGACATCGGTGTAGATGCCACGGCGGTCGGTGCTGCACAGATAGCGGGTGAGCAGGTCGCGGTCCTCGAGACGGGTGACCAGCCGAGTGGTGGCGCTCTGGCTGAGGACGACGGCATCGGAGACCTGCTTCATCTGCAGGTGGCCTCCCGGCCCGTCGTGCTGGCGGCTGAGGACATCGAGCAGGGAGTACTCGCGGACGCTCAACTCGTGTCGGGACTGAAGCGCCCGCTCGATATGCGACTCGATCTTTCCGTGCAGGAGAGAGAGCGCCACCCAGCCCTGCGTGAGGGCGGTGAGTGCGGGATCCGTCGCGGTCATGCGTCTGTCCTCCATCGTCCGGAGCGGCCTTGAGTCCAGGGTAGGGGACCAGCGCAATATCCCGCGTATGCAATTACTGCTTGCTTCGCGGTGTGGATCGCCTGCCAGCCGCTTGCCAGGGTTGGTGGTGCGAACCGGCTGGTCCAGTCGTCCGGCAATTCAGGGGTGCCGCGCGTCGTCATCGTGGAACGGCGAGGCCCTGTCCGTGCTTCCTCAGCCACCCGAGCAACCCTTTCCGGGAAGCGGTCCGGACGCGAGGGCGCCGGGGTGAACGGAGCGACCGGATGATCGGGAGAACGCCCGGCGCGCGGGTTACTTGACGTGTTTCACGTGAAACACGATGCTCTTCGGCCAACTGAAAGATGTCCGCAGAACGCAGCGGTCCTAGGTACTAGCCTCGGTGGGTATGGCGGGCACGCGCAGGCTGCATCTCTTCGACCTCGACGGAACGCTCATCCGTGGTTCGGCCGCTGCTGTGGAGATCTCCAGGCAGTTGGGACTGGGCGCCGAAATCGCCGAACTGGAGCACGACTTCCTGGCCCGGAAGCTGATGCCGGACGAGTTCGCGGTCCGAGCCAGGGAGCTGTGGGCCGAACTCACCCCGGCGCACGTGTCGGCGGCCTTCGAGGGGGCGCCCTGGCTGGCGGGCATCCGTGAGGTCTGGGCGGACATCCGGAAGCAAGGGGACTTCTGCTCCGTTATCTCCCTCTCGCCCGACTTCTTCGTGACGCGGCTGCTGGACTGGGGAGTGCATGCCGCGCACGGCTCACGCTGGCCGCTCCCGCCCTTCACCGAGCGCGTCGACCGGGCCGGCATTCTCAACGCGGCCGCCAAAGTGAAGATCGCGGATCGGCTGTGTGCAGAGTTCGGGGTGGGGCTGGACAACTGTGTTGCCTATGGTGATTCGATGTCCGACGCGGAGATCTTCGTGTCGGTTCCCAGGTCGGTGGCGGTGAACGCCGATCACCATCTGCACGGGATCGCCACGCATGCGTACACCGGAGGCGATCTGCGCGAGGCATATGAACTGGTGCGCCTCCAGCGGTAATACGCTGACCTGGAGGTACGCGGAAAGAGTGGCCGAAGCGGCGAATCGGCACGGGAATAATGCAGCCTAACGGTAAAACTGGCGCCGACGCCCGGACTTCGCACTCTTTGTCCCATGCGCCGGCTCAGCCTGCCATGCTCCGACGACAGGGACTGCGGGCAATGTCACTTTCCTCCGCCTCATGCCCGAATGACGGGTATGGCGGAGGCTAATGTGGGCAGTCAGCAGTCTAGTCAGAGCGGGGAATTGCTAGCGTATTCCGGGCCAGCGGAAGTGCGCAGACCGACCGAAAGATGTTCGAGGCGAGGCACACCATGGACGCTCCGACCACCACGTCGGCCGACAACGGCACTTCCGGAGACAGTGCGGGCAGCGGCTGGTTCGCTCCTCGCAGGGCGCCGAGCAGTGACAGTCGGCCGGCCTCCGGTACGCCCGGCAGCGCGGCCGCCTCAGCGAGCCGCGACCGAATAAGCCCCCCGAGCCGATCGCTTGCCTCCATACGCCCGGTGGGCTCAGGGGCGGCCCGTCCCGCGCCGCCCCGGCGTGAGGGCCCGGCAGACCACGATTCCCCGGCAGAGGCGATCCGTCGGCAGCCGGCGCCGGTGGACGAGGTTCCCGACGCCTTCCAGCCGCGCCCCAGGGAATCTCGGGACACCGAAGGCCCGGTTTCTCACCCGGCCGAAGGCCCGGTTTCTCACCCGCAATTCCACGAGCTGCCTCTCGCGCCGGAACGCGGTACCGACGGACCCGCCTCCGAAGCGGCCGCGGCAGCAGCCGTACGTTCCGCCGTCGCGCGACCTGAGTCCGTACAGCGGGATGCCCCGGCGGGTGAGGCCGCGGCACTGCCGCCGGAAGCCCCGGCCTCGGGCGTACTGCCCCCCGAAGCCCCGGCTCCGCAACCGGTCGCGGCCCCCGCGGACACCACCGCTCCCATGGCGGAGGCCGCCGTCCCCGTGGCCGGCCCGGAGGCTTCCCCGGACGCGATCCTCATCCGCCGCACTCTGGCCGAGATCGCTCCCGTCGCGGACCAGGTCACGTCGTACTTCTACGCGCTGCTCTTCGTCCGTCACCCGGATCTGCGCGGCCTGTTCCCCGCCGCCATGGACGCCCAGCGCGACCGGCTCCTCAAGGCGCTGCTCACCGCTGCCGAGCACATGGACTCCCCGGCGGTCCTTACCGACTATCTCCGGCAGTTGGGCCGTGGACACCGTAAGTACGGCACCCAGGCCACGCACTACCCCGCTGTCGGCGAGGCACTCATCGGCGCGCTGATCCGCTACGCCTCCACCACATGGGACGACGAGACCGAGGGCGCCTGGGTCAGGACGTACACCACCATCTCGCAGATCATGATCGACGCTGCAGCGGAGAACGAGCAGCACGCTCCGGCCTGGTGGCAGGCGGAAGTGGTCTCGCACGAGTTGCGGACCCCCGACATCGCCGTCATCACAGTCCGTCCCGACCAGCCGTATCCGTTCCTCGCCGGGCAGTACACGAGTCTGGAAACCCCCTGGTGGCCCCGGGTCTGGCGGCACTACTCCTTCGCCTCGGCCCCTCGCCCGGACGGTCTGCTTGCCTTCCATGTCAAGGCTGTCCCGGCCGGCTGGGTCTCCAACGCCCTGGTCCACCACGCCAGTCCCGGTGACGTACTCCGGCTCGGGCCCCCGGCCGGTTCGATGACCGTCGACCACAGCTCGGACAGCGGCCTGCTCTGTCTGGGAGGAGGCACCGGCATCGCGCCCATCAAAGCGCTTGTCGAGGATGTCGCCGAGCACGGTCACCGGCGGCCGGTCGAGGTCTTCTACGGTGCGCGCAGTGATCAGGATCTCTACGACATCGACACGATGCTGCGGCTCCAGAGCGTGCACCCCTGGCTCGCGGTACGCCCCGTGGTCGCCGAGGGGCCCAGTCTGGGTCTCACCGGGCAGCTTCCGGAGGCCGTCCGCGATCACGGCCCCTGGCATGAGTACGACGCTTATCTGTCGGGCCCGCCCGGGATGATCCGCAGCAGTCTCGACGCTCTCAGAGGCGCCGGAATCCCGTCGGAGAGGATCCGGCACGACTCCCTCGACGTACTGGTGGGCGCCGTCGAATAGTGCCGTTCCCCGCAGGCTTTGCCCCGTCGCGCAAACATCGCCGGCCGCGGCACCGGAACAGGGCGGGACTCGTGAGACGGCCGGGCCGGGGCGGGGGCGGTCAGCCCAGGTCGGGGGCGTGCATCGCGCGCACGCCCTCGATGTTGCCGTCCAGGTAGTGCCGCAGCGACAGAGGTACGAGATGGACGGCGGCGATGCCGACCCGGCTGAACGGCACCCGGACGATCTCGTATTCTCCGCACGGTTCCTCGATCTCGGGGCCGTGCCGTCGGGAGGTGTCGATCGACTCCAGCCGGCAGACGAAAAAGTGCTGCACCTTCACGCCGGTCACCCCGCCGTCGGCGATGTGTTCCACGGTGTCGACGAAGCAGGGCACCACGTCGACGACTTTGGCGCCGAGCTCCTCGTCCACTTCACGATGGAGGGCGTCGACGACGGTGGCGTCTTCTGTCTCGACCCCGCCTCCGGGGGTCACCCAGTAGGGATCCACCCCGGGCTTTGTTCGCTTGATGAGGATGAGGTCGTCGCCGTCGAGCAGGATGGCGCGGGCAGTGCGCTTGACCACGGGCCGTTCGGTCATGGGAAGAGGTTCGCCCGCGAGACCCGTTCTGAAACTCCTCAGCCCCTGCTGTCACCAGTCGACCGCAGCGCGCAGCAGCCACTCGTGCGCCCGCGCGATCGGCGGCAGGCCAAGTGTGCCGGTGCGGACGACCAGGAAATAGGTGCGCAGGGGAGGAACCGGCGGATCGAGCAGCGCGACGACCTCTCCGCGCTCCAGCGCCCCCGCGCAGAGATAGCGCGGCACTACGGCCAGTCCGGCACCCGCCGCCGCGCACTCCAGAACAGCCCGCAGGTCGGGGACGATCACGGTTCCCGAGGAGGCCGGCCGGGAGTCGAAGACGGCGGCCCAGTAGCGGGAGACCAACGGCAGGGACTCGTGCACCTCCACCACCGGCAATTGCTCCAGCACCACATGTCCGTCGCGCAGCACGTTGTGGCCCAGCCGCGCCGCCCAGCGGGGCGCCGCGATCAGTACATGCTCCTCGTCGCAGAGCGCTGTCGCGGTGAGCAGTCCACCGCGTGGACGGGCCGTCGCGATGGCCAGGTCGTGGTGCCCGGCGGCCAGCCCCTCCAGCGTTTCCTCGTTCTTGCCGAAGAACGAGGTGCGCAGTGCGAGGCCCTGGGCGGTGAGGGGGGCGAGCGCGGGAAGCGCGCGCAGGGAGGTGAACTCAGGTGGCCCGGCCAGGTGGAGCGTTCGTACGCCGGACGACTCGCTGTCGAGCCCGGTCTCGGCGATCTCGATCAGCGCGTCGAGGTGGGGCGCTGCGCGGTGCGCGAGTTCGTCGCCGATCGTCGTAGGTGTCACCCCGCGGGCCTGACGCAGGAAGAGTGGCCGGCCCAACTGCCGCTCCAGCGTCCTGATCTGGCCGGTCACCGCAGGCTGGGAGAGGCCCAGCAGTGCTGCGGCGCGAGTGAAGGAGCCCGCCCGGTGCACGGTGACAAAGGTGCGCAGCAGAGCCAGGTCCATGTCCTGCTCTCCCGTCCCGGATCTCGCCCCCGCGGCGCCTCCGGATCGTCAACGATAAGTAAGCCGATAGCTTCCTGTCGCTACTGTGATTGGACACTGACGCAGAGTCAACTAGCCTTGAGTGCGTGGTTCTCCTCGGATGGACCCTGAGGACGGTCCGAGCCATGAGGGGGGAGGCTCGGACCGTCCGTTCCGCACGGTCGTCACCCGCGCGTCGCCTTTCAGTCCGCCGATAGTCAGTGTGCCGATTCGTCCAAGGCACGCAGTACATCCGCGACCAGGTCCTCAGGATCCTCGGCTCCGACGGAGAATCGGATGAAACCCTCCGGTACGGCATCGCCGCCCCACCGTCCGCGCCGCTCCGCCGTGGACCGTACGCCGCCGAAGCTGGTCGCGTCGTCCACGAGCCGCAGTCCGGCCAGAAAACGTTCGGCCCGGTCCCGGTCGGGCAGGACGAACGACACCACGGAGCCGAAACGCCGCATCTGCTGGGAGGCGATGGGGTACGAGGGGTCGCTGGGCAGTCCTGGATAGCGCAGCCCGCTCACCTCGTCGCGCCCTTGCAGCGCCTGCGCCAGCACCAGGGCGCTGGCGCACTGCCGGTCGACGCGCAACTGGATTGTGGCCAGCGAACGGTGTGCGAGCCAGGCCTCCATCGGCCCGGGGATTGCTCCGACGACCTTGCGCCAGCGCCGTACACCCGCGATCAGTTCCGGATCGGCGCTGGTCACATGGCCGAGCAGGATGTCTCCGTGACCCGTCATGCCCTTGGTGTCGCTCGCCACGGAGAAGTCCGCGCCCAGCTCCAGCGGGCGCTGTCCGAGCGGAGTGGCGAGGGTGTTGTCGACGGCGACCAGAGCGCCCGCGTTGTGCGCTTCGCGCACAAGCCGCCGAACGTCGCAGACATCGAGCCCCGGGTTGGAGGGCGTCTCGATCCAGAGCAGCCGGGCCCCTTCCAGGACCCGCAGCTGGGCATCGCCACCGGTCGGCGCGGTCCGGACCTCCACGCCGAAGGTTTCAAGGCGTTCCCGTAGCAGCGGCAGGGCCTGATAGCCGTCATCCGGCAGGACAACCGCGTCGCCGGCCCGGAGTTGGGAGAAGAGCACCGCCGAGATCGCGGCCATCCCGGAGGCGAAGATGACGGTCTCGACCGTCTCCCCCGGCGCTTCCAACTCGCCGATGGCCCGTTCCAGGTGGGTCCAGGTCGGATTCTCGTCCCGGCCGTAGGTGTACGGGCCCGTCGGCTCGCCCGGCAGGTGGAAGTGCGCGGCGAAGACCGGCCCGGGCAGGGTCGGTTCGTACTTCACCATCTCGGGCAGCCCGGCCCGTACCGCTCGTGTGCCGTCCCCTGGGGTCATGCCGTCTCCTCCATCGCGTTGCGTACAGCGGGAAGCGGTGTTCGCTCCCCGCGGGCCGGTCAGTCCTCGTGGTCGGGGAGCACGACGTTCAGCGCCCACGACACGATCGAGATGATCAGGCCGGCGAAGACGGCCGTCCAGAAGCCTTCGACGTGGAAGCTCAGGTTCAGCCCGCCCGCGAGCCACGAGGTCAGCAGCAGCATCAGGGCGTTGACCGCCAGAGTGATCAGCCCGAGGGTAAGTATGAACAATGGCAGGGTCAGGAGCTTCACCACTGGCTTGACGAGGAAGTTCACCAGACCGAAGAGCAGAGCGACGAGCCCCAGTGTCAAGATCTTCTTGCCGGTGCTGTCACCGGTCAGGGTAAGTCCCTGGATCAGCCAGATCGCCACTGCCAGGGCCCCGGCGTTGGCGATCGTCTTGACTACGAAATTCTTCATGTGTCTGATCGTGGCATGAAGGCATTCCGACTTGATGAGCTGGAGGCGGAGCGTGCCGCCAATGACGGTGCATATCTGCAGTTTGTACGGGAACGCAACATGTCAGTGGGGTTGTACGCACTGGATGCCGGGGCCATCGACCCGCAGCGGCCGCACGGGCAGGACGAGGTCTACTTCGTCGTGAGTGGCCGGGCCTCGATCACCGTGGGGATGGAGACCACGCAGGTCGGCAGGGGCAGCGTGGTCTATGTACCGGCCGGAGTGGCGCACAAGTTCCACCACATCACGGAGGATCTGCGGGTGATGGTCGTCTTCTCGCCGCCCGAGGGCTGACCGCGACCCTCAGGGCCGCCTCAGGGTCGGATCAGGGGAGATCGGGGGCCGCAGGGCCACCGCGGCCGTCTTCCCGCCTCTAGCATCGAGGATGTCAGGCAGATGCTTGAGGTACTGGGTAAAGCGAGGTAAGGGCGATGGCGGTACGGGAGATATTCACGGGGATGCCGTGGTGGGTGAAGTGGATCGCGGTACCCCTGATCGTCCTCGTCCTGTTCGGCGGGATGATCGCCACCGTGGTCGCGTTCTTCATCGCGCTGCTCTTCAAACTGCTGCTTCTGGTGGTGTTGGTCGGCGGACTGATCTACGTCGTACGGAAGTTCACGTCCTCCTCGTCCTCACGTCGGGACTGGTAGGGCGGACAGCCAGTGCGGGCGTTAGCCCGCGCGAGGGAAAGGTGAACGGGAAACCATCCCTGAGGCCACTCTGCCCCTAGAGTGGCAAATCTCTGCCACGCCCTGGGAAAGCACCAACGATGATCGCTCTGACCTCTGGTTTGTGCGATTTTTCCAGGCCGGGCCTCAGGGTTCCTCGGGTCACGTCCCGGGGTTCCCGGGGGTACTCCCTCGGTCCCCGAAGGGTGTGGCGGGCGCGCGGGGGCGGCCCCCGCGGGCGGGCTCTTCCCGTCAGCACGTCTGGGGGTCACCTTTGGCCACAGCTACAAGAACCGCAGCCCCTACCCTGATCGGATCGGTGCAGCGGGCGCTGCGACTGCTGGAGTCCGCCGGTTCCCATCCGGACGGAGCGCCGGCGAAGCAACTCGCCCGTGAGGCCGGGCTTCCGCTGCCCACGGCGTATCACCTGCTGCGTACGCTGACCCATGAGGGCTATCTCCGCCGTGAGAAGGGCGTCTTCGTTCTCGGCGACGCCGTAGATCGGCTGGTACGCGGTGAAGCCCTGCAGAATCGTCGCAGCAAGATCGTCCATTCGATCGGTCACTGGCGTGACGTCATCGGGGCCCCGGTGTACTTCGCGGTCTACCACGAGGGCGAGATCGATCTTGTCTCCGTCGCGGACAGCCCGGCTGCCCCCACGGCCTACGAGTGGGCCGACCTGCGGGAGACCGCTCATGCTCACGCCATCGGGCAGTGCCTGCTGAGCCAGCTCGACGAGGAATCCCGCCTCGACCATCTGGACCGTCATCCCGTCCGCCCGCGAACACCGCACTCGGTACCGGACCGGAGCACCCTGCTGGAGCGTCTCGGCTCGCTGGGCCGGATGGAACCCGTCGTGGAACGGCAGGAGTACGCACTCGGCACGGTCTGTGCCGCCGTACCGGTCGCGCTCGGATCAACGGCAGGCGCGGTGGCCATTTCCGTACCACTCCATCAACAGGACCGACTGCTCCCAGCGGTCGAGTGGTTACACAGAGAAATCGATAGCCTACTCACCGCAGGCATCGTCTCTATCAGTATCTGAAAAATTACTCCTTGTGATCTGCTAGCGCTTACAGGACTATGGCGTCAAGAGGATCAACGGGGATCATTCCCAGCCACTACCTCATCTACACCGGAGTACACGATGCGCGAGTCGGTCCAGGCCGAGGTCCTGATGAGCTTCCTCGTCTCCGAGGAGCTTTCGTTCCGGATCCCGGTGGAACTGCACTATGAGATGGGGGATCCCTACGCGGTGCGAATGACCTTCCATCTGCCCGGCGATGCCCCTGTCACCTGGACATTCGGACGCGAACTGCTGCTCGACGGCATCAACACGCCCAGTGGTGACGGCGATGTGCACATCGCCCCGACCGCGCCCGAAGATCTCTCCGATGTCCATATCCGGCTCCAGGTCGGTGATGACCACGCGCTGTTCCGGGTGAGTGCCGCACCGCTCGTGGCCTTCCTCGACCGGACGGACCGATTGGTTCCGCTCGGGCAGGAGCGCACGCTGGGTGACTTCGAGGGCAATCTGGAGGAGGCGCTCGGCCGCATCCTCGCCGAGGAGAACGCCGGCTGAGCGGATCCGGCTGAGCGGATCCGGCTGAGCGGATCCGGTCGAGCGGATCCGGTCGAGGGGGCGCAGGGGTGCTTCGGCCGGTGCGGCCTACTTCTTACGGCGCCGTCCCCGGCCACCGGGTCCGCGTACCGCCGCGCCCTGCTCAGGCACGGCGGGCACCGGCCCCCGCGATGTCGGACCCGGTGCTGCCGGCCCTGGTGCCGCCGACCCCTGCCCTGCGGACTGTGTTCCGGAGGACGCGGGCCGGTCGGCGGAAACCACCAGTGCGGCCAGCGCCGTAGTCACCGGAACTGACGCGACCAGGCCGATCGAGCCCACCAGGGTTCGTACGATTTCCTCTGCCACCAGCTCGCTGTTGGCGACTGCTCCCACACTCGACTGCGCGATGGAGAAGAGCAGCAGAAGAGGGAGTGCGGCGCCCGCGTAGGCGAGCACGAGCGTATTGACCACCGACGCGATGTGATCCCGGCCGATCCGGATGGCCGCCCGGTAGAGGGCGCGGGGGCCCATCGACGGATCGGCCCGGTGCAGCTCCCAGACTGCCGAGGTCTGCGTCACCGTCACATCGTCGAGAACACCGAGCGAGCCGATGATGACGCCCGCCAGGAGAAGACCGCTCATGTCGATCTCGGGATAGAGGCCGTGGATGAGGCCGGTGTTGTCGTCGGTGTTCCCGCTCAGGCTCGCCCAGCCGATGAAGAGCGACCCCAGCAGCCCGATCAGCAGGAGAGAGACCAGGGTGCCGAGGACGGCGACCGACGTACGGGCCGTCAGACCGTGGCACATATAGAGGGCGGTCAGCATGATGGCGCTCGCGCCGACCACCGCGACGATCAGTGGATTCGAGCCCTGCAGAATCGCGGGCAGGATGAACAGCGTCAGCACGGCGAAGGAGACGGCGAGCGCGATCAGCGCCATCACACCGCGCATCCGCCCCACCAGGACCACCGCGAGCGCGAAGATCCCGGCCAGCAGAGCCATCGGGAACTCACGGTTCACATCGGTCACCGAGTACTGGAGATCGTGGGGCGCATCGGGGGCGTAAGCGACCACCACCCCCTGTTTCACGTGAAACTGCCGCGGGGCGTCCGGCTGGACGACCTCGATGAAGGTCCGTCCCTTCTCCTTGCCGGTCGTGACCTCGATCGTCGCCTTCTTGCATTCCCCGCTCCCGGACCGCTGCGTCGCACTGCCCCCGGATGTCGAGGGGCCGCCGGTCGACGGCAGCTGCGACCCGTTGGCGTCCTGACAGTCGAGCTGCTCGATCCTCACCACGTGGCCCTGCTGGGTCTGCCGGTCGAAACCGACACCGGTGCGCTCGTGCGCCGGTGTGCCGCCCGGCCAGAGCATGGCGAGCCCGACGACCACGGCGGTCGCGAACGGGATCAGGACCGCCGCGATGACCTTGCGGAGGTGCCGGGAAACCGGTTCGGCGGGCCCATGACTGTGCGAGTGGCCATGCGCTTCGTGGGTCTGCTGAGGTGAGGTCACCGACCGATCATCGCAAGAAGAGAGAGGCCCCCTGGTCAGCGCGCCCGATATGGCATTAGCGTGGAGTCACCTTTGCACACGCGGGAGCTCGGAGCACCGGGCTGAGAGGGCGCTGACTGTGCGGTCCCAGGGACATCCCCTGGACGCCTGCGCTGCGCCGACCGCTGAACCTGTTACCGGGTAATGCCGGCGTAGGGAGTAGGTCTCATGACCGTTCAGGACGCACACACGCCTGCCTCCGGCTCGGAGCATCCGGGCGAGGCCCGTCGATCCATCGGCTGGCACAAGGGATATGTCGCGGGTTCACGCCCGGATCTCCAGGTGCCCGTCCGTCAAGTGCACCTCACCAACGGCACGGACGTGACGCTGTACGACACGTCGGGCCCTTACACCGACCCGACCGTCGAGACCGATGTACGCCTTGGCCTCGCGCCACTGCGGGAGGACTGGATCGTTGGCCGTGGTGACACCGAGGCCTACGCGGGCCGCCGGGTCCGCCCTGAGGACGACGGACTCAAGCACACCTCTCCGGGCGGGGGACTGCGCAACCTCGACGCCGTCTTCCCGGGCCGACCGCGCCGGCCGCGCCGGAGCCGGGACGGACAGGCCGTGACGCAGCTCGCGTACGCCCGCCGTGGTGTCATCACCCCGGAGATGGAGTACGTCGCGATCCGCGAGAACGTCCTCCCGGAGCTGGTCCGGGAAGAGATCGCCGCAGGCCGCGCCGTTCTGCCGGCCAATGTCAATCACCCGGAAATCGAGCCGATGATCATCGGGAAGCGATTTCTGGTGAAGGTCAACGCGAACATCGGGAACTCCGCCGTCACCTCCTCCATCGAGGAGGAGGTGGAGAAGACGACCTGGGCGACCCGCTGGGGCGCGGACACGGTCATGGACCTCTCCACGGGCCGCAACATCCACACCACGCGCGAGTGGGTGCTGCGCAACTCCCCGGTCCCCATCGGGACGGTACCGCTCTATCAGGCACTGGAAAAGGTCGACGGCAAGGCCGAGGAGCTGACCTGGGACATCTACAAGGACACGGTCATCGAGCAGGCCGAGCAGGGCGTCGACTACATGACGGTCCACGCCGGTGTCCTGCTGCGGTACGTGCCGCTCACCGCCCGCCGCAAGACGGGCATCGTCTCGCGCGGCGGCTCGATCATGGCCGCCTGGTGTCTCGCGCACCACAGGGAGTCGTTCCTGTACGAGAACTTCGAGGAACTCTGCGAGATTCTCGCGACCTACGACGTGACGTACTCCCTCGGCGACGGCCTGCGGCCAGGCTCCATCGCGGACGCCAACGACGAGGCGCAGTTCGCTGAGCTGTGCACCCTGGGTGAGCTGAACGCGACCGCCAAGCGCTTCGGCGTACAGACGATGATCGAGGGGCCGGGCCATGTGCCGATGCACAAGATCAAGGAAAATATCGACCTGCAGCAGGAGATCTGCGAGGAAGCGCCGTTCTACACACTCGGCCCGCTGACGACCGATGTGGCCCCGGCCTACGACCACATCACCTCCGGCATCGGCGCCGCGATGATCGCGTGGTGGGGCACGGCGATGCTCTGCTACGTCACCCCCAAGGAACACCTCGGCCTTCCGGACCGCGACGACGTCAAGACCGGTGTCATCACCTACAAGATCGCGGCCCATGCGGCGGATCTCGCCAAGGGCCACCCGGGAGCGCAGGACTGGGACGACGCGCTGTCCGACGCCCGTTTCGAGTTCCGCTGGGAGGACCAGTTCAACCTGGCCCTTGACCCGGACACGGCCAGGGAGTTCCACGACGAGACGCTCCCGGCCGAGCCGGCCAAGACTGCGCATTTCTGTTCGATGTGTGGCCCCAAGTTCTGCTCGATGAAGATCTCGCAGGACATCAGGCGTCGCCACGGCGGCGATCCGGAGACGGCGGAGAGGCGAGTCGAGAGCGAAGCGGACGTTCGGACCGAAGCGGGTATCGAGGCCGCTATGGCCCAGAAGTCCAAGGAGTTCGCCGCAGCCGGCAATCGCGTGTATCTGCCGCTCGCCGAGTAGGCAACTGGGCGGGCCGGGGGCGGCCGTCGCTGTCCGGACCCGGCCGGGGGTTACTCCGGCCGGTGGTCCGGGCCGCCGATCAGTTGCCCAGGGGAAGCCGGACGACCAGCAGTTTTCCCGCCATGGTCACGCCTCCGTCCATGGCGATGGCAAGTCCGTCGGCATATACGTGCGGCCCTTGGACCAACGGTCCCGTACCGCCCTCGTCGTCCGAGGCGTCTTCGGTACCGACTTCGCCGAGTAGATAGGGAATCGGACTGTGGCCGTGGACGATGCGCTGACCGCCGTATCGGGAGAGCAGTTCCTGAACGGCCTCCGGGCCGTCATCACGGAATGCGAAGCGTTTGGTGAGCTTGCGGAACAGCTCCCAGCATTCGTCCGCGTCGTTGCGCGTGAGGATCTGGTGGACGGTGTCGTTGACGTCCTCGATGCTGGATCCGTAATCCAGGTAGGCGGTCGTGTCGGAGTGCATCAGCAGATGCCCGTCCTCCTCGACGACCGCGTCGAGGCGTGACATCCACTGCAGATGGACGTCCTGGAGGCGCTCCATATCGCTCCGCTGGCCGCCGTTGAGCAGCCAGGCGGCCTGGAAGGTGGCGGTGCCCGCCCCGGAGTTGACGGGGGTGTCGGCGAACCGTTTGGCGCCGACGAGCAGCAGCTCGTGGTTCCCCATCAGGGCCTTGCAGTAGCCGCCGGCGGCAGCCGCTTCGGCGGAGAGCCGCATCACGAGGTCGATGACGCCGATGCCGTCGGGGCCGCGGTCGGTGAAGTCACCGAGGAACCAGAGGCGGGCGGTGCCGGCTGCCCAGTGCCCTTCGGCATCGACGAGGCCCTGTTCCGCCAGGGCGCCGAGGAGTTCGTCGAGATAGCCGTGGACGTCGCCCACGACATAGAGCGGGCCGCGGCCGCCGTCCACGGACGTGTCGCCGGGGTCGGCGTGCACGTGGAGGCTGTCGTCCCGGTTGATCACCGGGAGGTCGCGTTCGGTGGGTGTGTAGTCCTCCGGCAGCTCGTCGTCCGGGACGGCGTTGCCCGGATGCCCGGACTGCACGGGAACCTGCGCGTATGGCGGGACGCGGAAGTCACGCGACGTCGCCGTCCGCACCACGGGTTCCTGGCCGGCCCCCTGTGTCATCGACCCCTCCACCACCGTCGCGCCGCCGTACACCCCTCAGGCCCGCCTGGCCGGATGGGGATGAGCCCGCCGGAGGTAAGGAAGGTCTGTGGTGTCGTGCGCCCATCATAGGAACGCGGGCCCTCTTGTGTGACGCACCCGGGGTGGTGAATCCGGTCGCACCTCCGGTTCACCGGATGTTTTTGCGCCGATCATCCGGAATGTGCAAGGCCGAGTCCTTTGACCGGCCCCTGCGAGGAAGGCGGTTGTTCCCGCAGGGGCGGCGCGCGGTTACCCGTACGAGCGTGGGTCAGTCACCCGTACGGACGTCGGTCAATCGCCTGCGGGGGACCGGGGAGCGCTGACCGTGGTGCGGGGTGGGCGCCGTTGGGAGGAGGTCCGGACGATCAGCTCGGTCGGTATCACCTGCTCGACCGGGTGGTCGGTATTGATCCCTTCGATGGCGTCGATGAGGAGCTGGATGACGGCGGTGCCGATACGGCGCGGTTTGAGCGAGAGGGTCGTGATGGGCGGTTCGGTGGAGGCGTACACGGTGGACTCGCTGCAGCAGACGAGCAGCAGGTCCTCAGGGACGCGCAGCCCGTACCGCCGGGCGGCGGCGAGCAGGTCGGTGCCGTTGGGATCGAAGAGCCCATAGACGGCGTCGGGGCGGTCGGGCCTGGCCAGGAGCCGGTCGGCGGCGACGGCCCCCGCGCACGGGTCGTGCGCGGGGTAGGACTCGTAGACCGGGTCCTGGCCCACGCGCTCGCACCACTGCAGATAGGCGGTGGTGGAGAGCCGGGTGTAGGTGTCCGTGGTGGTGCCGGTGAGCAGGCCGATCCTGCGGGCTCCGGCGGCGGCGAGATGGTCGAGGAGGTCGAGGACGGCCGCCTCGTGGTCGTTGTCGACCCAGGCGGTGACGGGGAGGGTGCCCGCCGGCCGGCCGTCGGAGACGACGGGCAGGCCCTGGCGGACGAGTTCGGTGACCACGGGGTCGTGGTCGGAGGGGTCGATGACGACGGTGCCGTCGAGGGCGACGTTCGACCAGACGTCATGGCGGGAGGTGGCGGGGAGAATGACGAGGGCGTAGCCGCGGGCGAGCGCGGCCGATGTCGCGGCCCTGGCCATCTCGGCGAAGTAGGCGAACTCGGTGAAGGTGAAAGGTTCATCCCCGTACGTCGTCACGGTCAGGCCGATAAGGCCCGATTTGCCGGTACGGAGGGTTCGAGCCGCGGCGGATGGCCGGTAGCCGAGGCGCTCGGCGACCTCTCGGACATGGCGTCGGGTGGCGTCGGGTAACCGGCCCTTGCCGTTGAGCGCGTCCGAGACGGTCGTGATGGAGACACCGGCTGCGGCGGCCACGTCCCGGATGCCCGCCCGACCTTGCCGGCTTCCCCGGCGGGTTGTGTCCGTCCGGCTCACCTGGTGTTTCCCTGCTGCTGTCATGGCGAGCCGATAGTAGGGCTCGGGCGACCGATTGGGCCGGTCGCATATGCACCCCTTGGCAGGCACGTTTCTGCATGATCCTAAACGACCAACGGCCATGGAAAGCAAGGTGGTTAGAGCTTCTGGGTGTGGTCGGCTGTGCCTTGAGTGCCATGGACCTGCCCCAGAGCTCATGTTTCGAAGAGGTCTCAACTCACCTCTACGGGGGACGCGCGCCACGGCGCGAGCCACCAGCGCGCGGCTGTACAGCGAGCGCCCCCCTTTCCCGGCGCCCGGCATTCGCAGCGGCCGCGAATCCTCATAAGGTGAGCAGTATTCAAGTGCACGGACCCGTGAACGGCCGAGGAGGACCTGCGGTGAGCGAGATGAGCCCCAAGCTGCGCGCCGAGTTGAACGGCATTCCCCTGTACAAGCCGGGCAGGCCTGCGGCGCAGGGAGGGCCGGTCGCGTACAAGCTGTCCTCCAACGAGAACCCGTATCCGCCGCTTCCCGGGGTGATGGAGCAGGCGATCTCCGCCGCCGGCGTCTTCAACCGCTATCCCGACATGGCCTGTACCGGGTTGATGAACGAGCTGGCCGAACGCTTCGGGGTGCCCGTCTCGCACCTGGCGACCGGCACCGGTTCCGTGGGCGTCGCCCAACAGCTGCTGCAGGCCACCGCGGGACCCGGTGACGAGGTGATCTACGCCTGGCGTTCCTTCGAGGCGTACCCGATCATCACCCAGATCTCGGGTGCGACCTCCGTGCGAGTGCCGCTGACCGCCGGAGAAGCGCACGATCTGGACGCGATGGCCGCGGCGATCACCGAGCGGACCCGGTTGATCTTCGTCTGCAACCCCAACAACCCGACCGGCACGGTGGTGCGCAGGGCTGAGCTGGAACGATTCCTCGACCAGGTCCCGAGCGATGTACTGGTAGTGCTGGACGAGGCGTACCGCGAGTTCATTCGCGACGCCGAGGTGCCGGATGGGGTCGAGCTCTACCGGGACCGCCCGAATGTGGCCGTGCTGCGTACCTTCTCGAAGGCGTACGGGCTCGCCGGCCTGCGGGTCGGGTTCGCGATCGCCCATGAGCCGGTGGCCGCGGCGCTGCGCAAGACCGCGGTTCCCTTCGGTGTGAGCCAGATCGCCCAGGACGCGGCGGTCGCCTCGCTGCGGGCCGAGGACGCGCTGCTGGGCCGGGTGGGCTCGCTGGTCGCCGAGCGGGAGCGGGTGTACCGCACCCTGGTCGACCAGGGCTGGACCGTGCCGGAGAGCCAGGCCAACTTCGTCTGGCTGCGCCTGGGTGACCGCACGCTCGATTTCGCGGCGGCCTGCGAGGCGGCCGGCGTGATGGTCCGGCCCTTCACGGGCGAGGGGGTGCGCGTCACGATCGGCGAGCACGAGGCCAATGACCTCTTCCTGCTGGCGGCGGAGGCGTTCCGCAAGGAGCTGTAAAGAGCTGTAAGCGCTGTAGGGAGCCCGAGAGGCTTTCCGGGAGTAGCCGCGGTCGGGGGTCTTCGGTTGCGGCATGTCAGGTCAGAGTCGAGGGCGGTCTCTTCGGGGCCGCCCTTCGGCGTGGGCGCTCACGGAGTTGGGGCACCCCCCCCGCGAAGATCCCGGAAGGGTGTGCGACATAATGCTTGTGAATGTGAACGCATTCACAAGCATGTCCCTGTTTCGGACGTTCTGTGGTGGATCAAAGGGACAGGCTGTCGCTGTGACCGCTGTGACCACGGCAATGTGACGTAAGGAGAGACGAACGTGGACCTCGCTCTGGCGCCGGAGACCCTGGCGCGATGGCAGTTCGGCATCACCACCGTCTATCACTTCCTCTTCGTTCCCCTGACGATCTCGCTCGCCGCGCTCACGGCGGGGCTGCAGACCGCGTGGGCCCGCACGGAGAATCCCAAGTACCTCAAGGCGACGAAGTTCTGGGGCAAGCTCTTTCTCATCAATATCGCGATGGGGGTCGTCACCGGCATCGTGCAGGAGTTCCAGTTCGGGATGAACTGGTCCGACTACTCCCGGTTCGTCGGTGACGTCTTCGGTGCTCCCCTGGCCTTCGAGGCCCTGATCGCGTTCTTCTTCGAGTCCACTTTCATCGGACTGTGGATCTTCGGTTGGGACAAGCTGCCGAAGAAGATCCATCTGGCCTGTATATGGATGGTCTCGATCGGCACGATCCTCTCCGCGTACTTCATCCTGGCGGCTAATTCCTGGATGCAGCACCCGGTCGGCTACCGGATCAACGAGAAAGCCGGACGGGCCGAACTCACCGACTTCTGGGCGGTGCTCACCCAGAACACCGCGCTCACCCAGTTCTTCCACACCATGACAGCCGCCTTCCTTGTCGGCGGCGCCTTCATGGTCGGCATCGCGGCCTTCCACCTGGCACGGAAGAGGCACATCCCGGTGATGCGGACCTCGCTGCGGCTCGGCCTGGTCACCGTCGTCATCGCGGGCCTGCTCACCGCCGTCAGCGGTGACCTCCTCGGCAAGGTGATGTTCAAGCAGCAGCCGATGAAGATGGCCGCGGCCGAGGCGCTGTGGGACGGCGCGGCGCCCGCTCCGTTCTCCTTGTTCGCTTATGGAGATGTCGACAAGGGCCACAACAGCGTCGCCGTCCAGATACCGGGGGTGCTCTCCTTCCTCGCCAACGACGACTTCAGCTCCTACGTCCCCGGCATCAACGACATCAACAGGGCCGAGCAGGAGAAGTTCGGCCCCGGCGACTATCGGCCGAACATCCCTGTGGCCTTCTGGAGCTTCCGCTGGATGATCGGCTTCGGCATGGCGTCCTTCACGCTCGGTCTGGCCGGTCTCTGGCTGACCCGTAAGAAGTTCCTGCTCCCACCCGGGTTGCGGACGGGCGAGGACGAGGTGCCGAATCTGGTGCTCTTCCGGAACAAGGCGCTCAGCCCCAAGATCGCCAGGTTGTACTGGATCACCGCCCTCTGGACCCTGCTCTTCCCGCTGATCGCCAGCTCCTGGGGCTGGATCTTCACCGAGACGGGACGCCAGCCCTGGGTCGTGTACGGAGTGTTGCGCACCGCCGACGCGGTCTCTCCCGGGGTCTCCCAGGGCGAGGTACTCACTTCGCTGATCGCCTTCACCCTGCTGTACGCGGTCCTCGCGGTCATCGAGGTCAAGCTGCTGGTGAAGTACGTCAAGGCCGGGCCGCCCGAACTCACGGACGCCGACCTCAATCCGCCCACCAAGATCGGCGGCGATCCCACGGACGCCGACCGGCCGATGGCCTTCTCGTACTGAGGACTTGAGGAGCTATGGAACTCCACGACGTCTGGTTCGTCCTGATCGCAGTCCTCTGGACCGGCTACTTCTTCCTCGAAGGCTTCGACTTCGGGATCGGGGTCCTGACGAAACTGCTGGCCCGCGACCGCAAGGAGCGGCGGGTCCTGATCAACACCATCGGACCCGTCTGGGACGGCAACGAGGTATGGCTGCTGAGCGCCGCCGGAGCGACCTTCGCCGCGTTCCCGGACTGGTACGCGACGCTCTTCTCCGGCTTCTATCTGCCGCTGCTGCTCATCGTGCTCTCCCTGATCGTGCGCGGTGTGGCCTTCGAGTACCGGGCCAAGCGGCCCGAGGAGAACTGGCAGCGCAACTGGGAGCACGCGATCTTCTGGACCTCGCTCCTGCCGGCCCTGCTGTGGGGGGTGGCCTTCGGCAACATCGTGCGGGGCGTGAAGATCGACGCGCACAAGGAGTACGTCGGCGACCTCGGGGACCTGCTCAACCCCTACGCGATCCTGGGCGGGCTGGTGACCCTGACTCTCTTCACCTTCCACGGGGCCGTGTTCGCCGCGCTCAAGACGGTGGGCGACATACGGGTACGGGCCAGGAAGCTGGCGCTCGTCCTGGGGCCGGTCGTGGCCGCGCCGGTGCTCGGCTTCCTGTGCTGGACCCAGGCGGACCACGGTGACGGCAAGAGCCTGATCGCGTTGATCGTGGCTGTGGCCGCGCTGGCCGGTGCGGTCGGGGCCATAGCGGCGCGACGTGAGGGCTGGTCGTTCGCCCTTTCCGGAGTGACGATCGTGGCCGCGGTCGCGATGCTCTTCCTGACGCTCTTTCCCAACGTCATGCCGTCCTCGCTGAACCCGGCGTGGAACCTGACGGTCACGAACGCCTCGTCCACCCCGTACACCTTGAAGATCATGACCTGGTGCGCGGCGATCGCGACGCCGGTCGTACTGCTCTACCAGGGCTGGACGTACTGGGTGTTCCGTAAGCGGATCGGCACGCGGCACATCGCGGACGCCTAGGAAGGGGTGTTTCACGTGAAACCAATCGACCCGCGCCTGCTCCGGTACGCGCGCACCACCCGCTTCTTCCTGGTGGCCGTGGTGGCTCTCGGACTGGCCGGTGCCGGGCTGGTGGTGGCCCAGGCGATGCTGATCGCCGACGTGGTGGTGGGGGCGTTCCACGAGGGGGTGGACGGCTCCGACCTGCGTACGCCGCTCCTCCTGCTGGGTGCGGTCGCCGTTGGGCGCGGGCTGGTCTCCTGGCTGACCGAACTGGCCGCCCACCGGGCCGGCGCGGCGGTCAAGTCCGAACTGCGCGGACAGCTGCTGGCCCGGGCCGCCGAGCTGGGGCCGGGCTGGCTGAGCGGACAGCGCACCGGATCGCTGGTCGCGCTGGCCACCCGCGGCGTGGATGCCCTGGACGATTACTTCGCGCGCTATCTGCCGCAGCTGGGCCTCGCGGTGGTCGTGCCGGTGGCGGTCCTGGCGCGGATCGTCACCGAGGACTGGGTCTCGGCGGCGGTCATCGTGGTCACCCTCCCGCTGATCCCACTGTTCATGGTGCTCATCGGCTGGGCCACACAAGCCCGGATGAACCGTCAGTGGCGGCTGCTCTCCCGACTGTCGGGCCACTTCCTGGATGTGGTCGCCGGACTACCGACCCTCAAGGTCTTCGGCCGGGCCACGGCGCAGGCGGAGTCGATCCGGCGGATCACCTCCGAGTACCGGCAGGCCACGCTGCGCACCCTGCGACTCGCCTTTCTCTCCTCGTTCGCGCTGGAGCTGCTGTCGACCCTGTCGGTCGCGCTGGTCGCTGTCGGTATCGGGATGCGGCTCGTCCACGGTGAGCTCGATCTGTACACCGGTTTGGTGGTGCTGATCCTCGCCCCCGAGGCGTATCTGCCGATCCGGCAGGTGGGGGCGCAGTATCACGCGGCAGCCGAGGGACTTGCCGCCGCCGAGGAGATCTTCACGGTCCTGGAAACCGAGCCCTTGACGGGCGGCAGGGGGGAGGTGCCCGCCGATCCCCGGCTGGAGTTGGAGGGCGTGACGGTCCGCCATCAGGGCCGTACGGAGGCCTCCCTGGACGCGGTCACGCTGACCGTCGAGCCGGGGGAAACGGTGGCTCTGGTCGGCCCCAGCGGGGTCGGGAAGACCACGCTGCTCCAGGTGCTGCTCGGGTTCGTCGCACCCGACGAGGGCCGGGTACGGGTGGGCGGACGGGCACTGCACTCCCTTGACCTGGAGCGCTGGCGGGAACGGATCGCCTGGGTTCCACAGCAGCCGCATCTCTTCGCGGGGACGATCGCGGAGAACGTGCGGCTGGCCCGTCCGGACGCGGACGAAGCGGCGGTACGGGCGGCCCTGCGGGACGCGGGGGCGTACGACTTCGTCGCCGCTCTCCCCCAGGGTGTGGACACCGAGCTCGGTGAGGACGGGGCAGGGATCTCGGCGGGTCAGCGCCAACGGCTCGCGCTGGCACGCGCGTTCCTCGCCGACCGGCCGATGCTGCTGCTGGACGAGCCCACGGCGGCGCTCGACGGCGAGACGGAGGCAAGCGTCGTTGATGCCGTACGGCGTCTGGCGGCAGGCCGCACGGTACTGCTGGTCGTCCACCGCCCGGCACTGCTCGCGGTCGCGGACCGGGTGATCACCCTGCCGGAGCGGTCGGCGGCGTCACCGGAGCCACGGGAATCCGTGGGGTCGGCACGGTCGATGGGGCCGGCCGGTTCACCGGGGCCGGCCGGGCCGCTGGGATCGGCGCGGCAGTCCCCCTCCGGCACGGACCTCGGCACGACAGCCGTCCGCGACTCCCGCGCGGCCCACAGCGAGAACCAGGCATCCGCGGGCGAAGACAGCATCGCGCCGGTCGCCTTCGGGGCCGAGGGCGGTGGCCGTCCGGTCCCCGGGGATCCGCTCGCGCGGATGCGGGCCGCCGCCGGGGCGCTCCGCGGGCGGTTCGGACTGGCGCTGCTGCTCGGGAGTTGCGCCCTGGGCTCCGCTGTCGGGCTCATGGCGGTGTCCGGCTGGCTGATCTCCCGCGCCTCCGAACAGCCTCCCGTGCTCTATCTGATGGTCGCGGTGACGGCGACCCGCGCCTTCGGCCTCGGCCGGGCCGTCTTCCGGTACGCCGAGCGGCTCGTGTCCCACGACGCGGTGCTCAGAATGCTCGCGGACCTCAGGGTCTCCGTGTACCGGCGGCTGGAGCGCGTCGCGCCCGCCGGGCTGCGCCAGGCCAGACGCGGAGACCTGCTGTCCCGGCTCGTCGCCGATGTGGACGAACTCCAGGACTACTGGCTGCGCTGGCTGCTCCCGGTCGGCACCGCACTGCTCGTCGGAGCGGGCTCCGTCGGGTTCACGGCGTGGCTGCTGCCCGAAGCGGGGGCAGTACTGGCCGCCGGGCTGCTCCTCGCCGGAATGGGAGTGCCGCTGCTGAGCGCCGCATGCGCCCGCCGCGCGGAGCGGAAACTGGCCCCGGCACGAGGGCTGTTGGCGACCCGGGTCACCGATCTGCTCAGGGGCACCGCGGAGCTGACCGTCGCGGGCGCGCTGACGAGCCGTATGCGCCAGGTCCGGGACACCGATGTGACTCTCACGGCCATCGCCTCGCGGGGCGCCGGCGCAGCCGCCCTCGGCGGCGGCCTCTCCGCCCTCACCTGCGGGCTGACCGTGGCGGCCGCAGCGGTCGTCGGCGTACAGGCGGTACGGGACGGGCGGCTCGCGGGCGTCGAGCTGGCCGTCGTCGTCCTGACCCCGCTCGCCGCGTTCGAGGCGGTCGCCGGGCTGCCGCTCGCCGTGCGCTACCGCCGGCGTGCCGGCCTGAGCGCGGAGCGGGTGTGCGAGGTACTGGACGCCCCCGTGCCCGTACGGGAGCCGGACCAGCCGGCCGCCGCTCCCGTGTCGCCGTTCCCGCTGGAGATGCGGGGGCTGGCCGCGCGGTACGCCGGGCAGCACCGGGACGCGCTGAGCGGCTTCGATCTGACCCTGACCGCCGGTAAGCGGGTCGCCGTGGTCGGGCCCTCGGGCTCGGGCAAGACCACGCTCGCCCAGGTACTGCTGCGCTTCCTCGATGCCCGTGAGGGCGGCTTCCTGCTGGGCGGGACGGACGCGGCCGCGCTCGACGGCGACACCGTCCGGGGCTTCGTCGGGCTGTGCGCCCAGGACGCGCACCTCTTCGACAGTTCCGTACGGGAGAACCTCAGGCTCGCCCGCAGGGAGGCGACCGAGGACGAGCTGCGCGACGCCCTGCGCCGGGCCCGGCTGCTCGACTGGGCCGACTCCCTGCCCGCCGGGCTGGACACCCTCGTCGGCGAACACGGCGCGCGGCTCTCCGGGGGGCAGCGGCAGCGCCTGGCGCTTGCCCGGGCGCTCCTCGCCGATTTCCCCGTGCTGGTGCTGGACGAGCCCGCGGAGCATCTGGACCTGGCGACGGCGGACGCGCTGACCGCCGATCTGCTGGAAGCGACCGAGGGGCGGACAGCTCTGCTCATCACCCACCGGCTGCGGGGCCTCGACCTGGTCGACGAGGTGATCGTGCTCGACGAGGGCCGCCCCGTACAGCGCGGGCCCTACGAGCGGCTCGTCACCGAGGAGGGACCGCTGCGGCGGATGCTGGAACGTGAGCGCGCGGGTGAATTGCTCCGCCGGGGATGATCCGGTTACCGCCCGGCTGCCATCCCGCAGCCGGGCGGTAACCGACTTTCCACCCTCATGATGACTAACTAGTCTCAAAGTCATGAAAGTGCCCGAATCAACGGACCCCCTCGAAGCCGCCGCCCGTGCGGCGCGCGGTCTCCAGGGCCTGTCCATCGAAGCCACCGCTCGGGTTCCGCAGCTGCTGGAGGCGATGCGTTCCGTCGGTACGGGCCTGGAACTGCACACCACTCTTGATCGAATCTGCGAGACGGCGGCCCAACTCGCGGACGCCCGCTACGCCGCGATCGGTGTCGTCGACGAGACGGGCGACGGCCTCTCCGACTTCGTCACGTACGGCGTGGACGAGGACGTGGCCCAGCGGATCGGCCGCAGGCCCGATGGACTCCGGAGCCTCCTCGGCGCCCTGATCCGGCACCCCGACCCGGTCATGATCACCGATCTGACCACCGATGCGAGCTCGGCCGGATACGCGCCGGGCCGTCCGCCCACGCGCACGTTCCTGGGTGTTCCCATCCGCGTCCACGGCGCGCTCTTCGGCAATCTCTATCTGGCCGAGAAAAGCGGCGGGGGCGAATTCAACGACCAGGACCTCCATATGGTGCGGGTGCTGGCCACGGAGGCCGGGATCGCCGTCGGCCATGCCCGGCTGTACGAGGCGGCCCGACAGCGCGAGCGGTGGATCGACGGCTCGGTCGCGGTGACCACGGCCCTGCTCTCCAGCGGCGACGTCGGCGACGCCCTCACCGTCGTCGCCGAACAGGCCCGGGCCCTCGCGGACTCCGCCGCGGGCGTGGTCATGCTGCCCGCCCCCGACGGCGGTCTGGAGATCGTCGCCGTCAGCGCCGACAGCCCCCGCTCCGAACTGGGCACCGTCGTTCCGGCGGAGAGCCCCGTCGTCCGGGCCCTGCTGGCCGGCGAGTCCGTCTTCGTTGACGACTCCGCCACGGATCCGCGCATGATCACTGACCTGGCCGCCGGTTTCGGCCCGACCATGCTCCTGCCGCTGCACAGCGACGGCCGGGTGCTCGGCGCACTCGTCACACCCCGCGCGCTGGGCGGACGCCGCTTCACCGAGACGGAGCGCATCCTCGCCACCCAGTTCGCCTCACAGGCCGCCCTGGCACTGATGATGGCCGAGGCGCAGCGCGACCGGGAGCGGCTGGCGGTCCTGGAGGACCGCGACCGCATCGCCCGGGACCTGCACGATCTGGTCATCCAGCGACTGTTCGCGACCGGGATGCTGCTGGAGAGCGCGCAGCGCGGTCCGGTCGCCGCTGAGGCGCACCGGGGCATCGGCAAGGCTGTCGACGAACTGGACGTCACCATCCAGGAGATCCGTACAGCGATCTTCGCGCTCCAGCAGGGATCGGCCGAGGCGCCGTCCGGGCTGCGTATCCGGGTGCTGCGCGAAATCAAGATGGCGGCCGTGCCGCTGGGTTTCAGGCCCGCCCACCGCTTTGTCGGCCGGGTCGACTCCGCAGTCGGAGAACTCACCGGCAAGAACCTGATCGCAGCGCTGCGCGAGGCACTCTCCAATGCCTTCCGGCACGCCCACGCCACCCGGATCGAAGTCGTGGTGGACGCCACGATCCGGCTCGCCGACGGGAGCGGAGCGGTCCGGCTGTCGGTCGCCGACGACGGTGTGGGCATTCCGGACGGCGGCCGCCGCAGCGGACTGCGCAACCTGCGGCGACGGGCGGAGTCGCTGGGCGGTCTGAGTACGTGCGGGCCGGGCCTGGGGGAGGACGGCGGCGGTACGACGGTGATCTGGGAGGCGCCGCTGTGTCCCTGACGGCCGGGGGGGGGGGAGCGCCGGTGGCGCTTTTTGGGCGCGAGGGAGCCCCCGAGGCAGGTGCCCGGTGTTCCAGGGGCGTCCCGGGCGGGCTCTACAGCCGCGCCAGGATCTCCTCGATGACGACCGCGACGCCGTCCTCGTTGTTGGTGACCGTACGGCCGGAGGCGGCGGCCAGTACGTCCGGGTGGGCGTTGCCCATCGCGTACGACGTTCCGGCCCAGGTCAGCATCTCCAGATCGTTCGGCATGTCACCGAAAGCGACGACCTCGTCGGACGAGATACCGCGCTCCGCGCAGCACAGCGCGAGCGTGCTCGCCTTGCTCACACCGAGGCCGCTGATCTCCAGGAGCGCGGTCGGGCTCGAACGGGTGATGGAGGCGCGGTCACCCGCCGCCGTACGGGCCAGCGTGAGGAAACCGTCCGGGGGCAGGTCGGGGTGGTGGGCGAGGAGCTTCACCACGGGGTCCGCCGATGCCTCGTCCGTGGCGCGGAGGAGCTTCTCGGCGGTGGCGACGGTCGCGCCCGGGTCCTGCTGGAAGGGCGGGTACGCGGGCTCGTAGTGGATGCCGGTGGTCAGCTCGACCGCGAAAGTCGTTCCCGGGGCCACGTCACGCAGCGCCCGGACGACATCGACGGCGACCTCACGGTCCAGGGGGCGGACCTTCACCAGATGTCCGCCGGCGTGCAGATCGACGACCGCGGCGCCGTTGGCACAGATCGCCAGCCCATGACCGTGTACGTGGTCACGGACGACATCCATCCAGCGCGCCGGGCGCCCGGTGACGAAGAAGACCTCGATACCGGCTTTCTCGGCGGCGGCGAGCGCGGCGACCGTACGGTCCGAGACGAATCGGTCGTCGTGCAGCAGGGTGCCGTCCAGATCGGTGGCGATCAGCCGGGGCCGGGCGGGGAGCGGGGAATCGTCAGGCGAGGTCACCGTCCCATTCTCATGCACAGAATCGAGGACAGGTGCCCTGCGGCCGGCATCAGGCGTGGGGTGTCTCCTGCTCAGGCGGCGAGCGGACATGATCGCGGGGTGGAGCCGCGCAGGGGCGTCCCCGCCCCGCCTCCCCACGCCGGCCGGTACATGTCGGGCTCGCGCCCATGCGCAGCGTGCGACGCCGCCCGTCAGGACAGTGCGACCTGAGGATCACGGCGCCGGTTCGGCGTGTCTTCCGGTAACGGCGGGCGTCGGACCGGCCGCGCTCGGCGTGGTCGCTCGGGGGCCCGGTGCCAGTGCCGCGACGGGAAGACCCACGTCCTAGGCTCACGAGCATGACTCCCCCCTTGCGTCTGAGCACCGTGATCCTTCCCGTCCGCCGCTGGCTCGACGGTGGCCGAGACGAGTGGCAGCGCGCCGAGCGGCTCGGCTTTCACACCGCGTACACCTACGATCACCTGTCCTGGCGCACCTTCCGCGACGGGCCTTGGTTCGGGGCGGTGCCGACTCTGACGGCGGCGGCCGCCGCCACCGGGCGGATCCGCCTCGGCACCCTGGTGACCTCGCCGAACTTCCGGCATCCGGTGACCCTGGCCAAGGATCTGATCTCACTCGACGACATCTCCGGCGGCCGGGTCTCCCTGGGCATCGGGGCAGGTGGCACGGGGTTCGACGCCACAGCGCTGGGCCAGGAGGAGTGGACACCGAAGGAGCGGGCCGACCGGTTCGCCGAGTTCGTACCGTTGCTCGACAGACTGCTGAGCGAAGACTCCGTGACGTACGACGGGACCTTCTACTCCGCGGTCGAGGCGCGCGGTATTCCGGGATGCGTGCAGCGGCCCCGGCTCCCGTTCGCGGTCGCGGCCACCGGACCCCGCGGGATGAGGCTCGCGGCGCGGCACGGCCAGGCATGGGTGACGACAGGGGATCCGAAGCTCTTCGAGACGGGCACGCCTGAGCAGTCCCGCGAGGCCATTCGCGGCCAGATCGAACGGCTCGGCAAGGCCTGCGCGGAGATCGGCCGGGAGGCGTCCGGGGTGGAGAAGATCCTGCTCACCGGATTCACGCCGGACCGGGGCGGCCCGATGGAATCGCTCGACGCGTTCGTGGACTTCGCGGGCAGGCACTTCGAGCTGGGCATCACCGAGATCGTGATCCACGCGCCCATCCCGGACTCGGATTTCGCCGCCGACCAGGGGGTTTTCGAGCGGATCGCCACGGAGGCGCTCACGCAGCTTCGGACGTAGTACCCGGTCCCGGAGGAGCTGCGGACCGTTCCACTCAACTGGAAAAGCGCAGGAACCGCGGCGGCACGAAGTCCGTGAGCCAGACGCCATTGGCGCTCATGTGGAAGACGAGGCCGTCGCGGTGCATCGCGCCCGCGTCCACCGACAGGACGACGGGCCGGCCGCGGCGTGCGCCGACCCGGGTCGCGGTCTCGCGGTCGGACGAGAGATGGACATGGTGACGGGCCATGCGGCGCAGCCCCTCGGCGCGGATCGCGTCCAGATGGCGGGCGACCGTGCCGTGGTAGAGATACGCGGGTGGCTCCGCCGGGGCCAGCCCCAGCTCGACGGCGACGGTGTGGCCCTGGTTGGCGCGGATCATGTCCCCGTCGACCGCGAACCGCCGCTTGTCGCTGGAGGCGACGACATGGTCGAGTTCGGCACGGCTGATCCGGAAGCCGTGCTCGGTGGCCGCGCGGATCAGTTCGTCGACCGCCACCCAGCCGTTCGCGTCGAGAGTGATGCCGATCCGCTCGGGCTGATGGCGCAGATGCTTGGACAGGTACTTCGACACCTTCACGGTGCGTCGTTCATCGGGTATTCAGGTCATCCGGACAGCCTGCCGGGCAGACCCGGCGGTCTGCCACTTCATTCCGAGCTTTCATGACCCACAGGTTTGATCCACAGCCAACATGAGTTGTCCCCAGGCAATGAGACAATTCTGTGGACAACTCAGAGGCAATTTAACCCTTTTGGGGAAAATGACTACCTTGTCGGCGAGTTGTGGACAGGGAGTTCAACGTCCTTGCTTGCAGCTCGCGTTCGGTGGAAGCGACGATGAAGGCCACCGTGTTCTCCGGCCCAACCAGCCTCTCCACCGCCCGAATCGTTTCCGCGGGCAGCGTCACGGAAAGCCGCCCGGTGACAGTCACGGCTGGGCTGTCCACGGCTGGGCTGTCCACGGCTGGGCTGTCCACGGCCGGACGATGGGCGGACGTCGCGGGCAGCGGCGCTTCCGCCGCGTACAACCCGGCTGTCAGGGAGAGCTCCTGCGGACCGGGGACCGGGAAGATGTCGTCCCGGCCGGGGACCCGTTCCCGTACGCCCAGCTCCGCCGCTCCGGCGAGCGCCGCGACGTCGGGCGGGCCGCCGAGCCGCTCGGCCACCTCCGCGCGAGGGATCAGGGCCGCCCCCTCGGCGGCCCGTGGTCCGTGCGTCTCCGAGTCCGCACCGAGCACCGCGCCCAGGCCTCGTCCCGCTTCCCACGCGTCCAGCAGCTCCTTGACGGAGGCCAGGGTGTAGCCCCGGTCCAGCAGACCGGCGATCTGCCGAAGCCGGGCGAGATGGCCCTCGCGGTACACGTTGGCCCGCCCGCGCCGCTCCGGTCTGGGGAGCAGCCCGCGATTCTGGTAGGCGCGGATCGTACGGACGGTGGCGCCGCTCGCGTACGCCAGCCCTTCGATCCGGTATTCGCGGCCGGGTTCGGGCGCTCGCGAGGCCCCGGGTGCGGGCCCGGGCGCGCTCACTCCTTCCGCCCCGGCGCCGCGCGGCCCACCTCACCCGCCGCCGCACGGGCCGCGGGCGAGGACCTGAGGTACTCGGCTGCCCTGCGCGGTGACCCCTCGCGCGAGGGGTGGTACGACGGCCGGCAGTAGCGGGGTATCGCCGCGCCCAGCGCCTTCCAGCCGGGCAGCAACCCCTTTCCGACCGCCTTGTTGTGCTCACGAAGGGAGTAGCGCGCGCGGTCGGCGAGCTGAGGGTCGTGCCCGATCAGATAAGCGGAGCCCGTCACCCACAGCCACAGCAGTACGGGGGCGACCACGGCCATGCCCACGATCCGCAGGACATATCTGCGCGGTTCCGAGACGCCGCAGTGCTGGTACATGTCGAAGGCGACAGCGCGGTGCTCCACCTCTTCCGCGCCGTGCCAGCGCAGGAGATCGAGCATGATCCCGTCAGCTCCGGCCCGGTCGAGTTCCCCGGCGGCCAGCACCCAGTCCCCCAGGACCGCGGTGAACTGTTCGATCGCGGCGACCAGCGACAACCGGAAGCGCAGCCACAGCGCGGCGGACACCGGCACACCGAACGGGACGCGTTCGCCGAGGAGTTTCTCGAAGAGGAAGTCGATGCGCCGGGTGTACGCCTCGGTGTGCAGCCGCTGTGCGGCCAGATGGTCCAGCACGGTGGAGTGCTGCACGCTGTGCGTGGCCTCCTGCCCCATGAACCCTTTGACGTCCTTGAGCAGTTCCGGGTCGGTGACCAGCGGCAGTGCCTCTTTCAGCACCTTCACGAACCACCGTTCGCCCGCCGGAAGCAGCAGGTGCAGCACATTGATGACATGCGTGGCGGTGGGTTCCTCCGGTATCCAGTGCAGAGGCGTCTCGCGCCAGTCGAACGAGACCCGGCGCGGAGCGATGCCGTGGCGCTCCCGTCTCGCTCCGCGCGGAGCCCGCTCTTCGGCGCTCACAGCGGTGGCTCCACCCGTGCGAGGGCGCGCAGCGCCCTGGGCGCGAGGCGCGACAGGAACCGCGCGGCGTGGGCCTCCGGAGTGACCGGCACGACCGCCTGGTCCCGCACGACGGCGCGCAGCACGGCGTCCGCGACCTTCTCCGGCGGGTAGTCGCGCAGTCCGTAGAGCCGGGACGCCTTCTTCCTGCGGTGGGCTTCCTCCTCTGCGGACACTCCGGTGAAGCGCGCGGTGGACGTGATGGCGGTGTTGACGAAGCCGGGGCAGATCGCCGAGACCCCGATGCCCTGTCCGGCCAGTTCGGCCCGCAGACATTCGCTGAGCATGAGCACCGCCGCCTTGGACGTGCTGTACGCCGGTAGTGCCTTCGAGGGCTGGTAGGCGGCGGCCGATGCGATGTTGACGACATGGCCGCCCTGGCCGCGCTCCGCCATCTGTTTACCGAAGAGCCGGCAACCGTGGATGACACCCCAGAGATTGACGTCGAGGACTTTCTTCCAGTCCTCCGCCGTGGTGTCGAGAAACGACCCCGAGAGCCCGATCCCGGCGTTGTTGACCAGGACATCGACGACCCCGTAGTCCGCGGCGACCTTCGCGGCGAGTTTCTCCATCGCCTGTTGGTCGCCGACGTCGACCGGCTCGGCCCATGCCTGGGGGGCGCCGATCAGCCGGGCCAGCTCCACGGTCCTGGCCGCCCCCTCCGCGTCCTGGTCGACCACCACGATCCGCGCGCCCGCCTCGGCGAACGCGAAGGCCGTGGCCCGGCCGATCCCACTGGCCGCTCCGGTGACCAGGACGAGCTGGCCGCCGAAGCGCTCGGCGTGCGGCCCGTTCGGCGCCGTACCCGTGGCCGGGTTTCCGCCGGACTCATGGGTGGTGATGAAGTCGGAGATCCAGGAGGCCAGTTGGTCGGGCCGGGTGCGGGGCACCCAGTGCTTGGCGGGCAGCGTGCGCCTGACCAGTCGTGGAGCCCACTGCTCAAGATCGTCGTAGAGCCGTTCCGACAGAAAGATGTCGGCGGTCGGCGTGATCAGCTGGACAGGTGCGTGCGCGTAGGCGTCCGTACGCGGCCGGCGCAGCCGGGCGCGGATGTTGTCCCGGTAGAGCCAGGCGCCGTGCGCCGCGTCCTGCGGCAGGGAGGATGTCGGATACCCCCCGTCGGAGATCTTCTCCATCCGCCGGAGCATCGTGGGCCACCGTTTGCCCAGCGGGCCGCGCCAGGCGAGCTCCGGCAGTACGGGTGTGTGCAGCAGGTACACGTACCAGGACTTGGCACCCTGGCCGAGCAGCTGGCCGGCCCGGCGCGGGGTGGGCCGCGTCGCCCGTCGTTTGATCCAGAGCCCCATGTGGTCCAGCGACGGGCCCGATATCGAGGTGAACGAGGCGATCCGGCCCTCGGTCCGCGCCACTGTGACGAACTCCCACGCCTGCACGGAACCCCAGTCGTGGCCGACCAGATGCACCGGCCGCCCCGGGCTGACCGCGTCGGCGACGGCCAGGAAGTCGTCCGTCAGCTTCTCCAGGGTGAAGCCGCCGCGCAGCGGGACCGGCGCCGTCGACCCGCCATGTCCCCGTACGTCGTACAGCACCACGTGGAAACGGTCGGCGAGCCGCCCCGCGACCTCCGACCAGACCTCCTTGCTGTCCGGGTAGCCGTGCACCAACAGGACGGTGGGCCGCGCCGGGTCGCCCAACTCGACGACGCTCAGATCGACGCCACCGGTCCGCACCCGGCGCTCCCGCACCCCCACCAGCCCCGCCTTCGTACCGTCGCTCTTCTTGCCGCTCCTGCTTTCCCGCGTGCTCATACAGCCTCCGCCCAGCGCCGCACGTGCGGCAGATCGTCGTCCAGCCAGAACGCGCTCTGCTCCGGATCCCGGGAGTCGGTGACCACCAGAATCTCCTCGAACTTCGCGCCCGTCCCACGGAAACCGAGGTGGGGCTCGACCGCCCACAGCCCGGGTCTGGGCGGGTGATCGGAGAATCCGTACGGGCTCCACAGCGGCGACCAGCCGTCCCGGTGACCGTGCAGCGCGTCGCTCGCCAGCCCCTTCAGTGCCTGGGTCCCGAACCCGAAAACCCGGGGTGACCAGCGGCGTTCCTTCACCCGGTCGACCTTGTGGGCGACGACGCCGAAGGGATAGGCCCGGTGCCGGTTGGCGTATCCCTGACGCATCATCAGCCGGTCCACGTCCTCATAGATCTCTCGCAGGGTGCGCTGCTCGCGCACCTCCCGCAGGATCAGCTCGCGATGTGCCGCCAGATCGGCGAGGAGCCTGTCGTGCAGGAGATTCGGGCCGAGACATCCCGAGTAACCGACGTCGGCCGTGAAGCCCCGGTACACCGGCGCCAGATCGAGGATGAACGGCATCCCCGCTTCCAGCCGGCGGTCGGTGGGGAAGAACTGCAGCGGTATCCGGAAGCCGGCGAACGCCGTACGGTCCCCGAACCAGGCGAAAGGCAGGTGGAACCAGTCGCGTACGCCGCGGGCCCGCAGCCACTCGCGCTGCATCCGCGCTGCCTCACGCTCGGTCACCCCCGGCTTCAGCCGCGCCGCGACGGCCTCCGCGCATGCGTAGGCCAGTCGCTGCACCTCCCGGAACCCCGTCAGTTCCCAGGTCTGTTCGTCCCTCACGCGCCCCCCACTCGCCGCCCCGTGTGCGGTACGTGTCCGTAACGTGACACTGATGAATGTGACAATGGTCGGCGGCCACGTCAAGAGGCCGGGGGTTTCCTGTGGATAACCTGCGGCGGTCATCGACGGGCGGTCCACCGGTGGTCCCTGGCCCTTACGGGTCCCTACGTCTGCAGGGGGACAGGGATACAGCCGCCAAGGCTGACGCCCACTGTGGCCCGCGCCACTAACGTCGAACCGTGACTGTGATCGCGACCGAAGCCCTGAGCAAGCGGTTCCCCCGGGTGACCGCGCTTGACCGGCTCTCCCTCGACATCGGACCCGGTGTGACCGGTCTGGTGGGCGCCAACGGAGCCGGCAAGTCCACCATGATCAAGATCCTGCTGGGTCTGTCCCCCGCCACGGAAGGCCGGGCCACGGTGCTCGGGCTCGACGTCGCCACCAGCGGCAGCGCCATCCGTGAGCGTGTCGGGTACATGCCCGAGCACGACTGCCTGCCGCCGGACGTCTCGGCCACCGAGTTCGTCGTCCATATGGCGCGCATGTCCGGACTCCCCCCTACCGCGGCCCGCGAGCGCACCGCCGACACCTTGCGCCATGTCGGCCTGTACGAGGAGCGGTACCGCCCCATCGGCGGCTACTCGACCGGTATGAAACAGCGCGTCAAACTCGCTCAGGCACTGGTCCACGACCCGCAGCTGGTCCTCCTCGACGAGCCGACCAACGGCCTCGATCCGGTGGGCCGCGACGAGATGCTCGGCCTGATCCGCCGTATCCACACCGACTTCGGCATCTCCGTCCTGGTCACCTCGCACCTCCTCGGCGAGCTCGAACGTACCTGTGACCATGTCGTCGTGATCGACGGCGGAAAGCTGCTTCGCTCCAGCTCCACCAGCGACTTCACCCAGATCACCACCACCCTCGCGGTCGAGGTCACCGACTCGGACACCCACCCGGACGGCACACACGCGCTGCGCGAGTCGCTCACGGCGGCCGGACTCAGGCTCCACGCGGGCAGGGAGGAAGGACTGCCCGGCGCGGGCCACATCCTGCTGATCGAGGCCACGGGCGAGGAGACGTACGACGTCGTCCGCGACACGGTCGCCGGGCTCGGCCTGGGGCTCGTACGCATGGAACAGCGGCGACACCACATCGCCGAGGTCTTCCGCCCGCGCGCGGGCGACGAGGCGGAGTACGCACTGCGGAAGGGAGGCACCAGCGATGAGCACTGAGACCGGAGCAGAGACCGGAGCAGAGACCGGATCAGAGACCGGATCAGAGACCGGAGCAGGGACCGGATCAGAGACCGGGGCAGGGACCGGTACAGGGGCGGGAGCCGGATTCGCCACCGGGCCCGGCTCCGGGACCACCCGGATCCACAACATCGGATACCGCGACTACGAGGGGCCCCGGCTCGGCCGGGCCTACGCCCGGCGCTCCCTCTACTCGCAGTCCCTGCGCGGCGCGTACGGTCTGGGCCGTTCGGCCAAGTCCAAGGTCCTGCCGATGATCCTCTTCGCGGTGATGTGCGTGCCCGCGGCGATCGTCGTCGCCGTGGCCGTCACCACCGATCTCACGGATCTGCCGCTCGACTACACGCGCTACGCGATCGTCACCCAGGCCGTCATCGGTCTCTATCTCGCCTCGCAGGCACCGCAGTCGGTCTCCCGGGATCTGCGCTTCAAGACCGTGCCGCTCTACTTCTCCCGCCCGATCGAGCGCGTCGACTACGTGCTCGCCAAATACGGCGCGATGACCTCGGCCCTCTTCATCCTGACCGCCTCCCCGCTCGTCGTCCTCTACGCCGGCTCGCTGCTGGCCAAGATGGACTTCGCCCACCAGACCAAGGGATTCGGACAGGGGCTGGTGTCCGTGGCGCTGCTCTCCATTCTCTTCGGCGGGCTCGGCCTGGTGATGGCCGCACTCACCCCGCGTCGTGGTTTCGGCGTCGCCGCCGTGATCGCCACACTGGTCATTTCGTACGGAGCGGTCTCGACGCTCCAGGCGATCGCCTGGAGCGTCGACGCGGGCGACGCGGTCAAGTGGCTCGGCCTCTTCTCGCCGATCACCCTCATCGACGGCGTACAGACGGCCTTCCTGGGCGCCGGCTCCTCCTTCCCCGGCGGTGCGGGGCCCTCGGCCGGCGTCGGCGTGGTCTATCTGGTCGTCGTCCTCGCCCTCATCCTTGGCTCGTACGCCGTTCTCATGCGCCGTTACCGGAAGGTCGGGCTGTGACCACCATCGAAATCGAGCACACCTCACGCTGGTTCGGCAATGTGGTGGCCGTCAACGACGTGACGATGACCGTCGGCCCCGGAGTCACCGGACTCCTCGGCCCCAACGGCGCGGGCAAGTCGACCCTCATCAACATGATGGGCGGCTTCCTCGCTCCCTCGACGGGTACCGTCACCCTCGACGGACAGCGGATCTGGCGCAACGAATCGGTGTACCGGCAGATCGGCATCGTGCCGGAGCGGGAGGCGATGTACGACTTCCTCACCGGTCTCGAATTCGTGGTCGCCAACGCCGAACTGCACGGGCTCGGCGCGAAAGCGGCCCGGGCCGCGCTGGCCACGGTCGAGATGGAGTACGCGCAGGACCGCAGGATCGCGACGTACAGCAAAGGCATGCGCCAGCGCGTGAAAATGGCGTCCGCCCTGGTCCACGACCCGTCCGTGCTGCTTCTCGACGAGCCCTTCAACGGTATGGACCCGCGCCAGCGCATGCAGCTGATGGATCTGCTGCGGCGTATGGGCGCCACGGGCCGCACCGTTCTGTTCTCCTCCCATATCTTGGAGGAGGTCGAGCAACTCGCCTCGCACATCGAGGTGATCGTGGCCGGGCGGCATGCCGCCTCCGGTGACTTCCGCAAGATTCGTCGCCTGATGACCGACCGGCCGCACCGCTATCTCGTAAGGTCCAGCGACGATCGCGCGCTCGCCGCCGCGCTGATCGGGGATCCGTCGACAGCGGGCATCGAGGTGGATGTCGCCGAGGGTGCGCTGCGTATCCAGGCGGTCGACTTCGGCCGCTTCACCGAACTGCTGCCGCGGGTCGCCCGTGAGCACTCCATCCGGCTGCTCACGGTCTCGCCCTCGGACGAGTCCCTCGAGTCGGTCTTCTCCTATCTCGTAGCGGCCTGAGCGGCCTGAAAGGAGCTGTGACGTCATGTACAACCCCACCGTCGCCCGGCTCACCTACCGGGCCCTGCTCGGCAGGCGCCGGGCCGCGATCCTCTTCCTGCTCCCCGCCCTGCTGATTCTCATCTCGGTGGCCGTCCGCGTTCTCAACGGCGCGGACGACCAGGTCGCCTCCGACGTGCTGGGCGGCTTCGCCCTCGCCACGATGGTGCCGCTGATCGGTGTGATCGCGGGCACGGGCGCGATCGGACCCGAGATCGACGACGGCTCGATCGTGTACCTGCTGGCCAAGCCGGTGAAGCGGCCGACGATCATCTTCACCAAGCTGATCGTGGCGATCGCGGTCACCATGGCCTTCTCCGCGATCCCCACCTTTGTCGCCGGCTGGATCCTCAACGGCAACGGTCAGCAGATCGCGATCGCCTACACCGTCGCGGCGCTCGTCGCCTCGATCGCGTACAGCGCGTTCTTCCTGCTGCTGGGCACGGTAAGCCGCCATGCCGTGGTCATCGGACTCGTCTACGCACTGGTCTGGGAGGCGCTCTTCGGCAGCCTCGTCGCCGGCGCGCGCACGCTCAGCGTTCAGCAGTGGGCGCTGGCGCTCGCCCAGAAGATCGGCGGCGAGGGTGCGATCACCTCCGACGTCAAGCTGCCCTTGGCGGTAGGACTGCTGGTGGGGGTCACGGTGATCGCGACCTGGTACGCCGGCCAGAAGCTGCGGACGCTCACGCTCGCGGGCGAGGAGTGAGCGCGGACTCTACGGACCGGCGCACGTGTACGCGAAAACCCCTGCCCGATGGGTGGGGGTTTCCGCGTAACTGTACGTTTATCGGTTCGTTGTTCATGATGCGTGGAGGCAACTGGAGTTCGTTACGTCGAGCGTTCGTGAATCTGGGGATTGCCGGTGCTGGATCGAAAGCCGCCCGGTCATTGAGTGAGTAGCCACCGTGAGCCGACCTCCGCCCCTGAAGCCCGGGGACAGGGCCGTCCGTCATCGGCTCATCAGGGAAGGCATGGTCATGCCACCAGAGGGTGCTCTGCTCGAATCGCGCACGATGCGTGACAGCGTCATGGTGCGGGTCGAGACGCTCGACAAAGTCAAGGCTCTCGTCATGCTCCCGGACGGAATTCATGTGCGCACAGAGGACGTAGCGCGGTACTTCGAAGTATCCACAGGCGTCATGCGGCAGTTGACCGCGCGGCATCGAGCCGAACTGGCCGAGAACGGGATGCGGGTGCTGCGAGGCTCTGACCTGCGCGAATATCAGAGTGACAACATGTCACTCTCATCCGGTGAGAGCGGAAGTTATCCACAGAGGCGCTCCAGCCTCACGCTCTACACCCGCCGTGCCGTGCTCAACACCGCGATGCTTCTCCGCGACAGCGACATCGCACGGCGCGTCCGTACGTATCTCCTGGACGCCGAGGAAGATCTTCGTCAGGGCTACGCGAATCTTGACCGGCGCATGACCGACGTGGAGTCCTGCCTCGGCGGGGTCGGGGTGGCGCTGCGGGAGCTGGGGCCGGTCCTGCACCGGATGTCGTACCGGCTCGACAGTCTGGACCGGCGGCTCGACGCCACCAACCAGGTCGTCGCGGCCATCAGCAACCGGCTGTGCGAGATGTCCGGCGACATCAGCCGCTTGGACTCCAGGATGGACGGTCTCGCCCATCAACTGAGGGATCTGCGTCGCCGCCCTCAGCGTCGCTGATCCGGACTCGGGGGACCGCGCCTGCCCGCAGTGCGTGGGCGGGCGGGCGCGGTCGCTGTTCCGGATGCTCCGCCGCTCTCCCAGGCATGCCCGGGAAAACGCCGGGGTCGTGAAATCACGCCTGGCTCGCACCGCTTCAGCCCGATTGACATCTCCGGGCGATCCGTTGCGAGTCGGGCGAACCGAGCAAGGTCTTCCTACGCCTTCCAGCGCCGCAGCAGCTTCTCCAGGACCACGGCGATGCCGTCGTCCTCGTTCGACGCCGTGACCTCGTCCGCCACGGCCTTCAACTCCTCGTGCGCGTTCGCCATCGCCACGCCGTGGTGCGCCCAGCCGAACATCGGAATGTCGTTCGGCATGTCACCGAACGCGATCGTGTCCGAGGCCTTGACGCCGAGGCGGCGCGCGGCGAGGGAGAGGCCGGTGGCCTTGCTCAGGCCCAGTGGCAGCATCTCCACGACTCCCGCGCCCGCCATCACCACATCCACCAGGCCACCGGCGATCGCCCGCGCCACTCGCGCCAGCGCGTCGTCGTCCAGCTCCGGGTGTTGCATGTACACCTTGTTGAGCGGCGCCGACCACAGCTCCGCCGGGTCATCGACGGCCACCGCCGGAAGCGGGCCTTCGTGGACTCGGTAACCCGGGCCGATCAGCACGTCGCCGTCGAGTCCGTCCCGGCTCGCGGCCAACGCCAGCGGGCCGATCTCGGCCTCGATCTTGGAGACCGCCAGTCCGGCCAGCTGCCGGTCCAGCGTTATCGAGGTCAGCAGCCTGTGCTCACCGGCGTGGTAGACCTGCGCGCCCTGGCCGCAGACCGCGAGGCCCTCGTACCCCAGGTCGTCCAGGATGTGCCGGGTCCAGGGCACCGCACGCCCCGTGACGATGATGTGCGCGGCGCCCGCGGCGGCGACGGCTGCGAGCGCTTCGCGCGTACGCCCGGAGACTGTGCCGTCCTCACGCAGCAGCGTGCCGTCGAGATCGGTCGCGACCAGCTTGTACGGGAAGGACGGGGCCGACGACGCCGGGGACGACGGCACGGAAGCGGGGCCGGCGGTCACTTGGCGATCGGCTCCAGTACCTCGCGGCCGCCGAGGTACGGACGGAGCACTTCGGGCACCCACACGGAACCGTCGGCCCGCTGGTGGTTCTCCAGGATCGCCACGATCGTGCGCGGTACGGCGCAGAGCGTGCCGTTCAGCGTCGCCAGCGGCTTGACCTGCTTGCCCTCCCGCATCCGGACGGAGAGCCGGCGGGCCTGGAAGCCTTCGCAGTTGGACGCGGAGGTGAGCTCGCGGTACTTGCCCTGGGTGGGGATCCACGCCTCGCAGTCGAACTTGCGCGTGGCGGAGGCGCCCAGGTCGCCCGTGGCCACATCGATCACCTGGAAGGGCAGGCCGAGGCTGGTCAGCCACTGCTTCTCCCAGTCCAGCAGCCGCTGGTGCTCCGACTCCGCTTCCGCCGGGTCGACGTACGAGAACATCTCGACCTTGTCGAACTGGTGCACCCGGAAGATGCCCCGGGTGTCCTTGCCGTACGTACCGGCCTCGCGGCGGAAGCACGGCGAGAAGCCCGCGTACCGCAGGGGCAGCTTGTCGGCCTCGATGATCTCGTCCATGTGGTACGCGGCGAGAGGGACCTCGGACGTGCCGACCAGGTAGTAGTCGTCCTTCTCCAGGTGGTACACGTTCTCCGCGGCCTGGCCGAGGAAGCCCGTCCCCTCCATGGCGCGCGGGCGGACCAGCGCCGGGGTCAGCATCGGGATGAAGCCGGCCTCCGTGGCCTGTGCGATCGCCGCGTTGACCAGGGCCAGCTCCAGGAGCGCGCCGACGCCGGTCAGGTAGTAGAAGCGCGAGCCGGACACCTTGGCGCCGCGCTCCATGTCGATGGCGCCCAGCGCCTCACCGAGCTCCAGATGGTCCCGGGGCTCGAAGCCCTCCGCGGCGAAGTCACGGATCGTGCCGTGCGTCTCCAGGACGACGAAGTCCTCCTCGCCGCCCACCGGGACGTCGGGGTGCACGACATTGCCGAGCTGGAGGAGCAGCCGCTTGGCGTCCTCGTCGGCCTCGTGCTGCTCGGCGTCGGCGGCCTTGACGTCGGCCTTGAGCTGCTCGGCCTTCTTGAGCAGCTCCGCCCTCTCTTCGGCGGACGCCTTGGGGATCAGTTTGCCGAGCGACTTCTGCTCGGAGCGCAGCTCGTCGAAGCGGACGCCGGACGACCTGCGCCGCTCATCGGCGGAGAGCAGGGCGTCGACAAGGTCGACATCCTCTCCACGGGCGCGCTGGGAGGCGCGGACACGGTCGGGGTCCTCACGGAGCAGGCGAAGGTCAATCACCCCACCAGGCTACCGGTGTGCGCTGACAGCGGCCCACTCGATATCGGCACGTGCGACCCTTTGTCCGTATTGCCGCAATTAAGAAAGCTGTCGGAAAATCCCCTGGGCGCTACCTGCCGTTCGTCGATAAAGGAGATCCAATTCCCCGGAACGTGGCAGTCCGTCGCTGCCGCCTTGACTCACCACCCTTGTGAGAGGCGGGACTTGAGGCGGCCTTCGGCTGGACGCGGGGAGGATGTTGTCCACAGAAATGCACAGGGTGCGTCTACTTATCCACAGGGTGTGCGGATCATCTGTGGATCACGGAAGTGATCGTTCCGACTGCTGAGTGAGGCTGGGAAATTGTCCCCTCAAACCCCATTCACACACTCATTCGGGTGGGAATTGCTCGCTCTAACGAGTTGATCGGCGGAATTGAGGTGACACGAGCCGGCTCGCTGCCCCGTGGTGGAAGTGGGGGGACTGGAGTGATATGTCGACTGTGTCGGCTTGCGTTGTCGACTTGTCCCCAGGCGGAGAGTATGCCTGTGGATAACTTTGTGGAACATCCACAGGCGCCGGCCCGCAGTCGTCGCCCGTCAGGAACGGCCGTCCTGGCTGCGCGCCAGCCACTCGGCCGCCGTGATGAACTCCGCGTCGGAAGTGCCGCGCCGCAGGGTCCGCACATCCGCCGTCGACACACCCGCCCGCGGGTACGAGCCGAGGAACCGTACGCGGGGACAGATCCGCTTCAGCCCCATCAGCGCCTCGCCGACACGACGGTCCGAGATATGGCCCTCGGCGTCCACGGCGAAGCAGTAATTACCGATCCCCGCTCCCGTCGGCCGCGACTGGATCAGCATCAGGTTGACCCCGCGCACCGCGAACTCCTGGAGCAGTTCGAGCAGCGCACCCGGGTGGTCGTCGCCCAGCCAGATGACCACCGACGTCTTGTCCGCGCCGGTCGGCGCGGAGGGCCGCGCGGGCCGGCCCACCAGCACGAAGCGGGTCTCCGCGTTCTCCGCGTCGTGGATCTCGGTGAACAGGGGCTCCAGGCCGTACGTGGCCGCCGCGAACTCGCCGGCGAAGGCCGCGTCGAACCGGCCCTCCTGCACCAGCCGTGCGCCGTCCGCGTTCGATGCGGCCGACTCCCACACCGCGTTCGGCAGGTGGGTCCGCAGCCAGTTCCGCACCTGCGGCTGGGCGACCGGGTGACCGGTCACCGTCTTCACGTCGGAGAGCTTCGTGCCCGGCCGGACCAGTAGCGCGAAGGTGATGGGCAGCAGCACCTCGCGATAGATCATCAGCGGCTCGCCGGAGGCGAGTTCGTCGAGGGTCGCGGTGACCCCGCCCTCCACCGAGTTCTCGATCGGTACGAGTGCGGCCGCCGCCTCCTCGTTCCGTACGGCGTCGAGGGCGGCTGCTACGGAGACCATCGGGACGAGTTCCCGCGTGGCGGCTTCCGGGAGGGTACGAAGGGCGGCTTCCGTGAAGGTGCCCTCGGGGCCGAGATACGTATAGCGCGTGGCCGACATACGGTCACCCTAATGGGCCGACCGTGTCCATGGCTCCGTGTTCACGAGTCGGGGTTCAGGGCCCCGCGTCCGTGGCTCGGCGCTCATGACTCCAGGAGCCGCTGGCCCACGTACTCGCCCTTCCCCGCGCCGCCGGGCACCGCGAACAGCCCGCTCGCCTCATGCCGGACGAACGACGACAGCGCGTCCCCCCGGTCGAGCTTGCGCTGCACCGGTACGAAGCCCTTGAGCGGGTCGGCCTGCCAGCAGATGAAGAGCAGCCCCGCGTCCGGGGTCCCGTCCGGGCCGATTCCGTCGTGGAAGGAGAACGGACGGCGCAGCATCGCGGCGCCTCCGTTCGCCCCCGGGGCGGAGATCCGGGCGTGAGCGTTGGCGGGGATGACGAGTTCGCCGTCCGGGCCGGTCCGCTCCAGGTCGAGTTCTGTCGTCTCGGTGCCGCCGGTGAGCGGTGCGCCGTCGGACTTGCGCCGCCCGATGACCCGCTCCTGCTGGGTGAGCGGGAGCTTCTCCCAGTCGTCGAGGAGCATGCGGATACGCCGTACGACGGCGTAGGAGCCGCCCGCCATCCAGGCGGGAGCAGCGGCGGCGGGAGTACCGGTGGCCGGAGTACCGGTGGCCGGAGTCGCCGGTACGAAGATCCGCTGGTCGAAATCCGGCTCCGACGGCTTGGGGTTGCCGGTGCCGTCGAGCTGGCCCATGAGATTGCGGCTGGTCATCGGCCGTGCGGTCGCGCCGGGCGAGCGGTTGAAGCCGTTCATCTGCCAGCGCACCCGGGCCGCCGCGCCCGCGTCCTTCTGGAGTGTGCGCAGGGCATGGAAGGCGACGAGTGCGTCGTCGGAGCCGATCTGGATCCAGAGATCGCCGTCGCTGCGTCCGGCGTCGAGCTGGTCGGCGGAGAAAGCGGGCAGCGGGTCCAGGGCGGCGGGGCGGTGCCGGACCAGATCCGTACGGTCGAAGAAGGTACGGCCGAAACCGAAGGTGACGGTCAGGGAGGACGGTCCGGCGTCCAGGGCGATACCGGTGTGGTCACCGGGCCCGGCACTCTCTCCGGCCATGAGCGCGCGCGCCGAGTCCGACCAGCGGCGCAGCAGTGCGGCGGATTCCGCGCGCCCGGAGCCGGGAGCCAGGTCGAAGGCGATGAGATGGCCCCGGGCGGGCGCCGGGGTGGTGATGCCGGGCTGGTGTACGCCGTGGAAGGGCACGGAGCCCGCGCCGAGGGTGGTCAGCGCGGTCGCGGGATCGGGGCGGCCGGCGGCGTAGGCGGTGGCTCCGCCCACCGCGCCGAGCGCCAGCCCGGCGGCGCCGGCCGCACCGACGGTGCCGAGCAGCCGCCGCCGGGACATGTCGCGTTCGTCGTGGTCCTGTCGGGTCTCGCTCACGGTGGGTCAGCCGATCTTCACGTTCTTGTCCACGGTCGTCTGGTCGATGTCAGAGGTCCGTACGGTCACCTGGAGCCGCCAGTCGCCCGGTATCGGTATCTGTACGCCTTCCGCGCTCCAGTGTCCGGGAGCGAAGCGCTCCGGGACGACCGGCAGCGGGCCGATCTTCCGGGAGGTGAGGGTGAAGGCGACCTTGACCTCGGGCACGTCCAGTGGCTGCCCGTCCGGTCCGTCGACGTAGATGTGCAGCAGGTTCGTGCCGGAAATGCCCGGATCGAGGGTGAGCCGTACGGTGCCCTCGCCGTTACGGCCGCCTGTGTCGAAAGGCAGGCTGAGGTCGACGGGGCCCCGGGTCACGGGGGCGGGGGCGGATGTGCCCCCCGTCCGGCTCGCTTCCCGCTCGGCGGTGCGGCCCGGCTCCGTCGACGTCAGCACGGTCGTGACGGCGAGGAGCACCACGGCGACACCGGCCTCGGCCAGCACGGAACGGCGCAGTCCGGATCGCTCGGGATCGGCGTCCCGCTCACGCTTCTGGCGTGCGGTCGCCAGCGCGGCTTTCTGGCGGGCGAGCTGGGTAGTTCGTACAGCGTCACCAGCCACGGCCGTCGTGGCGACGGTCTCGGTCTCTCCGCCGGCAGCCGATTCCGCCGCCACCTCTGTCCGCTGTCCCAGTCGTGCCGTCCAGCGCCGTGAGAACCAGGCGATCCCGACCAGCACGGCGACGAGTCCGACCTTGACCAGGAGGAGTTGCCCGTATGACGTTTCCCCGAGCGCCGACCAGGATCCGACCTGCCGCCAGGACTGGTAGAGCCCGGTCGCGGCCAGGACCACGACGCTGATGAACGCGGTGCGCGAGAAGCGCCGCAGGGCCACGCTCTCGATGGAGGGTGCCCGGTAGAGAGCGACGAGCAGCGCCGTGAGCCCGCCGAGCCAGGTGGCCGCCGCCAGCAGATGCAGGACGTCCACCGGCATGGCGAGACCGGGCTGGATCCCGGTCGAGGCGTGCTCGGCGAGCGCCCAGGTCGCGGCGATTCCGGCGGCGACGACGGTGCCGCCCACGGCGAGCCCGAAGGTGAGGTCCTTCTTCTCCTTGTTCTCCTCCTCGTCCCTGGGTGTCCCCCGCTTGGCGTACGCGCCGAAGAGGACAGCCACGAACAGAGCGGCGGCGCCGAGGAGCAGCAGCCGGGAGACGAGTGCCGCTCCGGCCTTGGTGGCGAGGACGTCCCGGAGCCCGCTCAGGTCGAAGGCGTCGCCCAGTTCGCCCGAGCCGGTGTACGGGGTGCGCAGCAGGAGGAGGACGAGCGTGGCCGCGGTGAGGGTGACCCAGCCCTGGACGACGAGGCGTTGCAGTGGCCGGACGGAGGCGCCTCGCGGCCAGCAGCCGAGGATGAAGGCGGCGCCGCCGACGAGCAGGATGAAGCCGGCGTACGAGGCGTAGCGGGCGGCGCCGTACAGGGCGCCGACCACTCCTCCGCCGGCTTCCTCCTGAGGCACGGTGGCGGTGGTCTTCGAGGGGGCGCCGATGGAGAAGGTGAAAGCGCCGGACACGGGGTGGCTGTCGGCCGAGACGGCCTGCCAGGCGACGGTGAAGGTGCCGTCGGGCAGGCCGGCGTGCAGGGCGATGCCGTACCTGACGGTGCCTCCGCTGCCCAGATCGCGGATCTTCCCGGTATCGGCGCGCTTGCCGGCCGGATCGAGTACACGGATCGAGTCGTCGCCCATGGCGACCTGTTCGGAGAAGGTGAGGGTGATGTCCTTGGGGGCGGTGGCGACCACTGCCCCGTCCTCGGGGGTGCTCCCCGTCAATGCGGCATGGGCCGACGCCGTGCCGGCGAGAACGGTGAAGACGGTGCCGAGAAGCACCGTGGTGACGAGCAGCAGCCGCACCAGGGGTGTGGCTCCGAAGCGCGGGGCGGTGGTTGTCATGGCGTCTCAGTCCCTCAGTGCTGGGCCGGGTTGTACGTGGTCTCCTTCACGGGAAGCTCGACCTTGATGGGGCCGGCCTTCTCGAAGTGCAGTTCGATTTTGACCTTCTGGTCCTGTTCGGGCCGCTGTTTGAGGTTCGCGAACATGATGTGGCTGCCGCCGCGTTCGAGATTCAGCTCGCCGCCGGCCGGGATGTCGAAGGACGCCACCTGCCGCATTTTCTGGTTCTCGGTCTGGTGGATGGTGATGTCGTCGGAGATGTCGCTGGTGACGGAGGTGAGTTTGTCGGCGGCGCCACCGCTGTTGGTGACGACGATGAAGCCCGCAGCGAGGTCGCTGACGGGCCGCGGCATGTACGCGCCGCTGACCTTCAGCTCCGGTGTGCCGCCGGACGACGCGGATGGTTCCGGGGAACAGCCGGTCAGCGCCAGCGCCAGCGTGATGGTGAGGCCGGCGGCGAGGGTGAGGGGAGCGGGGCGGGTCACGGGTTCTCGCCCTTGATGATCTTCGGGAGGTCCTTGGCGTAATCGTCCGACGTGGCGTCCTCGCCGTACAGGACGTACCCGTCGTCGGTCTTCGGTGAGAACGCGATGACCTGTGCGCCGTGTGTGGAGGAGACGAGGCCGTCCTTGTCCTTCGTGGCCGCCTCGATGCCGATGCCGAGCTGCCGGGCGCCGGCCTGGATGGCGGAGAAGTCGCCGGTGAGCCCGGTGAAGGAGGGATCGCCGGCGCTGGGAAGCCACTTGGCGAGTTCCGCCGAGGTGTCCCGGGCGGGATCGGTGGTGACGAAGACGACCTGGAGCTTGTCCTGGTCGGCCTTGGCGAGGGACTTCCTGGCGATGGCGATGTTGCTCATCGTCAGCGGGCAGACGTCCGGGCAGTTCGTGTAGCCGAAGTAGATCAGTGTGGGTTTGCCCTGGGTCCGCTCGCGGAGGTCGTACGGCTTGCCCTGGGTGTCCGTGAGGACGAGGTCCGGCTTCGTGAAGGGCTGGTCGAGCACCGTCGCGGCCTGCGTCTTCTCCTGGGCTTGGATGTCGGCGATCGGCTTGGCGGAGTCGTCGCCGCTGCCGCAGGCGGTCAGGGTGAGTGTGGCCGCTGCCGCGAGAGCCGCGGTGACGGCGGACAGGGTCTTCTTGCGCATGGCGGTATTTCCTGGTGGTGAGGTGCGGGGCTCCGGGCGCGGGGGGGGGGGGGGGGGGGCCCCCCCCCCCCCCCCGGGGGGGGGGGGGGGGGGGGCCGGGCGCCCCCCCCCCCCCCCCCGGCCACCGGCGCGGCCGCTCGTCAGCGCAGTTCCTCCGGGCAGCCCGTCCCGCGTGGCAGTTGGTACGGCGCGGCCAGCCGGTAGACGCCCGGTCGGGGTGCCAGGAGCTCCGTCCATTCGTCGCCCTCCTCCGTCGCCTCCGCCTTCATCAGACAGCCGTTGGGGTTGTCGAAGACCCGGGGCCCGTCCTCGTCCGCCTTGGACGTCTCCGTCTCCTGCGGCGCTACGACGCTCTTGCCCGCCTCGTCGACCAGGCCGAGCCACGGCGAGTACGGGATACGGATCAGCACCCGCCCCGCCCGCTTCACATGGATCGTCAGTTCGCCGGCGCCCGCCCGGTCCACCGTGGCCGGCGGGTCGGCGAGCGGCATCGGGTCGTCGACCGCGTAGAGCTGCCAGTTGGCGTCGCCCCAGATGTGCTTCAGGTACGGCTGGCCCTGCCGGACGAGTTCCGCCTCGGCACCGGCGCCCGAGTCGGGCCTTCCCTTGGGGAGCACCACGTAGTGCACGGCCCAGCGGTCCAGCCAGCCCCGGTAGTTGTCGGAGGTCAGGGTGTCGTCGTAGAAGAGGGGGTTGCGCTCCATGTCCGCCTGCCGGTTCCAGCCGCGCGCGAGGTTGACGTACGGCGCGATCGCGGATGCCTCGCGGTGGCTGCTGGCGGGGACCACCTCGACGCGGCCCTTCTCCGCGCCGATCCGCTGCAGCTGGTGCACGAGTGGTGCCAGCTCGCGGTTCCAGGACGCCGCCGGGGCCGTACGCACCATGTCGTCGACCGTCTTGTAGCCGATCCACACATGGAAGCCGACGAGCACCAGGACCAGGGCGTACCAGCGGCGTGAGCGCGGGGCGGTGTACGGCAGGGCGGCGAGCAGCACCACCCCGCTGATGACCATCGCGAGCCGGGACACGTTCGACCCGATCTGCGAGTCGACCACCCAGGTCAGCAGCACCCCGAGGCCGTAGACGGCCGAGGCGACCCGGACCGTGCGCCACTGCGCCGGTACCAGCACGCACACGAACACCGCGTAGAGGAAGGGCAGTGACGCCGTCCCCAGTGACATCGGCTGGGTGCCGGAGAAGGGGAACAGCCAGGCCGAGAGGGCCACCACGGCGGCGGGTGCGAGGCCGAGGGAGTACGCGCCCGGCCGCCGCTTGTTGAGGAAGAGCGCCGCCGCGACGACCCCGAGGAACAGACCGGCCACCGGGCTCGCGGCGGTGGCGAGCGCGGCGAGGGGCGCGGCGGCGAGCCCCTTGGCCCACCGCTTCGTACGCCAGCGGTGCGGCCAGCAGAACACCGCCGCGACCGCGCCCAGCGCGAACATGAAGCCGAGCCCGAACGTGACCCGCCCCGACAGGGCGTTGCAGAGGTACGCGAAGACTCCCGCGAGCGCGCACGCGACCGGGTTGCGCACCGCCCGCACACGGACCAGGATCAGCGCGGTCAGCGCGGCGGACGCGGTCCCGGCGAGCATCATCGTCGTCCGGACGCCGAGGACCGACATCAGATACGGCGAGACCACGCTGTACGAGACCGGGTGCATCCCGCCGTACCAGGCGAGGTTGTACGCGGAGTCCGGGTGGCGGCCGACGAATTCGGCCCAGGCGTCCTGGGCGGCGAGGTCGCCGCCGCTGTTCGCGAAGAAGAGGAACCACAGCACGTGCGCCACGGCGGCGACCACGGTGGTGAAGAGCACGGGGTGGCCGAGCACCCAGGCCCGCAACCGGCGGCCGACGCCGGACTCCGGCCCGGTGCGCGGGCCCGCGTTCGGTGACCCGTGGGGGCTCGTACCGCCATCGGTGCGCGTCGGCTCAGCGGTGGTCACTGCGGCTCCCCCACGTCTTCCCGTCTCACCATCCGTCCACCCGTCGCCGCCGCCTGGTGGCGCCGGCTGGTGGGGCCGGCTGCTGTCAGGCCGGGGGAAGGCGTCCCGCCAGATGTTCGTCTCGGGACGCTAGCACGCGGCCACAACCGGCGAGGGCGCCCCTGTCGTGGGCGCCCTCACCTGCCGTACGCCGCCGCCGACGGCCGGCTGCCCATGACGGCGTCACCCGTCGTCGCCGGGCGCCACCCGGCGTCACCGGCTCAGGTCAGCCGACGCGCTTCAGCTTCGTGCCGAAGCCGGGCTCGGCCAGGTCCCGCTGGAGCGCGACCGGGGCGGAGACCTTGCCGGGGCCACTGCCCGCCGTCAGCTCGCCGACCACGGCGCCCGCCTTCGCGGAGTGCGGGATCTGCTCGCCCGCACGCGCGCCGAGGCCGAGCTCGACCCGGAGTCCGGACCAGCCGACGACCTTTATGTCCTTGGTGGTGACGACGGGGGTCCGGCCGCCGAGCCCGTCGTCGACGTAGCCGACGACCGAGCCCTTCTTGACGACCGTGTTCGTCTCCAGGATCTTCTCCGTCGCGAGCAGCGCTTCCTTGCTGACGGCGTTGACCGTGTCGATGATCGGTGACTTGTGCTGGCCGAGGATGGCGCCGACGATGTACTGCTCCGTGCCGTCGACCTCCTGCCTCGCGGCGAAGAGCAGGTTCCCGCCCGCCTTGGTGGTCGACCCGGTCTTCATGCCGATCGCGCCGTCGTAGGGCACCAGCGTGTTGTAGTTGCGCCACACCTTGCCGGACGGGTCGGTCCAGGACGGCAGCCTGGTGATGTCCACCAGCGCCGGGATCTTCACCAATTCCAGGCCCAGCTTCACCTGGTCGGCGGCGGTGGAGACCGTCGTCTCCTTGAGGCCGGACGGGTCGGTGTACGTCGTGTCCTTCATGCCCAGCCGCTGGGCGGTGGCGTTCATCTTCTCGACGAACGCCTCCTCCGAACCGGCGTCCCACCGCGCGAGCAGCCGCGCGACGTTGTTGGCGGACGGGATCATGACGGCGCTCAGGGCGTCCTTCTGGGAGAGCTTGTCGCCCTCCTTGATGGTGTTGAGCGTCGACTCGTTGCCCGACTCGTCGTAGCCGCCCTCCTTCTCGGCCGTGGCGTCGACCGAGATGGTGGCGCCGTCCCCGCCGGCCTTCATCGGGTGGTCCTGAAGGACGATGTACGCGGTCATCGCCTTGGTCACACTGGCGATCGGCACGGGCTTCCGTTCGCCGAATTCCCCGACGGGCCCCAGCCCGGCCACGGCCATCTGCCCCTGGCCCTCGCCTGGCCACGGCAGCGACGGCTTCTCACCGTCGAAGGTGTAGCCGGTCGCCGCCGTGTTCGTCAGCACCGGCGCGGGCAGCGGCCGCATGGCCTGCACGACCGCGAAGATCACCAGCAGGAGCAGGACGAGCGGCGTCCAGATCTTGACCCGCCGGACCGTCGTACGGACCGGTGTCTCCGGCGGGGGCGGCGTGTTGGTCAGCTCGGCGAGCAGATCGAGCGGCGGCTTGGGCGGCATCGGCTGCTGCCGGGTCCGCTCGCCGCCGCTGAGCGCGGGCAGCGGGGCGGCGGGGGTGGCCTCAGGCGTCCGTACGGAAGGTACGGATGGGGCCGTCTCCGGCAGCACGTCGGCGGGCCGCGCGTCGTCGCGCCGCAGCGGTATGAACGTACTGGTCCGCTCCGCCGGCGTCTCGGCCTTGGCCTCGGGCTCCGTCCCAGCCTTTGCCGCCGCCTGGTCCCGCTTCTCGGGGTTGGTCTCCGGCTCGGTCTTCTCAGCCTTCCCGGGCTGCCCGGCCTTCCCGGGCTCCGCCGCCTTCTCGGGCTTTGTGGCCTCGGACGGCCGGATCACCTTGAGCGCGGTGGTGGGCTGATCGACGGGCGGCCGCTTGATCGCCCTGAACACGGTGGTGGGCTGGTCGACCGGCGGCGCGTCGGCCTTGGCGGGTACGTCGCCCTTGGCGGGTACGTCAGCCTTGGCGGGTACGTCGCCCTTGGCGGGTACGTCGCTCTTGGCGGGTACGTCAGCCTTGGCGGTCGGGTCAGCGTGCTGATCGCTGTCCGTGTCCGTGTCCGTGTCCATACCGGCGACGGCATCGGCGTCGGCATCCGAGTCCGAGTCCGTGCCGTCCTCGGGCGCCTCGGGCTTGGCCCAGGAAGGGACCGTGCGGGACGGCTCGTCGTCGCCGTCGTTCTCGTTACCGGATTCCTCCGGCGCCTCGGGGCGATTTGCGGTTGCGACCGTTGCCGACGCCTGCTGTCGCTCCACCTCCCCGGCTGCCCCCACCGCTGTCCCGGCCGCTGTCCCGGCCGCCTGCACCGTCTCGGCCGGCTCCGCCGCTGATTCGCGGCGGACCACGAGGCGCGGGTCGCGGTCCGCCGTTGTCGCCTCCCCCGAGGACTTCTGCTGATCCGACTTGCCGGGGGACTCGCCCGCCACCGCGTCTCCTTCGTATCCATGTCTCATGCGACCTGCCGCACTGTCCGAACCATCTATCAGTGTCCTGCTCTGGGACCTCGGCCCTGCCAAGAGACGAGAACGACATACGTCATGGTTCCCGTACAAAGCACCCAGGCGCTCTCGACAGACCAATGTGAGAGGGGTCACCCTGTCATTCATCCACGCGGGGAGGCATGGATGGGCAGGAGCCGCAGAACAATTCCGGAGGAGCTTCTGCTGCTCGCTCTGGACCCGGCCACGGGTACCACAGCGCAGCCGCAGTCGCTCGACCTCGGCCTGGCCGGAGCACAGCTAGTGGAGCTGGCTCTGGCAGGACGGATAGCCCCAGACGGGGATCGTATCGCCGTGGTGATGCCACGGCCGACCGGAGATCCGACTCTGGACTCCGCACTGGAACTGCTGCGCAGGCGCGGCAGCCCGGTCCGGGCGGTCCATTGGATTGGCGGGCCCCGCCTGGGGCTGCGTCAGACTTACCTCTCACATCTGGAGCGGTGCGGCATGGTGCATGCCGTGGCGGGCCAGATGTGCGGAGTGCTGCCGACGACTCGCTACCAGGCGACGGAGACGGCGATCAGCCGGGAGATCAGGTCCCGGCTGGACAGTGCGATCCGCACCGGCGTACCGCCGGACCCGCGGACCGCGGCGCTCGCCGCACTGGCCCACGCGGTCGGACTCGGCAAGCACCTCTACCCCGGCAACGAGGGGCGCTCATCGCGCTCCCGGCTCCGGGACCTGATCAGACACGACCCGATGGGTGGCCTGGTGGCGCACGCCGTCATGGACGTGTCGAACGGCGTGGGCGCGCAGCAGCGCCGTAACCCCGCCCAGGGCGCCGCCAGCGCTCCGGGTGGCGGCCGGGCGGCCGCTGTGCCGATGCAGCCGCACCACGGCGGCATGGCGCGCGTCGCGGCGCACTGAACGACCCGTAGGACCTGGTTGGGCCCGTAGGACCGCACCACGCAGGACCGCAGCACCGCACGACCGCACCACACCGCAATCCGCCGCACCGACGTCTCCAGACCCGGTCCGGGAGCCGCACAGGACGCGCGGGGCAGCCTGTTCCATGGGCCGCCCCGCGCGTTGCGTTGTCGGTCCGACCGCGACGCGGCCGCACGGGCGGCCTCGGACGCCCCCTGACAGCCCCTGCCGCCGCCGGCGACCCGGACAGCCCGCGACACGGCTCCCGGACGCCTGGAACCGCCCCGGGCGCCCAGCGCGCGCTCCGGCGCGCACATCGGCGCGTCCACCGGCGCGTTCGCCTCTGTGGCCATTTTCCAGCGCAGTTGGGACCATTGGTGGCAGTCTGCTGAGCAGTAGATACGTACAGCAACGCAGCCGGAGGTGCAGTTTCCGTGGCGTCCAACGTCAACCCCACCGTCAGGCGACGCCGATTGGGCCAGGAGTTGCGCCGGCTTCGCGAACTCAAAGGCATGACGGCCGAAGAGGTGGCGGAGCGCCTGCTGGTCTCCCAGTCGAAGATCAGCCGCCTGGAGAACGGTCGTCGCTCGATCAGCCAGCGCGATGTCCGCGACCTGTGCGGGGTGTACGAAGTGGCCGACGAGCGCATCGTCGACTCGCTGATGCAAATGGCCAAGGACTCGCGCCAGCAGGGCTGGTGGCACGCCTTCGGCGACATCCCGTACAGCGTGTACATCGGGCTGGAGACGGACGCGGCCTCGCTGCGGGTTTACGAGCCGCAGGTCGTCCCCGGCCTGCTCCAGACCCGCCCGTACGCGGAGGCGCTGATCAATGGCGCGCTGCCCGAGTCCGCCGCGCCGGACGTCGAGAAGCGTGTCGGCGTACGACTGCGGCGCCAGGACCGCGTCAACGCACCCGAGGAGCCGCTCCGGCTCTGGGCCGTGGTGGACGAGTCGGCGCTGCGCCGGGTCGTCGGCGACCGGCAGCTGATGCGGGAGCAGCTGGAGCACCTCGTCGAGCAGTCGCAGCTCCCTCATGTGACCGTGCAGGTGCTGCCTTTCGACATGGGCGCGCACCCCGGGATCAGCGGGCACTACGCGATTCTGGAATTCCCGGATGCCGCGGACTCCAGCGTGGTCTACATCGAGGGCGTGACAAGCGATCTTTATCTGGAGAAGGCCGCGGATGTGCAGCGGTACAGCGTGATGTACGAGCATTTGCGGGCCCAGGCCCTGAATGCCGATCAGACGCGGCAGTTCATCTCGGATATCGCCAAGGAATACGCCCGCTGAGGCCGGCGGGTGGCTCGTGACGATACTCCGGGCCGCCCGCCACTTTGGTCGGACATGCCCCGTACATCCATATTCCCGCCGAGGGCGAGGGCACGGTACACCTCACCCCGCCCGACGCGGAAGACTCCTCTGCGGCAAGCCACCCGCACGAGTGAACGCCCGTCCCGCCCGTGGAGTGAGGCGAGTAGCGTCGATCATGCCAGCAGGAAGTTGGCGCTCATGCACATCACTTGCTGAACCGGAGCGATCATGGCAATTCTTCAGGGTGCTACGGACATGTGGACCAAGTCCTCCTACTCCGGCGGAAACGGCGCCTGCGTCGAGGTCAAATCCCCCGTCGTCCAGTCCATTTCCGTTCGGGATTCGAAGGCCCCCGAAGGCCCTTCGATCTCCTTCGTCCCCGCGTCGTGGAATGCGTTCGTGCAGGAAATGGGCAAGAGCGCGCTCTGACCCGGCCGGGACCGGACGACGCTCCATCACCCGTACCGCCGGCGCCGCCCGCACACCGCGCGGAGCCCGCACGCACAGAGCCCTCTCGACCGGTTCGCCGTCCTGGCCGAGGGGGCTCGGCCATGCCCGGGCTCCGAACAACTCTGACAGTTGGTTGTGAACTCCCCCTCTCGGCCGCTCGGGACCCGCATCCCGGGCGGTCGTCTCTGTATGGCCGGAGCCACGGCCGGAGCCACGGCCGGAGTGGCCGGAACCATCGCCGGAACCATGGCTGGAGCCATCGCCGGAGCCATCGCCGGAGCCTGACGAAGTGCCCGCTCATCGTGTGGCGGTCGTCGCGTTCACGACAATGCCCTGTGAAGTCAAGAACGGGCAAAATCGTTCGGCTTTCTGACTTGCGTTCACACTCATGACCGCAGAAACCCTTGACCCGCCGCCGCGCCAGGCGGTTCAATCCCCCAAGTCCCCGCTCCCGCACGGGGGCTCCGCTGATCGGACGTACTGACGAAGAGCTACGACGTTCACAAGGCGGACCCCTGGAGGGGGCACATGAACAGCCTCGACTGGATCGTGCTCATCGCGTACTTCGGTGTGATGATCGCGATCGGCGTCTGGTCGCACAAGCGCGTGGACAGCGTCAGCGACTTCTTCACCGCCGGCGGCAAGATGCCCTGGTGGCTGTCCGGCATCTCGCACCACATGTCCGGCTACAGCGCGGTGATGTTCACCGGGTACGCGGGCATCGCCTATATGTACGGCGTCACGTCCTTCGTGACCTGGTCGCTCCCGATCGCCATCGGGATCGGGATCGGCGCGAAGCTCTTCGCGCCCCGGCTCAACCGGCTGCGCTCGCGGCTGCACGTCGCGTCCCCGCTCGAATACCTCAAGAACCGCTACGACCTCAAGACCCAGCAGGCCCTCGCCTGGTCCGGTCTGCTGCTGAAGATCGTGGACGTGGCCGCCAAGTGGGCGGCGATAGCGACCCTGCTCTCCGTCTTCACCGGGATCTCCCTCAACCAGGGCATCCTCATCACCGGTGTCATCACCGGCATCTACTGCACCGTCGGCGGACTGTGGGCCGACGCCCTCACCGAGCTGGGGCAGTTCATCATCCAGCTCTTCGCCGGGGTCGCGATGCTCGTCGCCGCCATGGGCAAGCTCGGCGGCTTCAGCGCGCTGTGGACCGTCTGGGACAAGCTGCCCGGCGGTCACGCCGACCCGACGGCGGGGCCGTACACCGTCACCTTCCTGCTGGCCTTCCTCTTCATCAAGACCTTCGAGTACAACGGCGGCATGTGGAACCAGGCGCAGCGCTACATGGCGACGGCCAACGCCCGCGAGGCGACCCGCTCCGCCCGGCTGTCCGCCGTCCTCTGGCTCGTCTGGCCGCTGGTCCTGTTCTTCCCGATGTGGTGCGCGCCGCTCCTCGTCCACGCGCGGAAGCCGGACGCCTCCGACGCGTACGGCCTGATGACCGAGCAGCTGCTGCCGCACGGTCTGCTGGGCCTGGTCATCGTCGGCTTCTTCTCGCACACGATGGCGATGTGCTCCTCCGACGCCAACGCCATCTCGGCGGTCTTCACCCGGGACATCGCGCCGACCCTCTCGAAGGCGGCGCGCGGCTGGTCGGAGCGGGCCGGTCTGGTGGCGGCCCGGCTGTCGACCATCTCGTTCCTGGCCCTGTCGATGGCCATAGCGACGCAGGTCAACTCGCCCACGTTCAAGGACATCATCACCGTCGTCATCAAGTGGGTGGCGGGGCTGATGGGTCCGATCGCGATCCCGTTCATGCTCGGCCTGCTCAAGACGTTCCGCAGGTCGGGTCCGACGGCCGCGATCGTCAGCTGGGCGCTGGGGCTGCTGGCCTTCTGGCTGGTCAACTACCCGATCAGCTGGAACGTCGACGGCGGGGTGCCGCTGCAGTACCAGGTCTCGGTGCCGCTCGCCGTCTCGCTCGTGCTGTACATCGTGATCGGCTTCCTGAAGCCGGAGGACACGGCGGAGCGCGATGTGCTGCTGGCACGGATCAACGGCGAGGGCGCCGGAGACGGTTCGGACCTGACCGCCGCCTCGCTGACGCTGCCGTCGCAGGCGAAGGCGAGCGTGAAGGAATCGTCGACGACGAAGACCGGCGACGCGAAGACCGGCGACGCGAAGACGGGCGACGCGAAGACGGGCGACACAACGGCGGACGACGCGAAGGCGCGCGGCCGGGAGAGCTCGGACGGCTGACGTACGCGGACGAGGCCGTACGCACGCGGGGGGCCCGGCTCACCTTCCCGGGTCGGGCCCTCCGCAGGACCGTTCAGGCACGCGGGTAGCGGACCAGCCAGCCGGACGCCGCGACCGCCGGACCGTGCAGCGACGGGCCCTGGGTCATCTCCATCGCGAAGTCGTCGGCGAGTTCGAGGACGGTGGGCCGTCCCTCCAGCTCGGCCAGCCAGGCGGGCGGCAGAGCCGTCTCGCCGTGCAGGGTCCCGAGCAACGCCCCGCAGAGCGTGCCGGTGGCGGCGGAGGGGCCGTCGTGATTCACGGCGAGACAGAGACCGTGGCGGATGTCCTCGCCGACGAGCGCGCAGTAGACGGCGACGGCGAGCGCGTCCTGCGCCGCGTGCCCCGCACCGAGCGCGGCGACCCTGCCGGGATCCGGAACCCCTTGCCGTACGGCGCCGAGCGCCCGCAGCAGAGCGTCCGTGACGGGCTGGTGCCCGGGGTGCGCGGCGATCAGGTCGAGAGCGCGCCCCACACCGGTCTCCAGGGTCTCGCCGCGCGCCAGAGCGTGGGTGATCACGGCGAAGGCGCCCGCCGAGAGATACGCCGTCGGATGCCCGTGGGTCTGGGCGGCGCACTCCACGGCGAGCTGGCACACCAGCTGCGGCTCCCACCCGACGAGCAGCCCGAAGGGCGCGGACCGTACGAGCGCGCCCGCGTCGCGGGCGGTGGGATTCTTGGGCTTGTCGAGCGTGCCCATGGTCCCGTCGCCCAGCCCGGTGAGACAGGAGCGGGGCGGATCACGCCGGACGTACAGCCACTCCTCCTGCGCGAGCCAGCCGTTGTCCCCGCGCCGCAGGTCGGGCCCCCAGTCGTGCTGGGTCGCCGCCCAGCGCAGATGCGCGCGGTGCACATCGGTGGGCGGGTGCCAGGCTCCGGTGTCCCTGCGGACCTGGGCGCGGATCAGTCCGTCCACGGTGAACAGGGCCATCTGGGTGGCGGCGGTGACAGCGCCCCGGCGGCCGTACGCGGGCACCGGATCGACCACGCCCTCCGGGCCGTACGCGCCACGGATCTCGCCGAACGTGAGCGCGGCGACCCCGGCCCCGAGCGCGTCCCCGAGGGCCCCGCCGAGCAGGCACCCCCGCACCCGGCTGCGGAAGTCCTGCTGCTCGACCCGCCCCCACAGGGCCCCGGTCGGTGTGCTCACACGTCCCACCCTTCCCCTGAGCCTCCCAGAGCAACTGACGAGCACTGTAATCGAACAGGAACGCTGAGTTCAGGGAGCACGCCGACGAATCGGTTCGGGGCAGGCGGAGTTGTCAGGCGCCGTCGCCGACCAGGGGCAGCAGCTCCGGCAGGTGGCCGTCCGAGGCCGCCGCCGCCCGTACGCGCTCCTCCGGGACCTCGCCGTACAGCGTCGTGCGCGGCTTCGCCGGGCGGCCCGCCGCGTCGGCGATGGCGACGAGGTCCTTGACCGAGCGGTACGAGCCGTAACTCGATCCCGCCATACGGGAGATGGTCTCCTCCATCAGCGTGCCGCCCAGGTCGTTCGCGCCGGAGCGGAGCATTTCCGCCGCGCCCTCCGTGCCGAGCTTCACCCAACTGGTCTGGATGTTGGTGATGTGCGGGTGGAGCAGCAGACGGGCCATGGCGATGACCGCGCGGTTGTCGCGGTCCGTGGGGCCCGGCCGGGCGATGCCGGCCAGGTAGACCGGGGCGTTGGTGTGGATGAACGGCAGCGTCACGAACTCGGTGAAGCCGCCCGTCTCCTGCTGGATGCCGGCCAGCGTGCGCAGGTGGCCGAGCCAGTGGCGGGGCTGGTCGACATGCCCGTACATCATCGTGGAGCTGGAGCGGATGCCCAGCTCGTGGGCGGTCTTCACGACCTCGATCCAGGTCGCCGCCGGCAGCTTGCCCTTCGTGAGGACCCAGCGCACCTCGTCGTCGAGGATCTCCGCCGCCGTGCCGGGGATCGAGTCGAGCCCGGCCTCCTTGGCGGCCGTCAGCCACTCGCGGATCGACAGGCCGGTGCGCGAGGCGCCGTTGACGACCTCCATCGGCGAGAAGGCGTGCACGTGCATGCCCGGGACGCGTTCCTTCACGGCGCGCGCGATGTCGAAGTACGCCGTGCCGGGCAGGTCGGGGTGGATGCCGCCCTGCATGCAGACCTCGACGGCGCCGACCTCCCACGCCTGCTGGGCGCGGTCCGCGACCTGGTCCAGGGAGAGGGTGTACGCGTCGGCGTCGGTGCGGCGCTGCGCGAAGGCGCAGAAGCGGCAGCCGGTGTAGCAGACATTGGTGAAGTTGATGTTGCGCGTGACGATGTACGTGACGTCGTCACCGACCACGTCGCGGCGCAGTTCGTCGGCGATCCGGGTCAGCGCGTCCAGCGCGGGGCCGTCCGCGTGCAGCAGGGCGAGCGCTTCCGCGTCGGTCAGCTTCGTGGGGTCGTCGGCGGCCTGCCCGAGGGCCGACCGTACGTCCGTGTCGATGCGCTCCGGCACCATGCCGGGGGCCGCCGCCTCGCGCAGCGCCTCCCAGTCGCCGTACACGTCGTCGAAGTCGTCCCGGCGGTCGCCGGTACGGCCCTCGGTGTCGATGGTCCGGTGCAGGTCGGTGCGGCCGGTGGCGGTGAAGCCCTCGTCCGGCTCCTGCCAGGGCAGCCCGGACGGCTTGACGCCTTCCCTGGCCAGGCCCGTCTCCGGGTCCGCCAGTGCCCGGACGTGCGGCAGCAGCCGGGGGTCCAGCCAGGGCTCGCCCCGCTGGACGAACTCGGGGTAGATGGTGAGCCGTTCGCGCAGCTCGAAGCCGGACTCGGCGGTCTTCGCGGCCAGCTCGTCGATGTGCGGCCAGGGGCGCTCGGGGTTGACGTGGTCGGGGGTGAGGGGCGAGACGCCGCCCCAGTCGTCGATGCCCGCGCCGATCAGCAGGGCGTACTCGGCGTCGACGAGGTTGGGCGGTGCCTGGATGCGGGCGGACGGGCCGAGGATGTGCCGGGCCACGGCGACGGCCGCCGCCAGCTCCTCCAGCTCCGCGTCCGGCATGCCGCGCATCGCGGTGTCCGGCTTGGCACGGAAGTTCTGGACGATGACTTCCTGGATGCCGTGGTAGGCGCGGGCCGTCCTGCGCAGCTCGAAGAGGGAGTCGGCGCGCTCCTCGTACGACTCCCCGATGCCGATCAGGATGCCGGTGGTGAACGGGACGTTGGAGCGGCCCGCGTCCTCCAGCACCCGCAGCCGTACGGCGGGCTCCTTGTCCGGGGAGCCGTGGTGCGGGCCGCCGGGCTCGGACCACAGGCGGGTCGCGGTGGTCTCCAGCATCATGCCCATGCTGGGCGCGACCGGCTTGAGCCGCTGGAGATCGGTCCAGGACAGCACGCCGGGGTTGAGGTGGGGCAGCAGCCCGGTCTCCTCCAGCACCCGGATCGCCATGGCCCTGACGTACGCCAGGGTGTCGTCGTACCCCTCCGCCTCCAGCCACTCGCGCGCCTCCGGCCACCGGTCCTCGGGCCGGTCGCCGAGCGTGAACAGGGCTTCTTTGCAGCCCATGGCCGCGCCCTGGCGGGCGATCTCCAGGACCTCGTCCGGCGACAGGAACATGCCGTGGCCGGCCCGGCGCAGCTTGCCGGGGACGGTGACGAAGGTGCAGTAATGGCACTTGTCACGGCACAGCCGGGTCAGCGGGATGAAGACCTTGCGGGAGTACGTGATGACGCCGGGGCGCCCGACCGCCGCCAGGCCCGCGTCCCGGACCCGGGCGGCGGATGCGGCGAGGTCGGTGAGGTCGTCGCCGCGCGCCTGGAGGAGCACGGCGGCCTCGGCGGCGTCCAGCGCGACACCGTCCCGCGCGCGCTTGAGCGCCCGCCGCATGGCATTGGCGGTGGGCCGGTCCGGGCCCGCCGGACCGTCCGGTCCGGCGGCTCGGGTCGGTCGTCCGGTCCCGGATTCCTCAGGCACGCGCGTCGTCATTCTCTGAGGATACGTTCGGCGCCACGGCCCGACCGGAGACGGGCGGTACGCGCGCCGGACCGGCTGCCTCCGACTGCGGCGCGCACCGGTCACGGCGCCCGACCGGCCCCCCGACCGGCGTCCGGCCATCGCCTGCGGCGGCGCGCCCCGACCGTGCGGCGCGCGTGCCCGGGGCGTCCGGCGCGAGGCCCCGGGCAGGTGCCCGCCGCCCGCCAACCCCCTTCCCCCACAGGCCGGTTCACGGCTGAATACGAGAGTTCGGGTGCACGGACCCGGACGCCCGCTCGCCTCTCCCCCCACGACGTTCTTGGAGCCGCAGGCATGTGCAAGAACCACCCCGACCACACAGACCGGACAACCCGGACAGCCCACGCAGCCCACGCGGAGCACGCAGACCGGGAAGCTCAGGCAGACCAGACAGGCCACGCAGCAGACAGCTCCGGCCCCGCGATGGGCAGGCGGGGGCTCCTCGTGACGGGAGCCGCCGCCGCGCTTACGTTGGGTACCGTGAGCTTCGCGAACGCCGCGCCCGCCGGCGGCGGTGACAGCGCCGGTGGCGGCGAACAGACCAGGACCGTTCGCGGCATCCTGCCGACCGGTTCCCCCGACTTCGTCCACCTCCCCGTCGAGGTCCCGCGCGGGGTCAGCGAGATCCATGTGGCGTACGCGTACGAGCGGCCCGCCGTCCCCGCCGGCACCCAGGGCAACGCTCTCGACATCGGCATCTTCGACGAGCGCGGCACGGCGCTCGGCGGGCGCGGCTTCCGGGGCTGGTCGGGCGGCGCCCGTACCGGGTTCTTCCTGCGCGCGGACGAGGCCACCCCCGGCTATATCGCGGGTCCGGTGCGGGCCGGGACCTGGCACATCGCGCTGGCGCCGTACACCGTCGCCCCGGAGGGCCTGTCGTACGAGGTCACCGTCACCCTGCGCTTCGGCGTCCCGGGCAGCACCCCCGCACCGGTCCACCCGCCCGAGCGGGCCAGGGGGCGCGGCCGGGCCTGGTACCGGGGCGACTGCCACATCCACTCCCTGCACTCGGACGGCAAGCGCACCCCCGCCGAGATCGCCGCGCTCGCCCGCGCCGCCGGTCTCGACTTCATCAACGGCAGCGACCACAACACCCACTCGGCGCACCGCGCCTGGGCCGGTCTGTGGGGCGATGACCTGCTGATCCTCACCGGCGAGGAGATCACGACCCGCAACGGCCACGTCCTCGCCATCGGTACCGACCCCGGTACGTTCGTCGACTGGCGCTACCGTGCCCGCGACAACCGCTTCGGCCACTACGCCCGGCAGATCCGCCGCGCGGACGGCCTGGTCGTGCCCGCCCATCCGAACGCGACCTGCCTGGGCTGCAACTGGAAGTTCGGCTTCGCCGACGCCGACGCGGTGGAGGTGTGGAACGGCCCGTACACCCCGGAGGACGAGATCGCCCTCGCCTCCTGGGACAACGCCCTGGTATCCGGAGCCCGTTCGGGCCGGGCGTGGACGCCCGCGATGGGCAACAGCGACGCCCACCGCGACCCCGACGCCATCGGCACCCCGCAGACCGTCGTCCTGGCCGACGACCTGAGCCGTGACGCGATCCTGGCCGGCATCCGCGCCGGTCACAGCTATGTGGCGGAGTCGGCGAAGGTCTCGCTGGCCTTCGGCGCGACCGGCGGCCGGGGCGAGCACGCCGGTATCGGCGACCGTCTGCGGGCCGGCGCCGACACCCCGGTGACCGTACGGCTGGAGGTCACCGGCGCCCCGGGCCGCACGGCCCACTTCGTCACCGACCAGGGCACGCCGCACACCGTCACGCTGCCGGCGTCGGGTGCGGGCACGGTGGAATGGCGCACGACCCCCTCGTACGCCACCTACGTACGCGCGGAGGTGCGGCACGCCCCGACGGTGCCGGGCCTGCCGGGAGCGCTGGCGGCGTTCACCAACCCGGTCTTCCTCGGGGAGTAGCGCGGGAAGGCCCGTAACGGGCGGCGGCCGGGGGGCGGGTCCCATCCGCCCCCGGCCGCCGTCGATCTGACGCGGCGTCCGCTTCCTCTCACGTCCCGTCCGTCCCTTGCGCTGTCTGTCGTCCGGTGCTGACGCGCCCCCCTCCGACAAGGCAGACTGTCGAAGGCGATACCGGCAGTAGCGGGGGCAGGGGGAGCTATGGACCGAGACGGCATGCCGCACCTACCGGAGCAACGGACTCCGGTCGCGCCACATAAAGCGAACACGACCAGCACGACCAGCACGACCAGCACGACCAGCAACAGCCTCGACATCGGCAGCACCGCCGGCGCCGCCGGACTGCGCTTCAGCGTGCTCGGGCCCGTACGCGCCTGGCGTGGCGGGGACGCGCTGTCGTCCGGGTCGCCCCAGCAGCGCGCCCTGCTCGCCGCCCTGCTGCTGCGCGACGGCCGCACCGCCACCGCCGGCGAGCTGATCGACGCCCTCTGGGGCGACGACCCTCCGCCCCAGGCGCTCGCCGCGCTGCGGACGTACGCCTCCCGGCTCCGCAAAGTCCTCTCCCCCGACGTGCTGGTCAGCGAGGCGGGCGGGTACGCCCTGCGGACCGCGCCGGACGCCCTCGACCTGAACGTCGCGCGGGAACTGGTCCTGGCCGGGGAAAAGGCGCGCGCCGCCGGGGACCGTTCCCGGGCCGGCGCGCTGATCGTCGAGTCGCTGGCGCTGTGGGACGGCGAACCACTCGCCTCCGTACCCGGACCGCACGCCGAGACGCAGCGCGCCCGGCTGGCGGAATGGCGCCTTCAGCTCACCGAGACCCGGCTCGATCTGGACCTGGAGCTGGGCCGCCACGCGGAGGCGGTCTCCGAGCTGACCGCACTGACCGCGGCGCACCCGCTGCGTGAGCGGCTGCGCGAGCTGCTGATGCTGGCGCTGTACCGCAGCGGGCGGCAGGCCGAGGCACTCGCGGTGTACGCGGACACCCGCCGGCTGCTCGCCGACGAGCTGGGCGTCGACCCATGCCCCGAGCTGGCGCGGCTCCAGCAGCGCATCCTCCGGGCCGACGCCGAGCTGGCCCGCCCGGTCGAGGAGCCGGCGCCGGCCCACACCGTCGTCCGCCCCGCACAACTCCCGCCTACGGTAGAGGACTTCACCGGCCGCGCCGCCTTCGTACGGGAGCTGGGCGACCGGCTCGCGAGCGCCGAGGAGTCCGTGATGGCGGTCTCCACGCTCGCCGGGATCGGGGGCGTCGGCAAGACGACCCTCGCGATACGGGTCGCGCACGAGGCGCGGCCGCACTTCCCGGACGGCCAGCTGTACGTCGACCTGCAGGGCGCGGGCGCGCGGGCCGCCGAGCCGGAGGCCGTCCTGGGGGCGTTCCTGCGGGCGCTGGGCACGCCCGGGAGCGCGATCCCCGATTCGCTGGACGAGCGGTCCGCGCTCTACCGCTCGACGCTCGACGGTCGCCGGGTGCTGGTCCTGCTGGACAACGCCAGGGACGCCGCCCAGATCCGCCCGCTGCTGCCCGGCACGCCCGGGTGCGCGGCGCTGGTCACCAGCCGGGGCCGGATGGTCGATCTGGCGGGCGCGCATCTGGTCGACCTCGATGTGATGTCGCCGGAGGAGGCCCTCCAGCTCTTCACCCGGATCGTCGGCACGGAGCGCGTCACCTCGGAGCGCGAGGCGGCGCTGGATGTGGTCGGCGCGTGCGGTTTCCTCCCGCTGGCGATCCGTATCGCCGCCTCGCGCCTGGCGGCCCGCCGCACCTGGACGGTCTCGGTCCTGGCCGCGAAGCTCGCGGACGAACGGCGCAGGCTCGACGAGCTCCAGACGGGCGATCTCGCCGTCAAGGCGACGTTCGAGCTGGGCTACGGAGCGCTGGAGCCCGCCCAGGCGCGCGCGTTCCGCCTGCTCGGCCTCGCCGACGGCCCCGACATGTCGCTGGCCGCGGCGGCCGCCGTCCTGGACCTGCCGCCGCACGAGACCGAGGATCTGCTGGAATCGCTCGTCGACACCTCGCTCCTGGAGTCCGCCGCACCGGGCCGCTACCGCTACCACGACCTCGTACGCCTCTACGCCCGCGCCTGCGCGGAACGGGACGAACAGACCCCGGCCGAAAGGCAGTCGGCGCTGTCGCGACTGCTCGACTTCTACCTGGCCACGGCGGCGCGGGTGTACGCGCTGGAGCGGCCGGGCGACCGGCTGGTGGAGCACCTTGAGGTGACCGAGGACCGGGGGCTGAGCTTCACGGACCGCCATGCGGCCCAGGACTGGCTGTACACGGAGGCGAACTGCCTGCTCGCCTGCGTACGCCAGTCGCCCGACCCGCTGACCCTGCGGCGGGCGGTCGACCTTCTGTGGGCCTCCGCCGACCTGGCGGAGTCGGGCGCCAACTCCAAGCAGTACGGGGAGGCGGCCGCGCTCCTGCGGGAGGCCGCGCACGCGACCGGCGACAAGCGGACCGAGGCCAGGGCTTTCGTCATTCTGGCCAACGTCCATCAGATGGTGGGCCGTTTCGACCGCGCGGACGAAGCGGCGGACCAGGCCCACCGGCTCACCGAACCGGCGCGGGACCCGCTGCCCGGCTGCTGGACCGCGAACGTCCGGGGCGTCATCGCGCTCTTCCAGGGCCGGTACGCCGACGGTGAGAAGCACCTGACGCAGGCCATCGAGGGGTTCCGCCGGGCGGACGACCGGGCCGGCGAGGCGAGCGCCCTCTGCAACCTGTCCCGTATCCACCTGGCGACGGAACGCACCACGAGCGCCGTCACCCTGGCCCAGGAGGGCATCGACGTCTACGACGGGCTGGGGCACTCCCTGCGGGGGGCGAACGGCCGGTACGCGCTCGGGCTCGCGCTCACCCAGGGAGGCCAGCTCACCCTGGCGACCCAACGGCTCCAGGAAGCCCTGGCCGTCTTCCGGGACAGCCGCCAGCGGCTGTGGGAGGGCATGGCGCTGTTCCGGTTGGCCGAGGTCGACCTGACGGCCGGCCGATCGGCGCAGGCCGCGGTCAACGCCGAGATGGCGCTGACGGTCCTGCGGGGTATCGGCGGCGCGTGGCGGCGCGCGAACGTGCTCACCGTGCTGGGCCGGGCGCTGGACGGCATCGGGCAGCCCGGCAGGGCCGAGGTCTGCCGGCGCGAAGCGCTGACCCTCTACGAGGAACTGGACGCGCCGGAAGCCGCCTCCGTGCGCGCGCTGCTGTCACCGGTCACGGCCTCGTGAGTCCCGCCGCGGCGACGGCCGCCCGGGTCTCCTCGGTCACGGCCGCGTGCCGACGGGCGGGCGGGCGCGGGCAGGCGGGGCCGGCAGGCGGGCAGGCGGGCAGGCCGGCAGGCGGGCAGGCGGGCAGGCGGGGCGAACAAGCAAGCGGGGGGCGTTCATCGTTCGTTTATCGCCACCCGCCATTCTTGCGGTACGTCGCACCGTCGCGTCGGGGGGCAGACGGGGCGGCACGGAGCTGTCGCATCGATCTGGACAGTCCTGAGATGCTCGCCGGCGGCCTCGGGGGAGCCGCCTGCGAGTATCTCCATCCATCGCGCAGCGCAAGGAAGAGGGAGTTGACGGGCATGAGTGACAACAAGAGCGCCAAGCCGGCCGTCGAGCCGAAGGACGCCCACGCGGGCTCCGGCAAGGGCGAGGTCACCACCAAGGACATCCACGCCACGGGTGGCGACCTCACCACCAAGGACATCCACGCCACGGGTGGCGAAGCCACCGTCACGGACATCCACGCCACGGGCGAACCCGCCTGAATCAGACCATTCCGGGACGGGGAGCGACCGCGGTGGCGCGGAGGGGGAGCCACCGCGGTCGCGGCATGTCCGCCACCGGCTCCCCCTCCGGCCCGCGTCACGCGAGCAGTTCGTGATGTACGCGCTCGCTGCGCCCGCCCGGACGAGGGTCCCGTTCTTCGGGGTGTCCATCGGCCCTCCGACCGTCCCGCTGTCGACACCCCGACAGCGGGCGGGGAGTGACAGCCCGGCTTCCGGAGACCGCGTGTGCCGCATGGCGCCGGTCAGGCACCCGGCGTAGCGTCGGCAGCGGAGCGGGATTCCGTACAGGCCGGTACAGGCAAGGAGGCGGGCGATGGTCCGCAACGTCATCGGTTCGGTTCTCGCTCTCGCCGGAGCGGCCGCCGCCGTACTGAGTCCCTTCCGTGCCTGGTACGACGGCCGGCACGGGAGCGACATCCGCGTCGCCGACCTGTTCAACGGTGTCACCGGCAACAGCGCCGCTCTCGGGGAATCCCTGCTGCTGCCCGTCGCCTTCGCGGCCCTGGTCACCCTGATCGGCGTGGCGCTGCGCTCACGGCCGCCGGTGGCACTGGCCGGTCTCGTCGTCCTCGGCTTCACCATCCTCTGGATGGTGCGTCAGGGCATGGCGGCGGGCAGTCTCAGCGTGGACGGTCACGGCGGGGGCCTGGGCCTCGGCGTCGCGTACTCCCTCGGCGGCGGGCTCGTACTCCTCCTGGCCGCAGTGGTGATGAGCGGCCGGCGACGGTACGGACGGCCCTCGCTGGACGACCTGCCGCCCATGGTCCCCGTCCCGGACGGCCCGGCGCCGCAGGACTGGGACCCGCCCTACGGAGCCGGGCCGTACGGATCCCAGCAGTACGGATCCCACCAGAACGGGGCCCAGCCCTACGGAGCCCAGCCCTACGGAGCCCAGCCCTACGGGTCCGGACCGTACGGGTCCGGGCCGTACGACTCCGGGCCGTACGGCGCGCACCCCTACGCGTCCGAGCGGGACCGGTCGCACCCCGACGAGGACACCCAGACCCTCGGCACCGTCGGGCCCGGGTACGACGACGCGGATCCGCGCCGGGACAACCCGCCCCGGTGACCGACACCGGTGCCGCTGCCGCCGCGGGCTACCGCTGCCCGCGCCCCGTCGCCGTCCCCTTGACCGCGTCCAGCGCGTAGACACAGCGGTCCTTGCTGCACGCGTACACCACACCCCGGCGTGCCACCGGCGAGCCCGTGATCTCGCCGCCCGTCGCCAGCTTCCAGCGCAGCTGGCCGCCGCTCGCGTCCAGCGTGTACAGCACATGGTCGGCCGAGCCGAAGTGCAGTCGGCCCTCGGCGACGACCGGCGCGCCGATCACCTCGCCGCCCGCCGCGAAGCGCCACTTGGGCGTGCCCGTGACCGCGTCAAGCGTGTACACGGCGCTGCCGCTGCCGACATGGATGTTGCCGTCGGCGACCAGGACGGGCTCGATCGACTGACGGGACTCGGTGGCGATACGCCAGCGGTCCTTGCCGGTCGTCGCGTCGAGGGCGTACACCGTGCCCAGGTAGTCGGCGAGGTAGACACCGCCGCCCGTCACCGCGGGCCCCGGCGCGAAGGCCGGGGGCGAGAGGAAGACGGCGGGCGCCTCGAAGTGCCAGCGCACATGGCCGGTCGCGATCTCGACGCACAGCACGCGCGTCCCGGCCGAGACGTACAGATGACCGTCCGGCGCGGGCAGCACCCGTACGGGCACGCCGCCGCACGAGGCCGCGTCGCCGATGGGGTACGACCAGCGCTCGGCGCCCGAGCGCGCGTCCAGCGCCTTGAGCCGGGTGTCCTTCCACACGTACACCGTGCCGTCGACGACCACGGGCCCGGCCTCCGGCGTCTCGAAGTCCGTCTGCGCCCCGGCCGTCTCCCACAGCTTCTCGCCGCTGGACGCCTCCCACGCCTGGACACCGCCGCCGCGCGTGCCGGTGACGACCGTGCCCCGGTCGACCTGGAGGGAGTACACCCACGCGTCGGTCTGCAGCCGCCAGCGCTCACCGCCGTCCGTGGCGTCGAGCGCGTACAGCGTCGGCCCGTCCGAGGCGTGGATACGGCCGTCGGCGACGGCCATCGCCCACGCCACGTCCCGGGTCTTGAACTGGCGGCGCCCGCTGCCCACGTCCAGGGCATGCACCTCGAAGGAGGTGACGTACAGCAGATCGCCGTCGACGACCGGTGTCCCCCAGACGTCGTTCGACATCCGGAACCGCCAGGGCCGCCAGTGGCCGGGGGCCGCGTCGGGCGGCGGCGCGGGCGCGGGAACCGGCGGGGCGGCCGGGGCCGGCACGGTGCCGGTGAGCCCGTCCGCGCCGGTCAGCCCGGCCGGCGGGCGGATCCAGCCGGTCGCGGGACCGGCATCGGTCACGGACGCGTCCCGCGCGTCCATGACCCGGGGGCCGGGGCCGATCGGGACCGGCGATCCCGCCAGCCGGACTCCGCCACCGGGCGGGGCCACGGGCGGGGCGGGCGGAGGCGGCGGGAACGCCGGGGCCGGCTGGTGCGCGGGCCGCGGTACGGGAGCGGGCTCGGCGGGACGCGGCGGACGCATGGCGGTGGCCGTGGTGATCCGGCCGCCGGCCCGGCGGTGCTCGATCATCGTGGTGGCGTTGTCCGGCAGCCAGGCTGACGCCGTGCCGCTGTCGTCGCTGCCGGAGGCGAAGAGGTGAGGGGCCAACTGGGCCTGCAGGTCGGCCGGTGAGGGGCGCAGGCTCGCGTCACGCTGCATGCAGGACTCGATGAGCGGCCGCAGCTCGTCCGGCAGCCCCTCCGTGTCCGGGCCCTCCCGCAGCAGCATGAAGACCGTCTCGATCGGGTTGGCGCCGTGGAACGGGGCGTGGCCGGTGGCGGCGAAGATGAGGGTCGAGCCCAGCGAGAAGATGTCGCTGGCGCCCGTCACACTGCGCGAGTCGCGCGCCTGCTCGGGCGACATGTAGGCGGGCGTGCCGACCGCCACATTGGTCATGGTCAGCTTGGTGTTGGAGACCCCGGAGGCAATGCCGAAGTCGATGACGCGCGGCCCGTCCTCCACCACCAGGACGTTGGACGGCTTCATGTCACGGTGCACCAGACCGGCGCCGTGGATGGACTGGAGCGCCTCGGCGATGCCCGCCGCCAGCCAGCGCACCGCCTGGGCCGGCATCGGACCGCACTCATTCACTATTTCTTCCAGCGAGGGTGCGGGCACGTACGCCGTGGCCAGCCAGGGCACCGCGGCGCGCGGATCGGCGTCCACCACGGCCGCCGTGTAGAAGCCGCTGACGGCGCGCGCGGCCTCCACCTCACGCGTGAAGCGGACCCGGAACAGCTGGTCCTCGGCAAGCTCGGTACGTACGGTCTTGATCGCCACGCGACGGCCGGACGCCGAGCGCGCGAGATAGACCAGCCCCATACCGCCGGCTCCGAGCCGCCCCAGCACCTCGAACGGGCCGATACGCCTCGGGTCGTGCTGCGTCAGCTGCTCCACTTGCCTGCCACCTCCCCGTACGGGCCACAAAGGTACGGCCCCGTGCCCCCTGATTCTTCCTGCCTGAGGCAACGGTTGCGAACCCGGGGGCGGATCGGGGTGTCCCGTCCCGATCCGGACACCTCGTACGCGACCCCCTTCGCGACACCCTTACCCCCGGGGCCCCGTCCCTCATCCGTCCCCGGCCGCCGGTCATTCCGTCCCGGGCCGCTGATCCGGCTTCGGCTCCGGCCCTGCCACCACGGCGAAGGACGCGCCCTGGTTGTCCGAGAGCACCGCCATCCGCCCGTACTCGATGTCGAACGGCGTCGCGGTGACCCGGCCGCCGAGCCGGACGACCGTCGCCGCTGTCTCGTCGCAGTCGACGACGGAGAAGTAGCTGAGGAAGTGACCGGGCATCTCCACCGGAAAGGCGTCCGTGATCACACTGCGCCCGCCGACCGGTCTGTCGGCGCCCGGTCCCGTACCGGGGAGTGCCCAGACCCGGAAGTCGATGGAGGAGTCGGGGAGATCGGTGCCACGGAAGCCGAAGACCCGCTCGTAGAAGGGGTCGACGCTCTCCTTGTCCCGGGTGTAGACCTCGGTCCAGCAGAAGGAACCCCGCTGGTCCTTCTTCTCGAAACCGGTGTGTTCCCCCGCCTGCCAGAGTCCGAACACCGCGCCGGCCGGGTCGGTGGCCTGCGCCATGACCCCGAGCTCTCCGAGGACCATCGGCTCCCCCAGCATCCGGCCGCCCGCGTCCCTGATCCTCGCGCTGAGCGCCACGGCGTCGTCGGTGGCGAAGTAGACGCCCCACGCGGTGGGCATCCTGCCGTCCTGTTTGGCGTACAGACCGGCGACGCGCTTTCCCTCGCTGAACGCATCGGTGTAGTGGGCGCGTTGGGCGCCCCTGTCCTCGCCGAAGGTCCAGCCGAAAAGCTCTCCGTAGAAGCGCTTGCCCGCTGCGAGATCGGGGAGTGACACATCCACCCAGCACGGCGTGCCTTCCGCCCACGCGGCCATAGCCCGGATCCTTCCGTCTGTGGGGTGCCCGTCACCGCCAAGCTAATCGGCCATGGGCCGTGGCGCAGGGGATGAAATAGAACATTTGCTCCATTATCGCAGGGTGAGGCCGCTGCGACCTTGAGTTATCCACCGAAGTTGTCCACAGGCTGTTGATAACACTATTCGCGGCCGAATGGGCCGGGCGCCCCCCGCGACCCCTCTCCGGGCCGCCTCCGGGCCGCCTCCCGGCCGCCTTCAGCCCTTTCCGGGCCGTCTCCGGCAGCCCGCCGTCCCGACGCCCCCGACCGGCCCCCGCCCCCGTCCACCGACCCCCGGGCACCCCCGCGCGCACAGGCCGATTCCCCATTTGCAGTCGGCCAAATCGCGCTCCGATCACCCCTCGGTAAGCTGACGGCATGACAGGACAAGTACGCACCGTCGACGGCCGCGTTGCTGGTCGGCGCGGGCAGGCGACGCGGCAGAAGCTGCTCGACCGCCTCAGCGAGATGCTCAGCTCCTCGCCGTACCGGGACGTCAAAGTCATCGACGTGGCCCGGAAGGCAGGCACTTCACCCGCGACTTTCTACCAGTACTTCCCGGACGTCGAGGGCGCTGTCCTCGAACTCGCCGAGGAAATGGCCAAGGAGGGCGCCGGGCTGACCGGACTGGTCTCCGGCCGCTCCTGGGTCGGCAAGGCCGGCTGGCAGACGTCGGAAGAACTGGTGGAAGGTTTCCTCGACTTCTGGCGCAAACACGACGCCATTCTCCGGGTCGTCGACCTGGGCGCGGCGGAGGGCGACAAGCGGTTCAGCAAGATCCGCTTGAAGATCCTGAACTCCGTCACCAACTCCCTGACGGAATCGGTGAAGGAACTCCAGTCCAAGGGCAGGGTCGACAAGGATCTCAGCCCGGCCGCGCTGGCCGGCTCGCTGGTCGTCATGCTCGCCTCCGTGGCCTCGCACCAGAAGGGCTTCCAGAGCTGGGGCGTGAAGCAGGCCGAACTGAAGCCCAATCTGGCGATGCTGGTCCATCTCGGCATCACCGGCAGGAAGCCCACGAAGTAACCCGCCGCGAGGTTCCGGGGGACTTCCGTCCCGGGAGCCTTCCGAGCGGACGACCTCGGGGGACTTCCCCCCGGGAACTTTCGCCTCACGTCTCCGCCCACCGCTTGAATGGCGCCATGGACGACGACCAGCAGGACACCTCGCGGGACGCGTTCCGCGCCCTTCTTCGCACCCAGCGCGTCTGGGACACCGAACTGCCCGCCTTCGACCCCGCCACCGCGCCCGACGAACCGCTCCCGCTGTTCCACCGGTGGTTCACCGAGGCCGCCCGGGCCGGGCAGCCCGAGCCGCACACGATGACCCTCGCGACCGCCGACGAGCGGGGCTTTCCCGACGTACGGACCCTGATGCTGCACGACGCGGACGAGCGTGGCTGGCACTTCGCCTCGCACGCGACCAGCCGCAAGGGCCGCCAACTGGCCGCTCGCCCCGAGGCCGCGCTCGGCTTCTACTGGGCCACGCGGGGCCGTGCCGTACGGCTGCGGGGCAGGGTCCTGACCGTCGGCGCGGAGGCGAGCAGCGCGGATCTGCATGCCCGCTCGACGGGGGCGCTCGCCGCCGCGCTGGTCGGGCGGCAGAGCGAAGTGCTGTCGTCGACAGCTGAGTTGGCGCAGGTCAGTCAGGCCGCGTGGGAGCTGGCGCGGCGCGAGCCCGGGACCGAGGCCGCGACGTGGACGGGATACGTGCTGGTCCCGCACGAGGTGGAGTTCTTCCAGGGCGAGGAGCACCGGCGCCATGTGCGGCTGCGCTATCGGCGCGAAGGTGACTCCTGGGTGCGGGAGTTGCTCTGGCCTTAGGGCCTCTCGGGCGTGGCCCCGGACGGCGTGGCCCCGGACGGCGGGTCGGCGGGCGGCGGGTCGGCGGACGGCGGGTAGGCGGACGGCGGGTAGGCGGACGGCGGGTCGGTCGCGAGCCGTGCGTGCCGGTGGACGTCGCGGAACGCGTTCAGCGTCCCCGCCGCGAACATGCCGTCCCGCAGGGTCCCCTCCGCGCGGTAGCCGCAGCGCTCGGCGACCCGGCAGGAGATCTCGTGACCGAGGGCGTGGCCCAACTGGATCCGGTGGAGTCCGACTTCGTCGAAGGCCCAGCGCGTGCACAGCTCCAGCGCGCGGCGGGCGACGCCACGGCCGCGCGCCTCGGGCAGCACCCAGTACCCGACGTCCGCGCTGCGCATCCGGAAGTCGATCAGGCGCAGCCCGACGTGCCCGAGGACGGTCTCCTCCTCCCCCCGTTCTTCCTCTCCCCCGACGACGCAGAACTGCGCGAGGTCGCCGCGCTCGCGCCCCTCGGCGTACCGGCCGAAGGCCAGCGCCGCTTCCGCTTCGGTCGTGAGGGAGTTCAGCGGGGTGTTCCAGTGCAGGAACTCCGCGTCGTTGTACGCGCGCAGCAGCGCCGCCTCGTCGCCGGTGCGCCAGGCGCGCAGGCGCAGCCCGTATCCCCGGACGACGGCAGGAGGTGGCAGGCGCCGGTCGGATGCTTCGCTCATCAGGCCATTCAACCCCCTTGGCGGCCGACGCGATTGGCGAATGTGATCGATTCGCAACCGATTCCGGTCTTGACCGAGACCCAACAAGTCATGAGCCGATTAGGCTCAGTTTTCATGCCGGACGACTTCGCCCTCACCAACGACCGCCCCGTGTACGTCATCGGCGGCGGACCAGGGGGGCTCGCCGTCGCCGCCGTTCTCCGCGAACGCGGCGTACGGGCGGTCGTCCTGGAGAAGTCCGAAGCCGTCGGGGCCTCCTGGCGCCGGCACTACGAGCGGCTGCGGCTGCACACCACCCGCCGGAAGTCGGCGCTCCCCGGTCTCACGATGCCCCGGTCCTTCGGCCGCTGGGTGGCCCGTGCCGACGTGGTCCGCTACCTGGAGACGTACGCGGCCCACCACGAGCTGGAGATCGTCACCGGCGTGGAGGTCACCAGGATCGAACGCTCCCCCGATGGTTCCGGCTGGCTGCTGCACGCGACGGGCGGCCGCGAGCTGACCGGACGCGCGGTCGTCGTGGCCACCGGCCACAACCACACGCCCCGGCTGCCGGCCTGGCCGGGACGGGAGTCGTACGGCGGCGATCTGCGGCACGCGAGCGAGTACCGCGACGCCGGGCCGTACGCGGGCAAGGACGTCCTGGTCGTCGGGGCCGGCAACACGGGCGCGGAGATCGCCGTCGACCTCGTCGAGGGCGGCGCGGCGCGCGTACGCCTCGCGATCCGCACGGCCCCGCACATCGTGCGCCGCTCCACGGCGGGCTGGCCGGCCCAGTCGACGGGCATCCTGGTCCGCCGGCTGCCGGTCTGGTCGGTCGACCTGGCGGGCGGACTGATGGGCCGGCTCACCACCCCGGACCTGTCCGCCCAGGGCCTCCCGCGCCCGGACACCGGCCTCTACTCCCGGGTGCGCCAGGGCGCCATCCCGGTGCAGGACGTGGGCCTGATCAGCGCGGTGCGCGCGGGCCGGGTCGAACCGGTGGCGGCCGTCGAGTCCTTCACCGAGGACGCGGTCGTCCTGGCCGACGGCTCCCGGATCACCCCCGACGCGGTCATCGCGGCGACGGGCTACGACCGGGCCCTGGAGGGCCTGGTGGGCGACCTGGCCGTACTGGACGACAGGGGCCGCCCCCTCGTCCACGGCGCCCGCACCCCGAAGCACGCGCCGGGCCTCTACTTCACGGGCTTCACGAACCCGATCAGCGGCATGTTCCGTGAGATGGCCCTGGACGCCCGCAGGATAGCGAAGGCCGTGTCCCGCCTTCAGCCGAGCCGGTAGGCCCGTTCCGCGCGAGCCGCTGAAAGGTCACTCACCTTCGAGTGACCTTGAGCCCTCCCCATCATGACGCTGCAGCCTCTCCATAACACTCCTGTTATGACATGGGGAGAGATCGAAGTCGAGCCGGAGGTGAAGTGGTTCCTCGGGCTGAGTCAGCAGCATCGTGGTACGGCGGCGTTCTACGTTGACCTGCTCGCCTCTCACGGAGTGCTGCTCGGCGAGCCTTACACCAAGCAGCTGGCCGGGAAGCTCCGGGAGCTTCGTTTCCACCTTGACGGCGAGGCGATGCGCATCACGTACTGGATCGGAAGCGGGCGTCGCATCATCCTGCTCACGGTTTTCCGAAAGCAGCGGATGCGGGAGAACGCAGAGGTCGTCCGGGCGGTTCGAGCGATGCGCGACTGCATGGACCAGAGGCACACAGCCGAGTGAAGGATGACGCTATGAGCGACCGGAAGAAGTGGGACGAGCTGAGGCAGGAAGCTCTCTCTCATCCCGACGCCCAAGAAGCCTACGAGGCGACGCGGATCCGCTACGAACTCGGACGCACGGTGCGTGAGCATCGCGAGGCCCTCGGCATGAGCCAGGCTCAGCTCGCCCGGGCCGCCGGGCTTCAGCAGCCTGCCGTGGCACGGTTCGAGGCGGGTGGGACCATGCCCACCCTGCCCCTTCTCGAACGCTTCGCCTCCGCCCTCCGACTGCGGCTCCATGTCGGGTTCGAGCCGCTCGACCGGGCGAGCTGAGCCACCAGGACCGGGACGGGGCCTGACCTCTCAGGTCGCGGCCGACGGCACCCCCGCCAACGGCCCCCCGGCCGCCGCCCCCCGGCGGATCACCAGGGCCATCAGGGCCGCCGCCGCGCAGAGGGCGCCCGAGGCGTACCAGACGACGTCGTAGGAGCCGAAGACGTCCCGTGCCAGGCCGCCCGCGAAAGCGACGACGGCGGCGCCGAGCTGGTGGGAGGCGAGGACCCAGCCGAAGACGATCGCGCTGTCCTCGCCGTAGTGCTCGCGGCACAGGGCGATCGTCGGCGGGACCGTGGCGACCCAGTCCAGACCGTAGAAGATGATGAAGAAAAGCATCGGCGGGTGCACGGACGGCGCCAGCAGCATCGGCCACCGGCGGGAACTTGGGGAGGAACTCCTCGGCGCCGTAGGCCGGGAAACCCACGTCCGCCGAATGGTCCCGCAGCAGCAGCCAGACGAACGGGACCACCGCGAGCGCGGCCAGCGAGACCGTGACCGAGGCGGGCCGCCAGCCGTGATGTTCCACCAGCCAGGACAGCAGGGGCAGGAACACCAGCTGGCCGGACGCACCCGCCGCCGTGAGGATGCCGGTGACCAGTCCGCGCCGCGCCACGAACCAGCGGTTCGTCACCGTCGCCGCGAAGGGTGGGGGCGTGCGTTCACCTCCGCCCAGACGGTCTTGCCGCTCGGCGGGTACGGCTCCGTGCCCCAGCGGTCGGCGAGGGCCCCGACCAGGAGCAGGCCGCGGCCCGACTCGCTGTCGGCAGGCGTGTCGCAGGCCCCGCACAGCAGCGGGGGGCGCTCGCCGCGTGCGTCGGTGACCGCGACGCGCACGGTGCCGGTCGCCGCGTGGAAGGTGAGGGCGAGACGGAAGTCGCGACCCTGGACGCGGCCGTGGAGCGCCGCGTTGGCGGCGAGTTCGGCGACGATCTACTCCGCGCGTTCGGTGACGACGGGTGACACCTGCCAGGCACGAAGCTGCTCGACGGCGAGCAGCCGGGCCAGGCGGGCGCCACGGCGCGTGGAGGACAGCAGCTGCGCGAAAGCCTCTGCGGAGAGAGGCCGGTGGGGTGTGAGGGCGTTCATGGGGCAACCGTGGCGGGCGCCCGGGGGCGTTCACCAGGGGTGGGCTCCGTACGATGCGTCAGCGTACGGGCACATTCTGTAGACGGTACGTCGTTCTTTCCGTCACGCTGGGTGAGTCGATCGCGGAGAGCAGCGCACGTACGCACCTGGAGGTGGCCGCGCATGGCGGACGGTACGGAGATCATGGACGGCGATGACCTGACGGACGGCGAGGTGCACCGGGAGCCCGACCCCTCGGACAGTCTGCGCACCTTCGGGGCCGTCGTCCAGGCCCTGCGTGAGCACGCCGGTTTCAGCAGGGCCGACTTCGGCGGCCTGGTCCGCTTCTCCAAACACACGGTGGAGTCGATCGAGCTGGGACGCCGGATGCCGGACCAGTCCTTCGTGGAGCTGGCGGAGGAGGTGCTGGGCAACACGGGGGCGCTGCGGAAGGCGGCGAGATTCCTGACGCGGGGGGAGGCGGGGCTGGCGGCCTGGTTCCGGCGGTGGGCCCGGCTGGAGAAGGTCGCGGTCAGTCTGTGCACGTACGAGTGCCGGCTGCTGCCGGGGCTGCTGCAGTCGGAGGGATACGTGAGGGCGGTGTTCGACAACGGCATTCCGCCCTTGTCGGACGAGCAGTTGGAGGCACAGGTCTTCGCTCGACTGGAACGGCAGAAGCTGCTGGGTGAGAGGCCGAACGTCCCGTTCAGCTTCATCGTGGAGGAGCACATCTTCCGGCGGCGGCTCGGTGGAACCGAGGTGACGCGGGTCTTGCTGGACCACGTGCTGGAACTTACCGCTCCGCGTAACGTGACGCTGCAGATCATGCCGCTGGACGCCGAGTTCCACGCGTGTCTGGACGGCCCCTTGCAGCTTCTGGAAACGTCTGAGCGTCGACGGCTCGCGTACTCGGAAGGGCAGCAGAACGGGCGTCTGATCAGTGACGCGAAAGAGGTGAGCCTCCTCTATCAGTGCTATGACACACTGCGCTCGCAGGCCCTGAACCCCCAAGACTCGCGGGACCTGTTGGAGCGAATCCGAGGAGAGCTATGAGCACGACGGAACTCGCCTGGTTCAAGTCCACCTACAGCGGGACCCAGGGCGACAGTTGTGTTGAGGTCGCCATCACCGAACAGACCATCCGCGTCAGGGACTCCAAGGACGTGGCCCAACCTCACCTCGCGGTCGCGCGGGACAGCTGGACGTCGTTCGTACGGTACGCCGCACACGACTGAGCCCGTCAGACAGGGCCAGCCGTACGACACTCGCGCACTCCGAGGAGAGCTATGAGCACGACGGAACTCGCCTGGTTCAAGTCCAGCTACAGCGGGACCCAGGGCGACGACTGTGTTGAGGTCGCCCTCACCGAACAGGCCATCCGTGTACGGGACTCCAAGGACGTGACCCGGCCTCACCTCGCGGTCGCGCGGGACGGCTGGACGTCGTTCGTACGGTACGCCGCACACGACTGAGCCCCTCAGACAGGACCAGCCGTACGACACTCGCGCACTCCGAGGAGAGCTATGAGCACGACGGAACTCGCCTGGTTCAAGTCCAGCTACAGCGGCAGCCAGGGCGACGACTGTGTAGAGGTCGCCCTCACCGATCAAGCCATCTGCGTACGGGACTCCAAGGACGTGACCCGGCCTCACTTCACGGTGGGGCGGGACGGCTGGACATCGTTCGTACGGTACGCCGCACACGACTGAGCGGCTTGCCCGCAGTGCGGCAGAGCTGATGACGCTGTCTTCCACCCTTCAGGCTGACGGCATCCAACTGGAACTCCTGTCCGGTCCCCTTCAGGGTGTGTACGACCCGAACGGGGCGGGTGCCATCGTGTTCGCCGTGCTCGCCGTGAGTGCAGAGGTGGAGCGGGAAGGCATCCGGGAGAAGACGTTGGAAGGGTTGGAGGCTGCGGCCCGCAAGGGCAACGTCGGTGGGCGGCCGTCCGTCTTGGATGACGACAAGCTCGCCGTAGCCCGTGCCCGGCACACCAAGGGAGACAGCGTCACAGCCATCGCCAAGGCTCTGGGAATCGGCCGCGCCACGTTGTACCGCCACCTGGGAGAGAGCGTCTGAGACAGGCACACAGGGACACAGGCAGGCCCCCCGGCATCACGTCGGGGGCCGCTGTCATGCGCGGGCCTGTCAGGCACTGACCTCTGAGTGAAGGGGAACTGGTGGCCGAACGCCCGTGAGTGACTCCGCCCGAGTGAGAAGGTGCGGGGCCAGGTCCGGGTACCAGCCACGGGCTACCGCTTGCAGCATCTCCGCCAGGGCCGCAAGCTCCCCAACTCGGCCGGCTGGGGTGTTCAGGACCGAAGCGAAGTCCAGCCGGATGCGGTCCGCCACATCGGGAACGAGCAGGCTGTTCGCGTGAAGGAGACCCACGTCGTAGCCGTGGGGCACCAGGCCCCACCGCTCCCAGTCCAGCAGGGTCAGGGGCATGGTCGTGAGGTTGCCCCAGTGCAGGTCACCATGCCCGGTCACCCGCTCCACCTTGGCCGGGGCAGGGATGCCGAGGAACTGGGGGAAGGCTCGTTCGATCCACCCGTCCCGGACAGTGACCTTTACTCCCTCCGCCTCAGCGAGCAGTGCCAGGGACCGGCGCAGGTCGGCCCACCACTCGTCAGGCAAGCCGGGGTCGCGGTCCAGGTCGGCCCGCTCTGGGGACACAACGGGGTGCGTCACGTAGTCGAGGACTTCGGCCTCGAAGGCCCACTCGCCGTCAGTCCAGTCGTGCACCTCGTGCAGGCGGGGGCGCGGGACCGCGTCAGGCACCAGCAGGGAAGCCCCCACGATGCCCTCCCCCTGCTTCCTGCCCGCGTTCCTTTTGGCCGTCCGGCCTACCCGTAGCCACCACTCCCCCGCCTGCCGACCGAGGGTCACACCTTGGAACCCCCAGGCCAGCGGACCCGTACACGTGAGCCCCAGAGCCTTCGCCGCCCTGTCGTGGGCAGCCTCCATCAGCGTCTGTACGTCCTCACTCGGCGGCGAGTTCATCGGTCACCCTCCTAAGTTCCTCGGCCGTCAGGGGCGCAGCCAGAGACTTCGCCGCATCGTCCCAGTGTTCGCGCGTGCTCGCGGAAGTCAGGACGACATCAAGGCCGGGGCACGATCCGGCAGCCAGCAGGGCAGCGGCTGCGGCCGACAGGCCGGGGCGGATGAAGTTCACCAGTTCGGGTGTCATGGCACCCAGCAGTTCGCCCCCGTGCAGAGGGGCGGAGCCGAACGTGATCAGCCCCGCGTCCTTCGCCTGCACCAGGGGCCCGGCGCCGTTGAGTGCCTGCCTGATCAGGTCATCCATGATCAGACTGACGGGCATCTGCAACCCCGTGAAGTGGTGCTCGGCGGAGCCCGCCGCCTGTCGGGCGAGCCCAAGCAACTCGGGAACCGTGAACGCTTCGGAGGTCAGGCCCGTCCAGGTGGCGACGCCGTACCCGCCGATCCTGCCCGCATGGGCGAACTCCTCCAATACCGTGAAGGCTTCCCGCACACGCCAGTGCAGAGCGGCACGGTCAAGGCCGTGCCCGTGGTGCTCAGGGTTGTGTACGAACACCAGGTCCACGCGGCCGAGTGCGCCCAACGAACGCTCCGTCTGCCAGCGAACGAAGCCCGGTTCAAGGCTGTGCCGACTGGCCGTCTTTTCCCGGGTGAGCACGCCTTCAGCCAGGGCGGTGCGGCCCTGCTCCTCCGTGAAGAACCCTGTCTTCGTGGCCACCCGAACGGTGGGGTACTCCGCGAGAACCGGGCGCAGCGCCTCGTGTGCTCCACCGTGGGCGTAGTTGGGTGCCGTATCTACCCAGGGGCTACCGGCAGCCAGGGCGGTGCGTGCCGCCTGACTGACGGCACGCACGCGGTATGTCCCCAGGGAGAGAGCGGCAGTCACAGCGCGGTCCCCACGACCGCGACGGCGTGGCCCTCGATGAGGGCGGAGACCAGCTCGGCCACGTCTTTGATCTCCAATCCGGCGGAGTCGGCCATCTCTCCGAGCGTGGTCGGCTGACCGGTCAGCAGCGTGCCCAGGACGGGAAGGGCCGACTCGGCGAAGTCCCAGGCGGTACCGGCCGCCGAGAACGTGACCGTGCTGTGGGCGGGGTTCGCCGTCAGACGGCTCCGAGGGGCGGTCAGCTTGACCGTGATCTCAGGTCGTGCGGGCAGCCCGTCCACGTAGGGCAGCGAGGGAATGGCGTGCCCCAGGTCGGTCGTGTCGATGGACACCGCCCACCGCTCCACCAACCGGGGATCGGCCAGTTCGTTCAGCACCTCACCGCGTAGCGCGGCCATGAAGTCGGAGTGCTCACTCAGTGAGGCAAACCGCGGGATGTCCCTGCGCAGAGCGAGGGACGAACGGAGCTGATCCACGACCCAGAGCATGAGGTCCGCACCCGTGTGCGGGACCATGCCGAACGTCAGGTGAAGCGACTCCGTCCCCTGGTCAGCCGTGACCGCGTGCCACCAACCGCGCGGCAGGTAGAGCACATCACCAGGGGCGAGAACGATGTCCGCCACCGGGTCGCCCTCGGGCCTCTCTGGCGACTCCACGTCCCGGAAGGTCGGAGCCTCACGTGTGGAGCCGTACAAGCGCCACCGCTTCGAGCCGTGGACCTGCACCACCACGACATCGTGGTCGTCCCAGTGCAGGCCGAAGCCCTCCCGGTCCGTCCAGGACGCGTACGCGTTGGCTTGCACGGACGTGCCGAGGAACCGTTCAAGACCTTCGGCAGCCACACCCACCACCGGGTGGATCTTCTCGACCGCATCGAGGACCAGCGACGCCCCGTCCTTGAGCTGGGCGTGGAGGTCGGCCGGCTGGATGCGCGACCAGGTGACCGCGCGGCGGTTCGTGGTGGGGATCGCGTAGCGGTGAAGGGGGACCATCTCGCCATCCACCGACAGGCGCAGCCGAGGCGGCTCCAGTCGTTGCGTGGCGATGATCCGATTCAGGTCGTCCCAGGAGAACAGGCCCGCCGTGTCGGCGGTGCCGGGGAAGTGCGCGTAGGAGCGGTGGTACGTCTGGGCGAGGAACGTGTCCCCGCCCAGACGCCCCGCCCACGAGGCGGCATCAAGCATCGTGGGCAGCCCCGTCAGTCGTTGCCGTCAGAACGCCCGCTACTGACGTCCGACTCCTGCTCGGCACGCGTCCGCGCGGCCACGATCCTGCGCTTCGCGACGAGCAGGCCACCCCCCTCGGGGGTCGCCGATCCGGTGTTCTCTTCCACCATCGGACTTACCTCTCTACTCGGAAATACCCGCCGGGAATCCGGCGGGGGGAACGGGAGGGCAGCAGCCTTTACGGCAGCTACCGCGTCGTAAGGGCTCCGGCCAGGAACACGGCCGAGCCGCCAAGGATCATGGCCAGGTAGAGCGGACCTGCGTACCGGCCGAAGCGGCGCAGTACCCAGTTCTGTAAGCCAGACCTCACGCCGTCCCTGGCTCGATGTCAGCCGGGCGCAGCGAAGTGGCGGACAGCGAGTCGCGCCCCGTGCAGCGGGCACACCCGCAGGGCGGGTATCGGCCCGGGTCGGACAGGATGACGAACGAGTCACCCTCCCGAACCCTGGTGCTCTGCTCCCAGGTGCGACCCGAGTCACGGGACACCCGAAGGCTCATGAGAACGCGGCGATCAGTGCCGAGGTCCACGGCCCGAGTGGATCCGGAGCCATCGTTCGTCATGCCGTTCTGCGTTCCCATGTCCGCACCCTTCCGCAGGTTCTCGCCCGTGCCGTTTGCGACAACCCCAAGGAAACCGCCGGGAGTCCGGACTCTCCACGGCATCGATGCGGCAGTCTTGATGCAGATCCGTGCACGGCAGCGACGTAGGTTCAGGTCATGGGAAGGGGCCGTCATGGGACTGGCGGAACGGCGCAAGACCCTGGGCTACAGTCAGGAGAAGTTGGCTCAGTTACTCGGGGTAGACCGAACAACGGTCGGACGCTGGGAGAGCGGCAGGATCGAACCCCAGCCACCCCAGCGACGGGGCTTGGCCAGTGCCCTCGAAGTCACTCTCATCGAGCTTGACGCCCTCTTGCCGCAGCCACGAGCCGCCAGCCAGGAGGCCACAGGGCAGCAGTCCAGTGACCACCCAGGTGTGGGAGACCCCGACGACATGATCCGCCGCGAATTCCTCCGCATCCTCACCGTGAGCGGAGCCCTCACAACCCTGCCGCTGGACGAGGCCGAAGCCCTCACCGACGGGGTGCGCAGGGGCGCACCATCCGACTTCGCGCGGATGAACAGCCACCTCTGGCAGGTCTACCAACTGGCCCGCTCCAAGGGCTCTGTCTACCCCATCGTCCGCGACCAACTCGCCACGCTGAACGAAGCCCTGGCAACGGACACCCGAGGTAACTCCCGGCCACTCCTGAACGCGGCAGCCGACCTCTTCCAACTCGCCGGAGAAGTCGCCTTCGATGCCAACCGATACACCGACGCGGCAGCGTCCTACGCCCTGGCAGCTTCCGTCAGCAAGGACGCCGGAGCCTTCGACCTGTGGGCCTGCGCCCTGGTGCGGCACGCCTACGTGGACATGTCGGAGCGCCGATACCACCAGGCTGCGCAGCTCCTGTCGCTGGCCGAGAGACTGGCAGAGCGAGGAGACAGCACCCTCGCCACGCGGCACTGGGTCGCCTCAGTTCAGGCCGAGGCGTACGCCGGCCTCGGAGACCTGGCCGGGTGCGAGCAGGCGCTCGACCAGGCGGAGAGGGTCAGCGACCTGACCACGGGCAGCACCAACGGTGGATGGCTGCGCTTCGATGGCACCCGACTGGCAGAGGAACGGGGCGCGCGCTACGTCCAGCTCGGACGCCTCGACCTGGCGGAAGAGACGCTGAAGGGAGCGCTGCAACAGACCGAGCTTGCGTCCGGCCAGTCCTACCGGCGCAGAGGCGCGGTGCTGACCGATCTCGCCGCCATCAGCGCCAAGAGGCGGGACCCCGAACAAGTCGTCGCGTACGGGCGGGAAGCCATGCAGTTGGCGCAAGCCTCAGCCTCGGGCTACGTCGCCCGTAGACTCCAAGCCCTGTGCAGCGAGTTCGGCCCCCTGGCCGGGGACCACCGCGTAGCGGAGCTGGGGGCGGAGATCGCCACGCTGAGCACGCAGTGACGAGAGGGGATGGCATGTCGCAGATCGAAGGTGCACGACTGTTCCGGGAAGCGTGGATCACGGGCGTCCACCAGCACTTCCCAGGCGAGCCGAAGCCCGGATACGTGACCCCGTGGGACGACACCCCGCAGTGGGAGCGCGAGGCCGCAGGCTCTGTCTACGAGCAGGTCCGCCAGTTCATCGAGATCAGCAGTGGCCACGCTTCCAGGTTGTCCCGGGAGCAGAAGGGCCGGTTCGTCGCGACCTGCTGGACAGCACAGATGTTCAAGCACTTCGAGGACCCGAAGCCCGGCTACGTCGCCGACTGGCCCGACCTTCCGAAGTGGCAGCAGGAGACCGACGCCGACATCTTCGAGGCCATCGAGAAGGCGCTCAGCGACCGCTGATGAAGGCGGCCCCTCGGTCTCAGCTACTTGCCTGGGGCCGAGGGACAAGCGGGCGAGTCGCAGCACCTCGGCGTGCCCACACAAGGCTCGTGCACGCATCCACCATCCACATGATGGTTCCCCCAAGCATCACCACGCGAACTCCGCGTGCAACGGCTCAATCAGCAGTCCAGGGAGCGAGGCGAAGGCGGCGGCCCCGATGATCGTCACGAAGGTGACGACGGCGACGAACCACGCCCGGTGGACGCGCCCGCGCGGCGAAGCGGCGGACGGCGGAGGAGCGGACGGCGGAGGAAGGGCGGAAGGCGGAGCGGGACGGGGATCCGAGGAGTCCTCTGCGGGGAGTTCGGTTGTCTGTGTCACGTCAGTCAGCTTCGGGCGGCGGGGACTTCCGTACGAGTGGCCCGAGGGACAGTGTCCGCCAGGATCGGGCCACCCGGAGCGCGGAGCGCTCATGGCCCGACCGGAGTCCCCCGGCCCGGACGGAGTCCCCCGGCCCGGGCGCTCCGGGAATGACCTGGGCCGTCACGCGCTTCTCCGTCACAGAGCCGACAGATGTCGATCGATGATCCGGACCACCCGTGGGCGACAGGAGAGCACCCATGCCCGGCAGGCACCCGCACCGCGTCGTCGTACTGGCCCTCGACGGGGCGATCCCCTTCGAACTGGGCATCCCGCAGAGGATCTTCGGCTGCGCCCGGGGCCCCGCCGGCGAGCCGCTGTACACGATCGCGACCTGCTCGGTCCGGCCGCCGGGTCCGGTCCGTACGGACGCGGACTTCTCGATACTCGTGGAGAACGGCCCGGAAGCACTCGCCACCGCCGACACCGTGGTCGTACCCGCGTCGTACGAGCTCGGGCCCGTCTACGACGAGGGCGTGATCACCGACGAACTCGCCGCGGCCCTCAGCCACGTGCGGCCCGGCACGCGGCTGGTCTCCATCTGCACCGGCAGCTTCGTCCTGGCCGCCGCCGGCTATCTGGACGGCCGCCCGGCCACCACCCACTGGTCCTCCGCCGCCCACTTCGCGCGGCTGTTCCCGCGCGTCGACGTCGACGCCGACGTGCTGTTCATCGATGACGGGGACGTCCTGACCTCCGCCGGTGTCGCCGCCGGGATCGACCTCTGCCTGCACATCGTGCGGCGCGACCACGGCACGGCCGTCGCCAACGACGTGGCCCGCCGTACGGTCGTACCGCCGCACCGGGACGGCGGCCAGGCGCAGTACATCCAACGCCCGGTCCCTGAACCGCAGCTGGCCGGCACCGCCAGGGCCAGGGCCTGGGCGCTCACGCGCCTTCACGAGCCGATCCAGCTGCGCGACATGGCGGAGCGGGAGTCGATGTCGGTACGGACGTTCACGCGCCGCTTCCGCGAGGAGGCCGGGATCAGTCCGGGACAGTGGCTGGTGCTGCAGCGGATCGAGCGGGCCAGGCAGCTGCTGGAGTCGACGGATCTGTCGGTCGACCAGGTGGCGCGGGACGCGGGCTTCGGTACGGCGCAGTCGATGCGGCAGCATCTCCAGTCGGCGCTGGGCGTCCCGCCGACGGTCTACCGGCGTACGTTCCGAGCCGGGGCGGGCACCGGCACAGGTACTGGGACCGGCACAGGCACTGGGACCGGCACAGGCACCGGCCCAGATCGCGGAGAGCGGGCACGGATCACCTCCGGCCGGTGAGCCCGCGCTCCGTGGAGCGGCCGTGAACCGGATGGCGGGTGCGCGCGTTCACGCGCCCCCGAGCGCGGCACAGCGCCCCGCCACCCGGCTCGCCACGGCGTACAGGCCCTGCCCCTCACTGCCCCGGAGGAGCTGCCGCCGAGCCGCGACCCGCACTCGCCAAGGTCCGGGCCCGGAGGCCCGTAAACCCGGAACCCTTGGCGTCCCCTCGCCACGAATCGCTCATCCAAGAGTGATCAGGTGGGGGCGCTCCGTCAACAGCGTCGCGGGGCGGGGATCGTCAAGCCGGATGCGTGACAGCGCGTGCCGGGTCAAAGGCCGCCGGTGCGTACGCGCCGGATGCGACCCCCGGCGCACTTCTGTCCACCTCGCACCAGATCCGCTTGCCGGCGCCCTCCGGCTGCCACCCCCACCGGTCGGCCAGGCCGTCGACCAGCTCCAGGCCGCGCCCGTTGGTGTCATCGCCTTCCGCGTGGCGCGGTCGTGGCGGGGAGGCGCTGGCGTCGGCGACCTCCACCCGTACGGTGCCCGCCTCGGCCGCTCCGGCCCCGAAGAGCATCCGCAGCACCGCCGGACAGCCCGTGTGCACCACGGCGTTGGTGACCAGCTCGGAGATGAGCAGGATCAGCGTCTCCGCGACCGGCTCGTCGTCTCCTATCCCGGACCCGGCGAGCCGGGACCTGGCCCATCGACGGGCTCGCCCCACCTCCGAGGGATCGGGCCCGACCTCCAACTGAACCTGAAGCACCTGCACCGCTCACACCATCCGAACCGGCGGACACATCGCCTCGCGCCTCGACAAGGTTCTCCACAGAGTCACAGAACGTGATTCCCTTGCGAGACAGCATGGTTGACGTACAGTCACCGCAACAAGCGCTTCGGGCATATTCCAGCGCGAAGGAGTACGCGTGCCGCATACTGTGCGACGCACGCTGCGGGGAGTCGAACATGGGCGCGTATAGCGCCTTTGTACGGTACGAGTGGCGCACATTCGGGCTCCCGGCGCCACCGCACCGGCAGCACCGAGACCGTCGCGCCTCAGAACATCTCGCACTCGACGGAGCGTACCGGAGCACGGACACGACTCCGGCCCGTGACCGACCGCGATAAGGACACAACCCGGTATCGACCTCGACACGACGCCCTGACCACGCACGGTTACGGAGAAGAGCGCTGGGGCCAGAGCTTTGTCCGCATCGTTCTCACGAGCGAGCGCGCCCCCTCCGTACGAGCGGGCGGGCGGGCGGTACGGCGCGCGGGAAGGCCGTACGGACGCGCGGGAAGGCCGTACGGCCCGCTGGGCGTGGCGTACGGGTCGGCGGGCGGGCCCGGTGGCGATCCGGGCCCGGGTCCGGTCAGGGCTCGGGGGTCACGTAGAACGCCGCGAAGCCGGTCAGGATCTCCTCCTCGTGGATGCGGCCGTCGCCGTCCGCGTCCAGCTCCACGGCGGCCTGGGCCGCCGCCTCCTCACCGATGCCCAGCACCCGCAGCGCGCGCTCGGCCGCCGCGCGGGTGACACCGCCGCCGTCCTCGTCGGCGATGGCGATCGCGGCGCGCAGGAACGGGCGGGCGATCTCCGCGAACCGCCGCGGGTTGTCGCGCAGCCGCTTCACGGCGCCCGTGACGAATTCCTGCCGGCTGACCCGCTGGTCGCCGTCCACGTCCGCGATCCCCGCCATGCCCTGCCAGAACGCCTCGGCGCCGCTGTAGAGCGCCTGCCCCTTGTCGGAGCGTGCGGTCGTACCGAACTCGGCGAGCAGTGCGGCCGCGGCCCCGCTGAAGTCCTCGCGGTCGATGTAGCCGCTGCCGTCCTGGTCGAAGGCCGCGAACCGGGAGGCGATCTTGCCTTCGTACTCTGCGCTGTCCATGCCGGGAGCGTACGACGACGAGAGGCCCCCGCGTGCCGTGTTGGGCACGGATCCGCTAGGCGGAGAGGGGCTGGGAAGCGTCGTCGACAGCCGTGCGCACATCGGGGTAGACCTCGAAGAGACGGCGCACGCCGAGGGCCGCCAGAACGCGGTTGACGTGCGAGCCTTCCTCGGATCCGCGGGCCGGCAGGATGAGGTGGAGGCGGCCCCGGCAGGAGTGCAGCAACCGGCGCGAGGCGATCAGCACGCCGACCCCGCTGGAGTCGCAGAAGAACACCCGGGAGAGGTCGAGCACCACCTCGCGGCGGCCGGCCGCGACCGAGTCGTGGACCCGTCGGCGGACCTCGGGCGAGGTCACCAGGTCGAGTTCACCGGTGATGTGCAGCACCGTCCACGCTCCCTGCTCGGACTCGTCCACCTTGAGCGTCACGCGCGGGGGCCTTTCCTCGGGAGTGTTTCGGGATGCTTCGGGGTGATCCGGAAGTGGCGGTTCCTCATCGCGGCTGCCCAACGCGGGCTCCGGCGAAACACGATCCGCGTACGGTGGCGGATTCCTTACCGCGCCGGACGGCATCAGGAACGTACTTGCGGCAAAGACGCCTGCGTTGTCAGTGCCGCCGACTACATTCGGGGGAACGACGGACTTCGACATCATTTCGGCATCGTGGTGGGCAGCGGCAGACGGACAGACCGAGGAACAGGGCTGGGGTTCGTATGGCGAAAGAGACACCGCCCCGCTGGGACCGCAGGATGCAGCAGCGGCTCGCGCGGGGCGAGGCGGCCGCGCTCGGTGAGTTGTACGACCGATTCGCGTCGCTGGTGCACAGCCTTGCCCACCGCGTGGTCGACGACGACGCGGCGGCGGACCGCGTCACCCGTGAAGTCTTCGGCTACGTCTGGGAGAACCCGGAGACGTACGACCCCAAGCAGGGATCCATGAGGTCCTGGGTCGCCCAGGTGACCAGCGAGCTGGCCGTGCGGAGGCTCCGGCAGACGGAGGCCGCCGCGTACGAGGCGAGCGGCGAGGGCACCCCGGAGGAGCTGGAGCGGCTGGAGCTGAAGATACAGCGGGCGTCGACGGCCGCCCGGGCGGACTTCATCGTCAGGTCGATGCCGGCGCCGCTGTGGGACGCGCTGGAGCTGGCGTACTTCCAGCGCAGGGACTACCGCCAGACCGCGGCGGACCTCGGCGTCACGGAGGACGAGGCGCGCCGCCGCCTGCGGCTGGGGCTCCAGCTCCTCTCCACGGCCAACACCCGGACGGTGGACGGCTCGTCGCCGCGGGGAAACGGACGGCCCCGATGACCGGCCCCTTCGACAGCGGCACGGACGGCGGTTCCGACGACGGCCGGGACGGCAGCCGCGATGGCAGCCGCGACAAGGGCCGGGGCCGGGACGGCTCCCGGGCCTTCGCGCGCATACCGGCGCCCAGGCCGGCGCCGGACGACGTGGTGCCGCCGCCATCTGACGCGCCGGCGGAGGCTTCGCCCGACGTCTCCCCCACCCCGGCGGCCACCGGCGCGCTGACGCACAAGGTGCTCAAGTCGCTGCTCGGCGCGTGGGCGCTCGCCGCCTGCTCCGGGGAGGAGACCACACGCGTCGAGGAACACCTCACCGAGTGCGCGCCCTGCGCGGAGGAGGCCCTCCGGCTGCGCGACGCCGTCGGGCTGCTGCATGCCGAGCGGACACTGGATCTCAACCCGATACTGCGCGCCCGGGTGCTGGAGAACTGCCTCGCCCGCCGGCCCGCCCGGATCCCGGTCCCCGACTGGGCCGCCCCGTACGACGCCGAGACCGCCCGGCTCGACGCGCTGCTCCGGGACTTCGGCGACGCGGAATGGCACGCGCCGGTGCGGCTCAAATGGTTCCAGGACGAGCGGGCCGCCATCCGCGAGACGACCGTCGCCGGGGTCATCGGCCATCTGATGACCGTCGACGGCCTGGTCGCCAACGCGCTCAGTCTCGACGACCCGCTCGGCTCGGCCGCCCCGGTCGCGCCCACCGACCGTACCGAACGCTTCTGGGACACCGCCGGCCGTCCGGCCACCCGGGACATCCACGGCTCCTGGCACGAGCAGAGTCACAGCCTGATCCGCACGGTGTCCTTCGCCGAGGGCGGGGCGGCCGAACTCTCCGTCTCGTACGGGGCCTTCTCCCTGCCGCTGCGCGACGCGCTGCTCGACCGCGCCTTCGAGTGCTGGGTGCACGGCTGGGACATCGCGGAGGCGGTCGCCTATCCGTACGACCCGCCCACGGGAGCGCATCTGCACCGGATGATCGACCTGGCGGCCCGGCTGCTCCCGGGCGCGCTCGCCGCACGCCGGCGGGGCGGTCTCGCGAGCCCGCCCCGGGACCTGGTGACGGCCGGCTCGCCCGGCCGGTCGCTGCATCTGCATGTGGAGGGGCCCGGCGGCGGTGACTGGTACATCGCGCTGGACTCACCGGCGGCGCTCGGCACCCGTGAGCGTTCCGTCGCGCAAGTGGCTCTGGACGGCGTCGAGTTCTGCCAGCTGGTGGCCGGACATGTCTCGCCCGAGGAAGCGGCGGCGGGCCAGGAGGGCGACCGGGAGGCGATCCGGGACGTCCTGTTCACGGCCGCCGCGATGAGCCGCCTCTGACCTTCCCGGGCCGGGAGCGGCACCGGCGCCCGGGCGGCAGCGCCCTGGGCCCGTCGCCCCCTCGCCCCGCCGACCCGCTCAGCCGAAGACCACCGTGCGGTGCCCGTTGAGCAGGATCCGGCGCTCCGCGTGCCACTTCACGGCCCGCGCCAGCGCCTGGCACTCCACATCCCGCCCGATCGCCACCAGCTGCTCCGGTGTGACCTGATGGCCGACGCGCTCGACCTCCTGCTCGATGATCGGGCCCTCGTCCAGCTCGGCCGTCACGTAGTGCGCCGTCGCGCCGATCAGCTTGACCCCGCGCGCGTGTGCCTGGTGGTACGGCTTCGCACCCTTGAAACTCGGCAGGAACGAGTGGTGGATGTTGATGATCCGGCCGTTCAGCCGCTTGCAGAGATCGTCCGAGATGACCTGCATGTAACGCGCCAGCACGACCAGCTCGACCCGCTCCGCGCGGACCAGCTCCAGCAGCTCCTCCTCCGCCGCCGCCTTGGTGTCCCGGGTCACCGGGATGTGCACGAAGGGGATGCCGTACGAGGCTGTCAGCTCGGCGAAGTCCTGGTGGTTGGAGACCACCGCCACGACGTCCACCGGCAGCGCTCCGGTGGAGGCCCGGAAAAGCAGGTCGTTCAGGCAGTGGCCGAACTTGCTGACCATGAGGACGACGCGCATCCGCTCCTCCGCGCGATGGATCTCCCACTCCATCCGGAAGGCGTCCCCGATGGCGGCGAAGCTCGCGCGCAGCTTCTCGACACTGACCGGGGCGTCGGCGGAGAAGTGCACCCGCATGAAGAAGAGACCGGTGTCGTGGTCGCCGAACTGCTGGCTGTCCTCGATGTTGCAGCCGGTCATGAAGAGATAGCTCGACACGGCGTGCACGATGCCCTGCTTGTCCGGGCAGGACAGCGTCAGCACGTACTGCTCGGACTGCGGGGACTGCTCGGGCCGCAGGGACTGCTCGGGCTGCGAGGACTGCTCGGCGGCGGGCGCCGGCGGGGCGGAGGTCATGACACCGGAGGATTTCACATCCGCCCCCGCCGGGAGGGGTTCCGCCGACACATGGACAGGCGGCGCCTCACACCGCGCCCGGCGCCGTGAGTCCCACCCCGCCCCCTGCCGTGCGTCCCGCCGCGCCCCCGCGCCGTGCGTCCCGCCCCAGCTCCCGGGCGGTGGCTCACGCCGTCCGCGTCATGATCCTCAGTACGTCCAGCGACTGCGGCGCCACGTCCGGGTCGTCCCCGTCGCTCGTCGCCAGCCGTACGTGCGCCTCACGGGCGGCCCGCACCGCCTCCGGCCAGCCGTGGTGCTCCAGGTAGGCCGAGACGGGCGCGTCCGCCCCGACCTGGTGCATGATGCGCAGCACCCGCAGCACGGCGAGGTCGATCAGCGCGGCCTCCCCCGAATCGCGGAAGATCGTGCCGACGTATTTCTCGGCGGACCAGTTGTCCAGCCAGGTGTCCTCGACCAGCCGGTACACGGCGTCGGTGACGTCGCCGTACCCCTCGCGGCCGGCCAGCCAGTACTCCTGGTGGAAGGCGGGATCGGAAAGCATGTGCAGCGCCGAGCGCACATTGCTGCGCCAGCGCCACCACGGCATGTCGTTGAGCGGCATGCCGCCCATGGTGGGGGAGCGACGGGCACGACGGGAAGAGTTCTCGGAACCTTGCTGCACGATGATTGATCGTACTGCCGCGACCGGCCATACGATCCGACCGGGGGCGGCCCACCGGACCCCTGGAATTCACCCGCACGTCACGCCGCGTTGAAGCTCCCTCACTCCGGCGTTACACGGAAGCGGGAACCCTCCGTACCTATGACCGGTCGGCGACGCTCTCCCTTCCCCCGTCCCTTTCAGGCCGGTGCGGTACGCGCTCTGTGTACGGCCGCGGCCGGGGCCGTGCTCCTGACCGGCTGCGGCGTCCTGCCCGGCACCACGGACGGCGCCAGGCAGCCGGTCACCGTCATGACCTGGGCGCCGGTCGGCACCAACGCCACCAACATGCCGGGGATGCCGGCCATGGCCAAGGCGTACGCGCGCTACGTCAACGCCTCCGGCGGCCTCGACGGCCATGAGCTGCGCGTCCTCAGCTGCAACGAGCGGAACGAATCCTCGGGCGCGGCCGCGTGCGCGCGCCGTGCGGTCAAGGAGCACGCCGTCGCGGTCGTGGGCTCCTACAGCCAGCACGGCCGCGAGTTCATGGCGCCCCTGGAGGCCGCCTCCGTCCCGTACATCGGCGGCTACGGCGTCACCGAGCAGGAGTTCAGCAGCTACCTCTCCTATCCCGTCAACGGCGGCCAGGCGACACTCCTCGCCGGGAACGGAAGGCAGTTGGCCCCCGACTGCGAGCGGACCGCGCTGGTACGCCCCGACACCATCACCGGCGACGATCTCCCCGGGCTGCTCAACTCCGGTCTCGCCCTGCACGACCGGAGCCGCGCCGTCGACATCCGCGCGGCGGAGGACGCCACCGACTACACCGCGTCGGCCGAGCGGGCACGCGCCGGGGCGAAGGACGGCGGCTGTGTCACCGCGGTGCTGGGCGACCGCACGGAGACCTTCTTCGACTCCTACCGCCGGCTCCCCGACGACGGCCGGGACATCAGGTTCTCCTCGGTCCTCGGCAGCGTCGGCCAGCCGCTCATCGACCGTACGGGCGGCAAGGCCGGGCCCTTCGAGGGCGCCTACATCACCGGCTGGTACCCGGTGGCGAGCGACCCGGCGTGGCAGCCCATGCGAGACGTGATCAAGGAACACGCCTTCGGGGACGACGCCGTCGACCCGGCCGACCCCGGGGTGCAGACCACCTGGATCGCCTACACCGCGCTCAAGAAGGTCGTCGAGACGATCGGCGACGACACGATCACCCCGGGGAAGATCGCGGACGCCCTCGACCGGGGCGCGGAGGTGGATACGGGCGGCCTCACTCCGCCGCTGCGCTGGCGCTACGAGGACATGCTGGGCGCACCGGGCTTCCCGCGGATCGTCAACCGGGACGTGACCTTCCAAGTGGTGCGCGAAGGGCGGCTGGTGGCCCAGAAGAAGGGGTTCGTGGACCTCGGCGACACCCTGGCGAGCGCGTCGGCCCAGTCCTGACCCCCGCCCGCACACGTCCCGCCCGCACGCCCCGCCCGCACACGTCCCACCCCGCACACGTCCCGCCCGCACGCCCCGCCCGCCCACGCGTCCCGCCCGCGCGCGGATGTCCAGGCGCGGGACGTCCGCGTGCACGGCACAGGCCCGGTCCCGCATCGCGGTCCCGGGCCTGTCCGTACGGCCCGGTCGGGGGCCCGTGACGGCTACAACTGCGTCGCGTCCCGCGCGGTCAGGCCGTACTTCGCCGCGATGCCGTTCCAGAGCCCGGAAGCCTTCTTCTTCGCCGCCGTGGCCTCGCCGCTCGCCCGGTCGCCCTCGCCGGTCTCCGGTGTCCTGCGCGCCTGGCCGTGCTTGCAGCCCTTCTTGCCCTTGGCCTGGTCGGCCCACCGCGCGTAGTGGTCGTCCGCCGAGGCGGACGCCTGCCAGGCCTCGGTGAGGGCGGACGCCAGCTCGCCGTGGCCGGGCAGCTGGTCGAGCGTCAGGCCCTTGAGGCTGGTCACCAGCGCCCGGCGCTGCGCGGCGGCGTCGTTCAGATCGCTCGCCGCCTGGTCCAGGTTGTGGCAGGACTTGATGTCGGCGACCGAGCGGATCACCGCCGCGCGGCTGTTGTTGCTGTCCGCGAGCAGCTTGTCGAGCGCCTCCGCCTGTGACTTCGCCGGGTCGGCGGCGCTCTCCCCGGCGGGCTCGGTGGTGGCCGGACCCGCCGAAGCCACCGCCTTGCCGTCGTCCCGCGACGCGCTGTCGTCACCGCCGCTCATGAGCGCGCCCGCGCCCAGGCCGAGGACGGCGCAGCCGACGACGACGGCCGCGATGACCGGCACCCGCGACCTGCGCCGGTCGCCGCCGCGCCCCCGGGGGTCCTGGGGGTCCTGTGGGCCGCGCCCGGGCGGGTCGTACGAGCCGCGCTGCTGCGGCGCGTACGGCGCGGGAGCGGGACCGGCGGGCTGCCGGTGGCCGTACGGCTGGGAGGCGTGGCCCGGGCCGTGCGCCTGGCCGCGCCCCGGCCCCTGGCCCTGGCCCTGGCCCTGGCCCTGTCCCTGGTCGAAGGCGGGAAGCTGCTGCGTCGAGTCCGGGATCCGCGCCGGTCCGCCGGTGGGGCCGTCCGTACGGAAGAGGTTGTCGAACTCGGCGGGCGGCTGCCGTTCGCCCGGTTCGCCCGGGCGTACGTCGTACGGGGCACCCGCGGGGACGGGCGCGATGTACTGCGTGGCGTCCGCGTCCGAACCGTGCGGGGCCGGCGGGACCGGTGCCAGGAACTGGGTGGCGTCCGTGGAGCTCTCGGGCGGCAGCATGCCGGGCCCCGGGCCGTGTCCGTACCCCTGCCCCTGGCCGGGCCCGCTCGGGATCGGTGCGATGAACTGCGTGGCGTCCGCGTCCCCCAGGGCGGGCACGGGCGGCAGATACCGCGTGGCGTCCGCCCCGCCCGGCGCGGGCGTGTCCGCCGCCGGCGGAAGCGGCTGTGCGTGCGGCTGCGTGTGGGGGGCGTACTGACCCGGCTGCCCCTGCTGCTCATAGGTGAACTGCTGGCCGTGCCGGAACGGCTCATGCGCCTGCGGGAGTCCGCCGCCGTACGCGTCGCCCGCGGGCAGGCCGTACGCCTGCCCAGGCTCCTGGGACCCGTAGGACCCCGGTGCGGCGCCGGGCGCCCCGCCGTACCCGGACTGCTCGTGGTGGCCGCCCTGCGGGCCCCACGGCTGCCCCCACGGCTGCCCGCCCGCCGGCGGGCCCTGGTCCGCGGCCGTGCCGGGGATCCAGGGCTCGCTGCCGTCGCCGGGCAGCACGACGCCTTCGTGCGCGGGCCGAGCGGCGGGGTGCTGCGGCTCATCCCCTTGTCCGCTGTGCGTCACCGGGACTCCTACGTCTGGAACCTGTGGATCTACGGAATCATCGGTTCACGCTACCGGGTGAATCGCGGCCTCTGCCACGCGCGGTGATCCAGTAACACCACGCTCCCTCACAACGCTGTTACAGGAGCTGACTTCGCCTCTTCGGTCCCCGTACGCCCGTCCGCCGTCCCACCGGCCGGGGTCCGGACCGCCCCGGTCGCCACGACGCCCCCACGGCGTCCTCACGGAGCCCTCACCCGCGCCCCGGAAAAACCTCCGCCCGCCGTCCGGAAACCCCCCTTCGCGCACCCCTCAGGCCGCCTGGATCTCCAGCCGCGCGCTGAATTCCCGCACCGCCGGTTCCGTGCTGTACGGATCGAGCCGCTGCTGGAGATCGTCCAGATACTCCGCGCCCCGGCTGGAGCGCAACGTCCCCAGCAACTCCACCGCGCGCGTGCCGGTATGGCACGCCTGCTCCACCTCGCGCCGCTGGACCTGGGCGGTGGCCAGCAGGACGAGGCCGATCGCCCGCCGCCGGGCCCGGGACTCGGGATGGCCCTCCAGGGAGGCCGTGGCATGCCGGGCCGCCTCCTCCGGCCGGCCGAGATCGCGGTAGCAGTGCGCCAACTCGTCGGCGAGATAGGCGTGGTCGAAATGCGCGATCCAGTCCGGGTCGTCGCCCGGGCTGTCACCCGCCTGCTCCAGCGCGGTGACCGCCCGGCCCACCGCCGCCTCGCACGTGTGCGCGTCGCCGAGCAGCGCGTGGCCCCGCGCCTCGGCGGCGAGGAACATGGCCTGCGCGCGCGGCGGCACGTGCCCGCGCGCCCCCTCCTGCGCCGCCCGCGCCAACTGGGCGATCTCCCGGGGATTGCCGAGCTGCGCCGCCAGATGACTCATGGACGCGGCCAGCACATACCCGCCGTAACCACGGTCCCCCGCCGCCTGGGCCAGCCGCAGTGCCTGGATGTAGTAGCGCTGGGCGAGCCCGGGCTGGCCGGTGTCGATCGCCATGTAGCCGGCCAGCTCGGTCAGCCGGGACACGGCGGCGAAGAGGTCCCGCCCGACCGATTCCCGGTACGACCCCGACAGCAGGCCGGACACCACGCTGTTGAGGTAGTGGACGACGACCGGACGGACATGGCCGCTGCCGAAGCGGTGGTCCAGATCGATGAGCGCCCGCGTCATGGCCCGTACCGCCTCGACGTCGGAATCGCCCACCCGCGCACCGGTGTTCCGCGCGACCACCGCGTCGGCTCCCGTGATCAGCCAGTCCCTGCTGGGCTCCACGAGCGCCGAGGAGGCCACCGCGGCGCCGGACAGGAAGTCACGCCGGCCGACATCGCTGCGCCACAGCTCGCAGACCTGCTCTATCGCGCCGAGGACCGTCGGCGCGAACTGGAGGCCGACCCCCGAGGCCAGACTCTTGCCCTGGGACATACCGATCTCGTCGATCGTGACCGTACGACCGAGTTTGCGGCCCAGGGCCTCGGCGATGATGCCCGGGGCCCGGCCGCGCGGCTGCTGCCCGCGCAGCCAGCGCGCCACCGATGTCTTGTCATAACGCAGGTCGAGCCCGCGCTCCGCCCCCACCATGTTGACCCGTCGCGCGAGTCCCGCGTTGGAACACCCCGCTTCCTGGATGAGCGCCTGGAGCCGTTCGTTCGGCTGGCGCGCGACGAGTGGCCTGGCTGCCAATGGATACCCCCTGTAGCCGCAGTGATCAGCTCGGTGATCCCTGCCCGGCAAATATGCGAAGAATGCACATGTTCGGCGATAACGGAAATATTCGAGGATCGTCGGGAAACATCCGAAGGCACAGCCGGATCGGACCCTGCGCCGTTCACATGGTGACGGACCCCCGGGCCCGGCCACCCGGTAACCGCCGCGCCCCGTGCCGCGCGCCCCCGCCCGTGCATCCATGCGCCCCGCATGCGGGCGCACGCGGGATCGAGTGGCACCGCCCCGGACAACTCCGGGCGGCGGGCGCCATTGAGCGCCACCCGGGGCGTAACCGGCGGTGGCGGCGGGAGTTGTGCTGTTCGTGGAAGAGACCATCGGAGTGACGGACGCCGCGCGAAAGCCCCAGCGGCGGGCCGAGCCGCTGCCGGAGTGCGCGGTGCGGTATGCGGAAGAGCGGCACTGGGACGTGTTCCCCGGCACCTGGCTGGAGGCGGCGGAGGGCGAGGAGAACTGCTCCTGCGGCCGGCCGGACTGCCCCTCACCGGGGGCCCATCCGACCAGGCCCGACTGGGCGACGCAGGCCACGGGCAGCGGCGCGGCGGCACGGCGGCTGTGGTCGAAGCAGCCCAGGGCGTCGATCCTGCTCCCCACGGGACGCACCTTCGACGCGCTCGACGTACCGGAGTCGGCGGGCTTCCTGGCGCTGGCCCGGATGGAGCGGATGAACCTGACGCTCGGCCCGGTCACCCGCACCCCGGACCGGCGGATGCTGTTCTTCGTCCTGCCGGGCGGGGCGGTCCGGGCGGACGATCTCGTACGGAACGTGGGCTGGTCGCCGTCGTCGATCGATCTCGTCGCGCGCGGCGAAGGTCACTACGTGGCCGCCCCGCCGACCCGGATCGGCCGCGGCGGCGCCGTGCAGTGGGCCCGGCAGCCCACCCCGGCGAACCGCTGGCTGCCGGACGCGGAGGAGCTGATGTGCCCGCTGGTGTACGCGTGCGGGCAGGAGGCCGTCGCGGAACGGGAACGGCGTACATAGGGTGGGCCCCCGTAGATACGCGGTGTGGATACGGGACTCCGAAAGGCGATACGGGATGCCGGAACAGGCACGGGACCACATAGGGGCGGGCGGGGCGTCGGCGGCACCGCCCGCGGTTCGCGTCGAAGGACTGTGGAAGCGCTTCGGCGAGCAGGTCGCCGTCGCCGGGATCGATCTCGAACTGCCGGCGGGCCAGTTCATCGGGCTGGTCGGACCGAACGGCGCGGGCAAGACCACGACCCTGTCCATGGTGACCGGCCTGCTCCGCCCCGACCAGGGCCGCGTCGAGGTCGCCGGGCACGACGTCTGGCGGGATCCGGTCGAGGTCAAGGCGCGGATCGGTGTCCTGCCGGAAGGACTCCGGCTCTTCGAACGACTCTCCGGACGTGAACTCCTCGGCTACAACGGGCGGTTGCGTGGGCTGCCCGGCGCCGAGGTCGACAAGCGGGCCACCCAGCTCCTGGACGTACTGGACCTGGCGGGTGCCCAGCACAAACTCGTCGTCGACTACTCGACCGGCATGCGCAAGAAGATCGGCCTGGCGGCGGCACTGCTCCACAATCCGCAAGTCCTCTTCCTGGACGAGCCGTTCGAGGGCGTCGACCCGGTCTCGGCGCAGACCATCCGCGGCGTCCTGGAGCGCTACACCGCCTCGGGCGCGACCGTCGTCTTCTCCAGCCACGTGATGGAGCTGGTCGAGTCGCTCTGCGACTGGGTCGCGGTGATGGCGGCGGGCCGTATCCGCGCGCAGGGCACCCTCGCGGAGGTACGCGGCGACGCGCCGTCCCTGCAGAGCGCCTTCCTGGAACTGGTCGGCGCGCAGGGGCGCGACACCGGCGAGTCCCTGGACTGGCTGGGCGGCGCCCGATGAGCGAGAGCGCGGACGCGGCGCCGAACCCGGCCGCGACAACCGCCCCGGCGCCCGGCGATCCGGCACCCGGCGACCCGGAGCACGGCGGCCTCGCGTTCACCGCCCCGCTCCCCGTCGCGGCCGCCGGGGCCGGGGCCCCCACCCTCACCTTCGCCTCGCTCGCGCCCGTCTTCGTACGCCTGAAGCTGTCGCTGCTGCGCAACGGGCTCCGGCAGTCGTCCGGCCGGACGGCCGCGTACGTCACGACCGCGGTCCTCACGCTGCTCTTCACGGTGGGCCAGTTCGCCGGTCTGGTCCTGCTGCGCGGACACGCTCACGCGGACACCCTGGTCGTACTGATCACCGCCGTACTCGCCCTGGGCTGGGCCGTGATGCCGCTCTTCTTCCCCAGCGGCGACGAGACGCTGGACCCCACCCGGCTGGTGATGCTGCCGCTGCGCCCGCGCCCGCTGATCGGCGCGCTGCTCGCGGCGTCGCTGGTCGGGATCGGGCCGGTGTTCACGGTCTGCCTGCTGGTCGGTTCGACGGTGGCGACCGCGCACGGCGCGGCGGCGGTCGTCGTGGCGGTCGTGGGCGCGCCGCTGGCCGTGCTGGTGTGCGTGGCTCTGGCGCGCGCCGTCGCGACGGCCAACGTCCGGCTGCTGACCTCCCGCAGGGGCCGCGACCTGGCCGTCCTGAGCGGTCTGCTGATCGCCGTGGGCTTCCAGGGGGTCAACTTCGCCGTGCAGCGGATCAGTCAGGCGGGCGGCCTCGCGGCGCTCGACCCGGCGGCCCGGATCGTACGGTGGCTGCCGCCCGCGTCGGCGATCGGCGCGGTGGACTCGGCGAGCGAGGGCGCGTACGCCCGGGCCGTCCTCCAACTGCTGCTGTCCGTGGCGGCGCTGGCGGCGCTGCTGTACGGCTGGCAGCGCTCGCTGGTGAAGCTGATGACGGTCCCGGACGGTTCGACGCTGGCGGCGGCCGGACCGTCCCGCGACGCGTCGGAGGGGCGGCCCGGACTGGGCCGGCTGCTGCCGGAAGGGCGTTCCGGCGCGGCGATACGGCGCAGCCTGCTCTACGTGTGGCGCGACCCGAAGACGAAGGCCGCGTGGGCCGCGTCGCTGGCCGTCGGGCTGATCCTGCCGGTGATCAACGCGGTGCAGGGCCACGGCACGATCTACTTCGCGTGCTTCGCGGCCGGGATGCTCGGCGTGCAGATGTACAACCAGTTCGGCCAGGACAGCTCGGCCTTCTGGATGGTGGCCATGACCATCTCCTCGAAGCGGGACGCCTACGTCGAACTCCGCGCGCGGGTGGTGGCCCTGCTGGTGATCACCCTGCCGTACTCGACGCTCGTCACGGTGATCACGGGCGCCCTGCTGAACGACTGGCGGGCCCTGCCGGAAGCGCTCGGCCTGTCCTTCGCGCTGCTCGGCGCGATGCTGGCGACGGGGGCCGTGGCGTCGGCGACCTACCCGTACTCGATCCCGCAGGGCAGCTCCAAGAACGTGGCCCCGGGGCAGACCGGCCTCGCCGTGATCGCCATCTTCGGCGGCATGGTGGCGGCCGCCGCGCTCTGCGCGCCCGTGCTCGGGCTGACGCTCTGGCTGCACTTCGCGGGCGGCGCGGACAGGTGGTCCTGGCTCCTGCTTCCCCTGGGCGCGGCGTACGGCACCCTGCTCACGGCGGGCGGCCTGCGCCTGGCGGCCCCACGGACGGCGGCCCGCCTGCCGGAGATCCTGGCAGCGGTCAGCAAGGGCTGAACGGGGGCGGCGGGCCGGTGACGCCGAGCAGGACGTCAGGGCGTCAGGGCGTCAGGGCGTCAGGGCGTCAGGGCGTCAGGACACCGTTCAGGAAGGGTTCGATCGCCGCTCTCCAGGCGTCCGGCCGGTCGTAGTGGACCAGATGGCCCGCGTCCGTCACCTCCGCGTACTGACCGCGCGGGAGGACGCGGACCATTTCCTGGGCCTCCGCGCGGCCCAGCTCGCCGTCGAGCCCCCGGACGACCAGGGTGGGGCACTGGACCTGGGCCAGTTCCTCCCAGTGGGCGTCGTGGACCCAGGTCTCCCGGGACGTGAGCATCTGGCGGCGCGAGAAGACCGGGCGCCAGCCGTCCGGGCGCTCCGCCATCACCTCGGCGAAGAACTCCCCGCGCGCCGGCGTGGGCCGCTCCACCCAGGGGTCCTCCTCGCCGAACCACTTCCGTACGTCGGCGAGGGTCGCGAACGGGGCGGGCCACGCCCGGAACCAGTCCTCCCATTCCCGCTGGGACGCCGCCCCCAGCGCGGAGGCCCGCATGTCGCAGATGATCAGCGCCCGGACCAGGTCGGGGCGCTTCGCCGCGACCTGCCACGCGGTGAGCGCGCCCATCGAGTGGCCGACGAGCGTCACCGGCGCCAGCCCGAGCTTCTCGATCACGGCCTCCGCGTCGGCCACGTACGCCTCGCGTGTGAACGGCCCGTCCGCGGGCTTGTCGCTGCGGCCATGGCCTCGCTGGTCGAGCGCGACCGTCCGGTGCCGCTCGGCCAGCCAGCGCGCTGTGGAGGTCCAGTGCGAGGCCCTGCCCATGAGTCCGTGGAGCAGGAGGACGCCGGACGTCCGCTCCGGCTCCCCGCGCCCCTTCGACGGGTCGGCGAACTCCCAGGCGGCGAGGCGTACACCGTCCGCCGCGGTCACGTCGATGCGCTGCACCATGTCCCGGCACCCTTCGGTCTGGGGTCCTGAGCGGTCGAGTCCTGTTCAGCCGCGGCCCGATTCCGGTACGGCCGGCCACGCCAGACTATCGAACTCCTATTCGAAAACCTGGTTCTGGCGCACAACACCGCTCTTTCGAGTGACCACGCTCAAGGATTGCCACCGGCGGCCGAGGGGAGATTTGCTCCGGGAGGCGGGCCGCTCGGGGATGAGGGTCCGAGGGGGACGACCCTGGGAGCTCGGGGCTCCGGGTCAGCGCGGGGGAGGACCGGCTCCGGTGCCACGAGGCACCGGAGCCGTCCCCGTTCACCGGCGCCGGAAGAGAGCCACCGTGACATCGCGAGGCGTGATCACCGGACCACGCACCGTGTCCACGCCCGTCCACACGCATGACCCTGCCCCTCCCCGTCGTGACCATGTCGGCTGAAAAGCGGATTCCCCCGGTGGCCGCGCCTACGCCTCGCGGCCACCTCGAACACCCCTCGCATGCCCGCCGTGGGCACGGGCTCCGCCGGATCCGCGCGGACCCCGGTGCCGAACGTCCCGGCCTGCGGGGTTCCGCCCGACTGCCCGGCGTCCCCCCGTGCCCGGCGCTCTCAGCCCGTCCCCGGCGCCCGGTGTCCTCCGCGCCCGAGTACCCGGCGTTGCGAGTACCCGGCGTTGCGAGTACCCGGCGTTGCGAGTACCCGGCGTTGCGAGTACCCGGCGTTCCGAGTACCCGGCGTTCCGAGTACCCGGCGTTCCGAGTGCTTCGGCTTCCCTCAGGGCTTGGCCACGAAGACGTGCGAGGCCACCTCGGCCCCCAGCTCCGCCGCCTCGCCGCTGCTCCCGACCAGTACCCCGCCGGGGGACTCCGTCACACTCACCACGGAGCCGGGCTGCACGCCCGCCCTGCGCAGCGTGTACATGAGCTGGGCGTCGGTCTGGATCGGCTCACCGATCCGCCGCACCACCACGGTCTTGCCGTCGGCGCCGGGATCCAGCTCCGCCAGGCTCACCATGCCCGCGTCGAGGAACGGGTCGGCCTCCGCCTTCTCCCCCAGCTCGTCCAGGCCCGGGATCGGGTTTCCGTACGGCGACTCCGTCGGGTGGCGCAGCAGCTCCAGCACCCGCCGCTCCACCGCCTCGCTCATCACGTGCTCCCAGCGGCACGCCTCCGCGTGCACCTGCTCCCACTCCAGGCCGATCACGTCGACCAGGAGGCACTCGGCCAGCCGGTGCTTGCGCATGACGCGGGTCGCCAGCCGGCGCCCCTCGTCCGTCAGGTCCAGATGCCGGTCGCCCGCGACCTGCACCAGACCGTCGCGCTCCATGCGCGCCACCGTCTGGCTGACCGTGGGTCCGCTCTGGTCGAGCCGCTCCGCGATCCGGGCGCGCATCGGGACCACGCCTTCTTCTTCGAGTTCGAGGATGGTACGGAGATACATCTCCGTCGTGTCGATCAGTCCGGACATTCGTGCCCCTCGATAAATCGTGTGCGCTGGCCCTGACCCAATTCTGACGCATCCCCCTGACAACCGTGCCTCGCGGGAGGGAGGCGAAGCGGCTGGGACCGTACCGGTGTCGCGTAGTTGCCTTGACAGGGCAATGGTCCAGACCTCAACGTGATCCGCGGCGCCGACATTCCTCACTCCCCGGAAGGGCCTCCTCGATGAGCGCGAAGAGCGAGAGCAAGCTGGCCGGTCAGTTCTTCGATGCCGCGATCGGCCTGCTGCGGCGCGCACGGGACGAGGAGTCCGCGAACATCGCCGCGGCCGGCAGGGCGATCGCCGACACCGTCACCGGCGGCGGCCGGCTCTTCGCCTTCGGCGCCGGACACTCCTCGCTCGCCGCGCAGGACGTCGTCTACCGGGCGGGCGGTCTCGCGCTGATGAACCTGCTCGCCGTGCCCGGGACGGTGGGCGTCGATGTCATGCCGGCCACCCTCGGCTCCGCCCTGGAGCGGGTCGACGGCCTGGCGAGCGTCGTGCTCGACTCCAGTCCCGCCGCCGAGGGGGACCTGCTGGTGATCATCTCGCTCTCCGGGCGCAACGCGCTGCCCGTCGAGATGGCGATGGCCGCGCGGGCGCGGGGCCTGAAGGTCATCGGCGTGACGTCCGTGGAGTACGCGACGCGGACCACGTCCCGGCACCACACGGGGACGTTCCTCAAGGACCACTGCGACATCGTCCTCGACAACGGGATCGCCATCGGCGACGCGGAGCTGACGGCCGAGGGCGTCGAGGCGCCGTTCGGCCCCGCCTCCACGGTCGTCACCAGCGCCCTGATGCAGGCGATGACGGCTGCCGCCGCCGGGGAACTCGCCGAGCGCGGGATCGAGCCCCCGCTGCTGCGGTCGGGCAACGTGGAGGGCGGTCCCGAGTGGAACCGTCGCGTGATGAGCGAGTACCGCGACCGGATCTTCTACTGCCACTGACGTAGGCACGCCGTCGCCGTCGCGCGACGGCTCCGGTACGCGAGTGATCACTGAGGGCCCCGGGACAGCACCCCGGGGCCTTTATTCGTACACGCGTACCGAAGCCACCACTTTGCGTCACCAATCGGACAGTTGGCGAAAATCCGATCTTTTCCGGGATGGTCACAGTCCGGCAAAGTGACGGGCCCGACCACACCGCGCCCCGCACCCGGGGACCACACCCGCTCGGCCGCGTGCCATGCCGCGCCCCGACGCCGCACGGCCCGGCGGGGGTCGCGGACCGCGGTGACGGCGACCCCGGCATCGATCAGCTACCGCCCGTCGTCCGCTCGCGGACCGCACAGCGAGGAAACTCCCCCATGCTCTCCCTGCTGAGGGACCCCCGGGTCCTCCGGCGCGACGTACTCGCGTCCCTCGTCGTCTTCCTCGTCGCCCTGCCCCTCTGCGTGGGGGTGGCGGTCGCCTCCGGGGTACCCGCCGAACTCGGCCTGGTCACCGGCATCGTCGGCGGACTCGTCGTGGGTGTCCTGCCCGGTAGCTCACTCCAGGTCAGCGGCCCGGCCGCCGGCCTGACCGTGCTCGTGTACGAAGCGGTCAAGGAATTCGGCGCGGGCGTGCTCGGCGTCATCGTCCTCGTCTCCGGACTGCTCCAACTCGCCCTCGGCGCGCTCCGTTTCGGCCGCTGGTTCCGGGCGACCCCGGTCGCCGTGGTCCAGGGGATGCTGGCGGGTATCGGCCTGGTGCTGATCCTCGGCCAGGTGTACGCCCTGGCGGACACCGCGCAGCCCGCCGGCGGCCCCGGCAAGATCGCCGGCCTGCCCCGGCTGGCCGGCGGAATCGTCACGGACGGTACGACACCGACCGCGTTCCTCGTCGGCGCCGGGACCGTGGCCGTGCTGGTGCTGTGGCCCCGGCTGCCGGCCCGCGTCCGCGCGGTCCCGGGGCCGCTGGCGGCGGTCGCGCTGGCCACCGGGGCGGTGGCCCTGCTGGACCTGCCGGTCGCCACGGTGGAGGTGCGCGGACTGCTGGAATCGGTCCGGCCACCCGGCCTCGGCGACTTCGGGCGGCTGGCGGACCTGGCCGTGATCGGCAGCGTGGTCGCGTTCACCCTGATCGCCTCGGCGGAGAGTCTCTTCAGCGCGGCCGCCGTCGACCGTATGCATGACGGGCCGCGCACCGACTACAACAAGGAACTGGTGGCGCAGGGCGTGGGCAACACGGTCTGCGGGCTGCTCGGCGCGCTCCCGATGACCGCGGTCATCGTACGGAGCTCGGCCAATGTCCAGGCGGGGGCGCGGACTTCGCTCTCCCGGATCCTGCACGGCCTGTGGCTGCTGCTGTTCGCAGCGCTGCTGCCGGCCGCGATCGGGATCATTCCGGCGGCCGCGCTCGCGGGCGTCCTGGTCCACGCGGGCTGCAAGCTGGTGCCGTTCCGGGAGCTGGTCCCGTTGTGGCGTGAGCACCGGGGCGAGTCGGTGATCCTCGCCGTCACGGCGGTGGCGGTGCTGATCACGAACCTCTTCGAGGGGGTCGTCCTGGGGCTGCTGCTCGCCGTGGTCAAAACGGCCTGGGAGATCTCGCACCTGCACGTCGACGTACGCGCGCTCACCGGCGGGCGGCTGGTCGTGTCCGTCACCGGCAACGCCACGTTCCTGCGGCTGCCCCGGACCATGGAGCAGTTGGAGGAGCTGCCGAAGGACCGCCCCATCGAGCTGGACCTGTCCGGGCTGCGCCACCTCGACCACGCGTGCCGTATCGCCCTGGAGAGCTGGGCGCTGCGCCACAACGACGCGGAGACGGAACCGGTGAGGCTACGACCTCCGGCCGGCGCGGCCCGTACGGCTGCGGCCCCCACGGCCGTGGCGCCTACGGGCGGGACGCGTACGGGCGGGACGCGTACGGGCGGCACCCGTACGGGCGGGACGGACACCGGAACTCCCTGACCGTGCTCGCGGGCCGGCGGGTCCGTACCCGCCCGGCCCGTCAGTCGGACAGCACCCGCGAGAGGTCCAGGGACCCCGCCATCCGGATCGTCACATCCTCCGCGTACACCGCGTCCGGCCGTTCGAACGGGGCCCGGCTCGCCGCCCGGAGGAACGTCACCACGCCCAGCGAGCGGCCCCGGCTGCGCAGCACCGTGCACAGCGCGTGCACCGAGTCCGGCGGCCACTGACGGGAGGCCGCCCAGGTCGCGGACGGTACGGCGGAGGCGGCGGGCGCGGGCCGGGGGGCGCCGGTGCCGGCCGGGTGGGCCCCGGCGCCGGCCGGGTGGGCCCCGGCGCCGGCCGGATGCGCACCGGACATGGCGGCACCGCCCTGAGCGGAGCCCGGCCGGACGGCACCGGGCGCGGGCGAGCGCGCCGGGGCCGAGCCGGACGGCGCGCTGGCCCGCACCGAGCCGATCCGGTCCATCGCCTGGAGCGCGGGATGCCCCGCCATGTAGGGCACCGGTATCCCGCCCGAGGCCTGCGGCATGCTCGGGCCGGACTCGCCGCCCGAGGGCGTGGCCACCGCCCGTACCAGCCGTACCGGAGCGTGCGGGCCCGCCGGGGGCCCACCGGGCCGGTCCTCCACCACCAGATCGATCAGCGCGTGATCGGCGAAGCCCGCAAGCGCGAAGTCCAGGTAGACCGTCGCCGCCTCCATCGGGTCCTCGCACTCCGCCGCCGCCCGCCCGGCCCGGTGCAGCTGACTGGAGCGGAACCGCAGCCGGTCCGCCTCCTGCGTGGCCAGCTTCGTCTCCGTCACGTCCTGGAACATCCACCCCACACCCAGCGGGACCGGCTCCTCCGCCAGGGGGGAATCCAGCCGCAGGAAGCCGCTGCGCCAGCAGCGCCGCCGCTCGCCGTCGGCCGTACGGACCACCACCCACTGCTCGGCGAACGTGCTCGGGGCGCCTTCCGCGAGCACGTGGTGGAGCGCGGCCTCCAGCTCCTCGACGCCCTGGCCCAGCAGCTCACCGAGGGGCCGCCCGAGCACCGAGGGGCGGCCGGGGCCCAGCGCCTTCGCCGCGTGCGTGTTGACCACGGTCGGCCGGAGATCGACGTCGACGAGGACGACACCCCAGGAGGCGTCGTCGAAGAGCGCCTCACTGAGCGCGATGGAGCGTTCCAGGTCGATCTGCGCGTGCACCTCGCTGAAGGCGGAGTACACCCCGGCGGGCTTGCCGTCCGGCCCGCTCACCCTGGCGGACTGGGTTCGTACGAGCACCCTGCCGCCGTCCTTGCGCAGCAGCGCGAACTCGTGGATCTGCCGTCCGGGGGCGTCCATCACGGCCATCAGCCGCGCCTGGACCTCGCCCGCGTCGGCGGTCCGCACGGCCCATCCGGCGAATCCGTGCCGCCCGACGGCCTCCTCGGCGCTCCAGCCGAGCACGCGCTCCGCCTCGCGGTTCCAGTGGGTGACCACTCCGCCCGCGTCGAAGGCGCACAGCGCCGCGTCCATGCCGTCGAGCAGGGCCGCGAGCAGGTCGGCCCCCGGCCCGTCCCGCTCCGGCGCGGTGACGGCGTCCGGCTCGGACACGGCTCCTGGCTTGTCCGGTCCGGGCGCGTTGGTGGTCTCACTCCGAGCAGCAGTCATCCTGGCACCCCCTGGAGGACCTCTCCGCCTGTGCTGATGCACATACGATCATTCAACTGGAACGTGACCCAGCACACACAAGGTTCCCCGAAATCGTTACGTCCCTCAATTCTCCCCCCAAGACGGGCCGCCCACCATGCCCGCAGGGTGCCCGTGAGGCCGCCGCGTCAATATCTGAGAAATTCCCTTGAGCGCGGCCCCGGGGGCGTTTAGCGTGTAAAGCACACCGAAAGGAGGTGATCCGGAAGATGTATTCCATCCGGACAAGTGAGGTGGCTGCGGGCTGAGGCTCGTTGTCGCACTCTCGTAGTGCTCGGCCGGCCACGGCCGAAATCCCCAGCAGTCACCCGACCCGCAGGCCGCCGGTATGTCCGGCCGGCTCCCTCCCCGGAGGGACCATGGCCTGCGGGTCGTCCGCGTTCGCGGGGCGTCGCGGGGTGTCGCGGGCCGCGCGGGCCTCAGCCCTCAGCGGGACCCCGGGGTCACGGGCAGAGCCGCTCCACCCGCCAGGGCCCTTCCCCGCCGGACGCCGCCGCCCGCCGGCCCGCCTCGCGTACGTAGCGCAGCCGGTCGTGCAGCCTGTTCTCGTGCCCCTGCCAGAATTCGGCCGTCTCCGGCGTGACCCGGAAGCCGCCCCAGTGCGGCGGCACCGGGACCTGCTCGCCGTCCGGATAGCGCGCCGCCAGCTCGTCGTACCGCGTCAGCAGGTCGTCGCGGGAGGCGATCGGAGCGGACTGGTCACTGGCCCAGGCGCCCAGCTGGGAGCCGTGCGGGCGGGTACGGAAGTACGCGGCCGTCTCGTCGCGGCCGACGCGTGCCGCCGTTCCCGTGACGATGACCTGCCGGGCGACCGGGTGCCAGGGGAAGAGCAGCGAGACGTGCGCGTTCGACTCGATCTCGCGGCCCTTGCGGGACGTGTAATTCGTGAAGAAGACGAAGCCCCGCTCGTCGAAGGCCTTCAGCAGCACCGTGCGGGACGACGGCCGGCCGTCGGGGGTGGCCGTCGAGACGATCATCGCGTTCGGCTCATGGAGGTCGGCCGCGCTCACGTCGGCGAACCACCGCGCGAACTGCTCCATGGGGGCCGGCGCGAGGTCCGGCTCCAGCAGAGGCGTGGAACGGTACTGCGTGCGCATGACGGCGGGGTCCGGGTTCTCGTGAGACACGGGGGTCATCTTGCCGCAGCATCCCGCCGCGCCACCGGCGGGGGACGAACGCCGGGTCGGTCGGTCGAACCGCGCCGGCCCCGGGGCGTTCCCGAGGAGTCCCCGGCGAAGGCCTGGGCGAAGCTCCGGCGAAGTTCTAGGGATATGCGTAGTCGACGCCGGGTGACCGTTTGCGAGCGCACGGCCATGGAAAGCCGTGGACGGCCATAATCGCTCACCAAAGGATTACTATGCGTAAGTATTTGTTCGCTTCGGTGGCTCTGGGCGCGACCCTGGCCCTCGCCCCCCTGACGCTCGCCACCGCCGCGTCCGCGGTTCCGGCCACGGTGACGATTGACGAGTGTTACGCGGGCGGGGGTTACCCGGGCGGCGTGTACAACAGCGCGGGCCAGGCCCTCTGCAAGAGCGGCACGTACGACGGCGTGCCCTTCGACCACGACCCGATGCAGGCATGGTGCGAGGACGGCTATCACGTGGTCGTCCCGTACCCGAGCCCGCCGCAGTGCGTCCCCAACGTCCCCACCGCCACGCGCGCGTAACCACGGCGGCGCCCCACCGGCGGGACTCTTCGCGGGTCCCGCCGGTGGCACCACCGGCTGGGGCGGGGTCACCGCACCCACGCGGGCGGAATCACCGCACCCATCGCGGGTGGGGTCACCGCACCCATGCGGCGTCGCGCCGTTCGAGGAACGCCGCGATGCCCTCGCGCGCCTCCGACGTGATGAAGAGCGAGGCGGAGCGCTGGACCAGCTCCTCGGCGTACCGGTCGAAGGCGTCCAGCACGCCGGTCGTGAGCAGCTTCTTGGATTCCGCGAGTCCCTGCGGTGAGGCCCGGCGCAGCCCGTCCAGTACGGGGACGAGCGCGGCGTCCACGTCATCGGCGGCCTCGGTGATCAGTCCGGCGGCGGCCGCCCGGTCCGCGTCGAACAGCTCGGCGGTGAGGCAGTAGCGGGCCGCCGCGCGCGGTTCGACCCGGGGCAGGAGCGGCAGCGAGATCACGGCCGGGGCGACTCCGATCCGTACCTCCGTGAACGCGAAGTCCGACGTGCGGTCGGCGATCGCGATGTCGCAGGCGCCCAGCAGCCCCAGCCCGCCGGCCCGGACATGGCCGCTGACGCGGGCGACGACGGGCTTGGGCAGCTCGACGATCCGCCGCATCAGACCGACGAAGGTGTACGGGTTCGCCGGCTCCTTGAGGTCGGCGCCCGCGCTGAAGGTCGTGCCGGTGTGGGTGAGCACCACGGCCCGTACGGCGGGGTCCCTGGCGCAGTCGTCGAGAGCTTCGCCGAGCGAGCGGACGAGCCGTGCCGAGAGGGCGTTGCGGTTGCCCGGTGAGTCCAGGGTCAGCGTGCTGACGCCCCGCTCGTGCGAGGTCGCGACCAGCCTCGCGTGTGGTGTCCCGTGTTCGGTCGCGCGTTCCGTCACGTGGTCTCCTTCTCGCTCTCGCGGTCCCGCAGTTGACGTCTGAGGATCTTCCCGGAGGCCGCACGGGGCACGCCTCCGACGAACTCGACCCGGCGGATCTTCTTGTACGGGGCGACGTGTTCGGCGACGAAGGCCATGACGTCGCCCTCGGTCAGTGTCCGCGCGCCGGGCCGGCGGACAATGTACGCCTTCGGCACCTCGTCGCCGTCGGCGTCCTGGACGCCGATCACCGCCGCGTCCGCGACGGACTCGTGGCTGAGGAGGAGGGCTTCCAGTTCGGCCGGGGCGATCTGGAAGCCCCGGTACTTGATGAGTTCCTTGACGCGGTCGACGACGAAGAGCCAGCCGTCTGCGTCGACCCGGCCGACATCGCCGGTGCGCACCCAGCCGTCCGCGTCGATCATGTCGGCGGTGGCGTCGGGGCGGCCGAGGTACCCCTTCATGACCTGCGGGCCGCGCAGCAGGATCTCCCCCTCGGCGCCGGGCGCCACGTCCCGGCCGGGGTCGTCGAGCGCGACGAGGCGCATCTCGGTGCCGGGCAGGAGCTTGCCGACGGTGCCGGGCGGCGGGGCGGCGGCGGACAGCGGGACGGCGTGCGTGCCGGGCGACAGCTCCGTCATGCCGTACGCCTGGAGGACCGGCGGGAGGTTCAGCCGGGCCGAACAGGCTCTGGCGAGACGGGCGTCGAGTGGGGCGGCGGCGCTGAGTACGTAGTCGAGCGAGGACAGGTCGTACCGCTCGACGGACGGATGTCCGGCCAGCGCCAGGACGATCGGCGGTGCGACGTACAGGCCGTTGACGCGGTACTTCTCGATCGCCCCGAGGAACTGGTCGAGGTCGAAGCGCGGCAGCACGACGACGGTCGCGCCGCTGCGCAGGGGCGCGTGCATCAGGGCGGTCAGCCCGTAGATGTGGAAGAACGGCAGGACGGCCAGGATCCGGTCGCCGGGGCCCATCGGTACGACCGGTTCGAGCTGCGCCAGATTGGTGGCGATCGAGCGGTGCGTGAGCATGACGCCCTTGGGGGCACCGGTGGTGCCGGAGGAGTACGGCAGCGCCGCGACGTCCTCGCCGGGGCTGATCTCGACGTCCGGCTCCGGGGCCGTCGAGTGCGACATGTCCAGGATCGAGCGGTGTCCCTCGGCACGGTCGCAGACGAATATCTCCTTGATGCCGCCCACGAGTTCGGCGGACCGGCGGGCCACGTCGAGCAGGGCGGAGACGGTGACGATCCAGCGGGCGGAGGCGTCGCGCAGCTGGGTGGCGAGCTCCTCGGAGGTGGCGAGGGGGTGGCTGGTGGTGACGGACGCCCCGGCGCGGGTCGCGGCGAAGAAGACGGCCGGGTACGCGACGGTGTTCGGGCTGTGCAGGGCGAGGACGTCTCCCTTGCGCACGCCCGCGTCGGTGAGGGCGGCGGCGATGCGGCGGTGGAAGACGTCGAGCTCGGCGTAGGTGACGCTCGTCCCCCGCGTACCGTCGATGAGGGCGACGGAGTCGCCGAACTCGGCGGCGCGGCCGAGAACGGCCTCGTGGATGGGCAGGTCGACGGCCGGGACATCCGCGTAATCGCTGCGGAACACCATGACGATCCCTTCGAAGCGCTTCGTGGCGGTTCGTGCGGACAGCCAGAATCGCGCGTTTCCGTACGACTTGGGGAGACCCAGGGACGGAGGGAATACGTCGTTCGGGATCGGCTCGCGGCCGACAAGCGCGATCCGCGCCGCGCGGGCGGCGGTGGCGGGCGGGCGGCCGGGACGGGCGGCGGTGGCGGGCGGCGGTGGCGGGCGGTGACGGGCCGTACCCACGGCGGCGGGTCGCCGCGCGGGCCGGCCGCGCCCGCTCACTCCGTCCCGGCGCGCCTGTCCCCGGCGCCCCTGTCCCCGGCGACCCCGTCCCCGGCCGCCCGTGCACGCGTGCGACGCCTGTCCACCTGGGTCCGTACCGCGCCCATGCTCGCCACGATGACCAGGGCGATCGCCAGCGCGTCGGTGGCGGAGAGTTCCTGGTGCAGCACCAGGAATCCGGCGGCGGCCGCGATGGCCGGCTCCAGGCTCATGAGGATGGCGAAGGTCGGGGCGGGCAGCCGCCGCAGGGCGAGCAGTTCGAGGGTGTACGGCAGGACGGACGACAGCACCGCCACCGCCAGGCCCAGCCCGATCGTGGAGGGCACCACCAGCTTCGATCCGGACTCCACGATGCCGAAGGGCAGGGCGATCACCGCGCCGACCGCCATCGCCAGCGCCAGTCCGTCCGCCTGCGGGAAGCGCCGCCCGGTCCGCGCGCTGAAGATGATGTACGCCGCCCACATGACGCCCGCCCCGAGCGCGAACGCCGCGCCCACCGGGTCCAGCTCGTCGAAGCCGCCGCCGCCGAGGAGCAGGACGCCACCGAGGGCGAGTCCGGCCCACAGGAGGTTGACCAGCCGCCGGGAGACGATCACGGAGAGGGCGAGCGGGCCCAGGAATTCCAGGGTGACGGCCGCGCCCAGCGGAATGCGGTCGACCGCCTGGTAGAAGAGGCCGTTCATGGTGGCCAGGGAGGCGCCGAAGGCGAGCACCGTCCCCCAGTCGGCGCGCGAGTGCCCGCGCAGGCGGGGCCGGCAGACCACGAGCAGGACGAGCGCGGCGAGCGTGAGGCGCAGCGAGACCACGCCGAGGGCTCCGGTGCGCGGCATCAGCATGACGGCGATGGCGGCCCCGAACTGCACGGAGACCACGCCGGAGACGACGAGTGCGACCGGGCCGAGGGCGCGTCGCGGGGCCTTGCCGCCGGGTGCGCCACCGGAGCGGGCCGCGCCGGTGTGCGTGCCGGCATCCGTACCCACGGTGGCCTCCGACGGTGAGACGACGGCAGCGGGGGCAACGGTACGCGGCTCTTCCACCGGAGACCTCCTTCGGTCTAATGCAATGAACGTGAGGTACAAGATACTGCGCTGGCAGGTCCCGGCCTCCCGCCCACGCTACGACTCCGGCCCCGCCTCGGGCCCCTCCGGCCCCTCCCCCGGCCTCTCCAGCGGCCCCTCCCCCGGCCTCTCGGCCGGTCCCTCAGGCAGTCCTTCCGCGAGTCCTTCCGCCAGCACCTCCGCGAGGTGCCGCGCCCGGTATCCCCCCAGCTCTGCCAGCTGCGTGCGGCAGGAGAAGCCGTCCGCCAGGATCTCCGTTCCGTCGGCCGCCGCCCGGACCGACGGCAGCAGCTGGTCCTCCGCGCAGGCCACCGATACCTCGTAGTGGCCCTGTTCGAAGCCGAAGTTGCCCGCCAGGCCGCAGCAGCCGCCGCTCAGCTCGCCCGTCAGGCCCGCCCGGGCGCGCAGCCGGCGGTCCGCCCCGTCGTCGAGGACCGCGTGCTGGTGGCAGTGGGTCTGGCCGGCGACCGGGCGGTCCAGGCGGGGCGGCCGCCACTCCGGGGCGATCTCCTCCAGGGCCTGCGCGAAGGTGCGTACGGCACCGGCCAGCCGGGCCGCGCGCGGGTCGCCGGCGAGCAGTTCGGGCAGGTCGGTGGTGAGCGCGGCGGCGCAGCTCGGTTCGAGGACGACGACCGGCAGGCCCAGGTCGAGGAGGGGCTCCATCCGGTCCAGCGTGCGGCGCATGACGGTACGCGCCCGGTCGAGCTGCCCGGTGGAGACGTACGTCAGCCCGCAGCACACCGGCCCGCCCTGCGGCAGCACGATGCCGATCCCGGCCGCCTCCATGACCTCCACCGCCGCCCGTCCCACCGACGGCGAGAGGTGTTCCGTGAAGGTGTCCGGCCACAGGACCGCCGTACGGGTCTCCGAGAAGATCCCGGCCCTGTCCCCGACACGGCGGCGCAGCCACCGCCCGAAGGACTCCGGTGCCAGTCGCGGAAGAGCGCGCTCCGGGGCGATGCCGCCCAGCCGCTTGGCGATCGCCGCGAGGAACGGCACCCGCGCCGCCGCGTTGAGCGTCCGCGCGAAGGGCGCGGCGGCCCGCAGCCACACCGGCAGCCGGCCCATCGAATAGTGCGCGGCCGGGCGCCTGCGGCCCGCGTAGTGGTGGTGCAGGAATTCCGCCTTGTACGTGGCCATGTCGACGCCCACCGGGCAGTCACTGCGACAGCCCTTGCAGGACAGGCAGAGGTCCAGCGCGTCCCGCACCTCCGTGGAGCGCCAGCCGTCCGTGATGATCTCGCCCGCGAGCATTTCGTGCAGGAGGCGGGCCCGCCCGCGTGTGGAGTGCTGTTCCTCACCCGTCGCGCGGAAGGACGGACACATCACCTCCTCCCCCGAACCGGGCCCGGCCACCCGGCACTTCGCCACGCCCACACAGCGCCGTACGGCCGCCGGGAAGTCCCCTCCCGCCGGTCCGTCCTGGGGATAGGCGAAGGCGACCTCGACGGGTTCGCGCGGCAGTACGGAGAAGCGCAGATTCTCGTCGAGCCGCGCCGGGCGGGCCAGGACGCCCGGGTTCAGGCCGCCGGCCGGGTCCCAGAGGTCCTTGAACTCGCCGAAGAGCGCGACGAGTTCATCTCCGTACATCTTCGGCAGCAGCTCCGCACGCGCCAGCCCGTCGCCGTGTTCCCCGGAGAGCGAGCCGCCGTGCGCGACGACGAGTTCGGCCGTCTCCTGCGAGAAGCGCCGGAAGCGCCGTACGCCGTCGTCGCTCAGCAGGTCGAAGTCGATCCGTACATGGATGCAGCCGTCCCCGAAGTGCCCGTACGGCGTGCCCCGCAGGTCGTGCTCGGTCAGCAGGGCGCGGAAGTCGCGCAGATACGCCCCGAGCCGCGCGGGCGGCACGGCGCAGTCCTCCCAGCCGGGCCACGCCTCGCTGCCGTCGGGCATCCGGGTCGCGGTCCCGGAGGCGTCCTCCCGCACCCGCCACAGCGCCCGCCGCTCGGCCGGATCGTCGACGAGCATGCCGTCGAGGGCGTCGGCGGCGTGGACGATCCGCTCGGCGTGGGCGCGCGCCTCGGACGCGGTGGCGCCGCCGGTCTCCACGAAGAGCCAGGCGCCGCCGCGCGGCAGGTGGTGGCGCTCGCGTACGAGGTCCTCGGCCATGCCCTCGACGGTCAGCGGCCCGTACGGCAGCAGCCCCGCCGCGGCCTCGGCGGCGGCGCTCTCGTCGGGGTAGCCGAGGACCGCGAGGGCGCGGGCGGCGGGCGCCTCGACCAGTCGTACGGACGCTTCCGTGACGATCCCGAGCGTGCCCTCGCTGCCGCAGAAGGCGCGCGCCAGGTCGGGGCCGGCCTCGGGGAGCAGCGCGTCCAGGGCGTATCCGGAGATCCGGCGCGGCAGGCCGGCCGGGAAGCCGGTGCGCAGCGTCGCGAGGTTGCGGTCGACGAATTCACGCAGCCCCGCCGGGGCGCCGTCCCAGCCCCGGCCGAGGCGCAGGGCGTCGCCGCCGTAGGTGGTGACGGACAGCGCGCGGATGTTGTCGGCCGTCGTCCCCCAGGCCACCGAGTGCGATCCGCAGGCGTTGTTGCCGATCATGCCGCCGAGCGTGCACCGGCTGTGGGTGGAGGGATCGGGCCCGAAGGTCAGGCCGTACGGCCGTGCGGCCTCGCGCAGGTCGTCCAGGACGACTCCGGGCTGGACCACCGCCGTGCGCGCGTCCGCGTCGATGTCGACGATCGAGCGCAGATGGCGTGTGAGATCGAGCACTACCCCGACGCCGGTGGCCTGCCCGGCGATCGACGTCCCGGCGCCGCGCGGCACCACCGGCACCCCGTGCTCCCGGCACACCGCCAGGGCCGCCGCAACGTCCGCCGCGTCGCGTGGCGCGACGACGCCGACGGGCACCCGCCGGTAGTTGGACGCGTCCATGGTGGTCAACGCCCGCGCGGCGGCACCGAAGTCCACCTCGCCCTGGACGGCGTTCCGCAGCGCCCGCGCGAGTGCCTTCGTATCGCGCGTTTTCCGTGCGTCCCGTGTGTCCGGTGTTCCTTGTGCTTCCCGAGTTCCGAGCTCAGCCATGAGACCCAGGATGCCTCCGCGGCCACCACCGCCCCGGCTTTTCGCCACCCGCCGCGCTCAGCGCACACAAGAAATTCAAACAGGAAACTCCCAAACAGATCGTCAGTTCTCCTATAGTGGCCACCGTTTGATCAGGATTAAACAGATCCAGCCGTCACCTTCCCCCACAGCCCCAGCACCCCCGAGCGCCAACCAGCAGCCCCCACCCCCACCCCCTCACCGAGGTAGCCGAATTTGCGCCCCGCACTCCGGTCGACCGCACCGGCCCTGCTGATATCGGCTGCCGTCTGCGGCCTCCTGTGCGTGTGGGCGGTATCCGCCGCACCCGACGCGATACGGACCGCGCTGGCCTGGGGCGGGGGCGCGGCCGCCGTGCTCCTGACCGCCGCCGTCACCGCCGCCGCGCACGGCCGGGCGACCGGCCGGCAGCTCCGTGAACACAACGCCGTGCTCGCGGCGCGCGCCGAGCAGCTCACGGCCAAGGCCCAGCGCGCCGAGGCGGACGTCCGGCGCACCGTCGCCGAGGCCCGGCGCGCGGCCGAACAGGCCGGCCGCAGCGAATCCGACCGCGCCGCCGCCGTCTCCGCCTGCGCCAACGCCGCCGGACGCATGCAGGCCCTCGCGACGAGCATGCTGGCCGACCTGCGCGAGATGGAGCACCGGCACACGGACGAGGCCGTCCTCGGTGATCTGCTGCACCTCGACCACCGCACCGCGCAGGCGGGCCGCCTCGCCGACTCCATCGCCGTACTGACCGGCGCGCGTTCGGGACGCCGCTGGGCCAAGCCCATCGTGATGGAGTCCATCCTGCGCGGCGCGATGGGCCGGATCAGCGGGTACCAGCGCATCCGGCTGCACTCCACGAGCGAGGTGGCGATCGCCGGACACGCGGCCGAGGGGGTCATGCACGCCCTCGCCGAGCTGCTCGACAACGCCGCCAACTTCTCGCCGCCGACCGCCGAGGTCCATGTGTACGTGGAGGAGGTCCCGTCCGGGATCGTCATCACCGTCGAGGACAGCGGGCTGGTGATGAGCGACGTACAACTGCGCCGTGCGGAACGGGCCGTCACGGCCGATCAGTCGGACCTCAGCGGCCTGTCCGGCACCCGGCTCGGTCTCGCGGTGGTCGGGCGGCTGGCGCGCAAGCACGGGCTGACGATCTCCTTCCGGCCGTCGGCGCGGGGCGGCACGGGTGCGCTGATGCTGCTGCCGCACGAGCTGATCACGCGGCTGCGTCCGGAGTCGCTGGGGCCGCCGTCCGTACGGACCGTACGGACCCGGAAGAAGCAGCCGGCGCCCGCGCCCCTCTCCCCGTCCGAGGCAGCCGCCCCGGAACAGGCCCTTCTGGCGGCACCGGTCGCCCGGACGGCGGTCGCCCCCGTGCCCACCAGCGGCCCCGTACCCACCAGCGGCCCGGCCCTCGGCGCGGAACCGGCCACCGCACCGGCCGACGCGCCGGGCACCGCACCGGGCACCGCACCGGCCGACGCGCCGGGCACCGCACCGGCCGGCGGCACGATCGCCGCCACGACCGCCGACGCGGCCGGCCTGGGCGACAGCGGCCTCCCCAAGCGCCGCCGTGGCCGCACCCTCGCCGCCGCCCTGCTCCGTACCGGCGAGGGCCGGTCACGCGGTACCACCGACGATTCGGCCACCGAAGCCACGGCCGGAGCCGCGCCCAGGACCGACCCCGCCAAACAGGCGGCCCGGTTCAGCAGCTTCCGCAAGGCCGTACGAACCACCCCGCCGCACCCGGCGAACACCACGCGCCCGGCGACCCCCACGCACCCGGAAGGCAATCCCCGATGACCGGCACCACCACCGACGAGAAGCTCAACTGGCTGCTGGAGAAGCTTCTCCAGCGCACGCCCGGCGCCCGCCACGCGCTCGTCCTGTCCCGGGACGGCCTCAAGCTGTGCCGTACCCCCGAGCTCTCCGTCGACCAGGCCGACCAGCTCGCCGCCATCGCGGCCGGTATCCAGAGCCTGTCCCACGGCGCGTCCGTCGAGTTCGGCAACGGCGAGGGCGGCGTACGGTCCGCGATGACCGAGTTCTACGGCGGCCTCCTGCTGATCGTGGAGGCCGGTGACGGTGCCCATCTCGCCGTGGTCGCCGCCGAGGACGCCGAGGTGGGCCTGATCGGCCACAACATGAGCGAACTCGTCGAGCAGCTCGGCGAACACCTCAGCTCGCCCCCGCGAAGCACCCCGGAGGACTCGGCGGACTCGGCGGACCCGCGGGTCACGCAGGGACAAGGCGGCGTTCAGGCATGAGCCGGCCCGGCCGGGATGACTCCCCCGACCGGCTGTACACCCTCACCGGAGGGCGCAGCCGGTCCGATTCGGGCATGTTCGACCTGGTCACGCTGGTGGTCGCGGAGTGCGACCCGAGTCCAGGCATGCAGTCGGAGCACGTGGCGATCCTGCGCATGTGCCAGGGGCCGACGGCGGTCGTGGAGATCGCCGCCCGGCTCGGCCTGCCCGGCAGCATCGTGCGGATCATGCTCGCCGACCTGCTCGACACCGGCCGGATCAGCGCCCGCCATCCCCGTACGGCCCGTGCGGCGGACCGACTTCCCGATCCCGACATCCTGGAGCAGGTGCTCGTTGGACTCCGTAACCTCTGACCGGCCGACCGACCGGTCGGCCCTCGCCGGCACCGCCGACAACGGTCTGAAGATCGTCATCGTCGGCGGCTTCGGTGTCGGCAAGACCACCATGGTCCGTTCCGTCAGTGAGATCCGTCCCCTCAACACCGAGGAGACGATGACCAGCGCGGGCGAGGGCATCGACGAACTCGCCGATCTCGACGGGATCCGTACGAAGACCTCGACCACCGTCGCCTTCGACTTCGGCCGGATCTCGCTCGACGCGCGCTCGGTGCTGTATCTGTTCGGCGCCCCGGGGCAGGAACGTTTCTGGTTCCTGTGGGACCGGCTCTTCTCGGGGACGCTGGGCGCGGTCGTGCTCGTCGACACCCGGCGGCTGGCCGACTCCTGGTACGCCATCGACCGTCTGGAACACCACGGCACGCCCTTCATCGTGGCCTGCAACGACTTCGGCGGCCCGGTCCACACCGAGGAGCAGATCCGCGAGGCGCTCGACCTGGCGCCGGACGTGCCGATGGTGGAGTGCGACGCGCGGGACCGCTCGTCCAGCAAGTACGTACTGATCACGCTGGTCGAACACCTGCACGCCATGGCTACGAAGAGCGCGGCGGACGCGACGAGCGACACACCCCCGGAGGCCGCACCGTGACGACGCCCACCGAACAGCACACCGATCGGCACGGCGGACAGCCCGGCGGACAGCACACCGGACAGCAGCCCGGACCGCCGGCCGGCTGCCCCGCCCACGCGGGCTCCCCGGGCGCCGAAGGCCCCGCGCCCGTCCCGCTCAGCGGCCCCCTCTTCCAGGCCGAACCCACCAAGCTCTACCGGGAGATGCGGCGCGACCACGGCGCCGTCGCCCCCGTCGTCCTGCCCGGCGGCGTCCCGGCGTGGCTGATCCTCGGCTACCGCGAACTGCACCAGGTCACCAGCGACCCGGCGCTCTTCAGCCGCGACTCCGACCTCTGGAACCAGTGGGACGACATCCCCGCCGACTGGCCGATGCTGCCGATGATCGGCCGCAAGCAGCCGTCGATCCTCTACACCGTCGGCGAGCGTCACCGCGAGCGCGCCACCGTGATCAGCGACGCGCTGGAGGCGGTCGACCCCTTCGCGCTCAAGCGGACCGCCGAGCGGTACGCCGACGAGCTGATCGACGGCTTCTGCACCGACGGCGGTACGGACATCATCGCGCGGTACGCGACGCAGCTCCCGGTCCGCGTCCTCGCGAAGATCTACGGCTTCACCGACGACCAGGGCCCCGGCCTGGCGACCGACCTCAAGGACATGATCGACGGCCGTGAGCGCGCCCTGGCGGCCCAGCGCCACCTCACCGGGTCGGTGAAGGCGCTGCTGGCCGAGCGACGCGCCGAGCCCGCCGAGGACGTCGCCTCCCGGATGGTGGGCAACACGAGCGGCTTCACCGAGCAGGAGATCGCCGAGGACCTGCGGGTGATGCTGACGGCCGGCCACCAGCCGACCGCCGACTGGATCGGCAACACGATGCGGCTGATGCTGACCGACGACCGGTTCGCCGCGTCGCTGTCCGGCGGCCGGCACAGTGTCGCCGAGGCCATGAACGAGGTCCTCTGGGAAGACACCCCCACCCAGAACGTCGCCGGCCGCTGGGCCGCCCGCGACACCCGCCTCGGCAACCGCCAGATCCGGGCCGGTGACCTGCTCCTGCTCGGCCTCGCCGCCGCCAACTACGACCCACAGGTCCGCACCGACGGCTCCTCGCTCACCGGCGGCAACAACGCCTTCTTCTCCTTCGGGCACGGCGAGCACCGCTGCCCGTTCCCGGCGCAGGAGATCGCCGAGGTCATCGCCCGTACGGCCATCGAGGTGCTGCTCGACCGGCTCCCCGACATCGACCTCGCCGTCCCGGCCGAGAGCCTCACCCGGCGACCGTCCCCCTGGCTGCGCGGCCTGTCGGAACTGCCGGTGGTCTTCACCCCCACCCCCGCTGTTGGACCTTCGTCCGGAGGATCGAGATGACGACGACCTGCCCGTACACACACCAGGCCGGGGACGCGGCGGGGGCCGCCGTGCCCGGGGGCGGCAGGATCGTCCTCGACCCGTTCGTCTCCGACCTGGACGGCGAGAGCGCCGCCCTGCGCGCCGCGGGACCGCTCGCCCGGGTGGAGCTGCCGGGCGGGGTGCGCTGTTACGCGGTCACGCACCACGCCGAGGCCCGCCGGCTGCTGGTCGACGGCCGGCTGGTGAAGGACATCACGGTCTGGGACGCGTGGCGGCGCGGCGAGATACCGGGCGACTGGCCGCTGATCGGGCTGGCGAACCCGGGGCCCTCGATGCTGACCGCCGACGGCGCGGAGCACCGGCGGCTGCGCGCCCTGGTCGCGCAGGCGCTGACACCGCGCCGGGTGGAGCGGCTGCGGGACCGCGTCGAGGAGCTGACGACCGGCCTGCTCGACCGGCTCGACCGGCGTGATCCGTCCGAACCGGTGGACCTCAAGGTGGAGTTCGCGTATCCGCTGCCCATGAGCGTGGTCCGGGAGCTGATGGGCGTGGACCCGGCCGACCTGCCCCGGCTGAAGGAGCTGTACGACAAGTTCTTCTCCACGCAGACGCCACGGGCCGAGGTCCCCGGGGTGATCGCGGAGCTCGCGGGGCTCTTCACCAGGACCCTGGAGTCCAAGCGGGCGCAGCCGGCCGACGACCTGACCAGCGCCCTGATCGCGGCGTCGGAGGACGGTGACCGCCTCACCGACCGGGAGATCGTCAGCACGCTGCGGCTGATGATGACGGCCGGTCACGAGACGACGATCAGCCTGATCGTCAACGCCGTGGTGGCCCTGAGTACCCATCCCGGGCAGCGCGCGCTCGTACTGGCGGGCGAGGTGCCGTGGGAGAACGTGATCGAGGAGACGCTGCGCTGGTCGACCCCGACCTCCCACGTGATGTTCCGGTTCGCCACGGAGGACATCGAGGTGGGGGACCGTGTCCTCCCCAAGGGTGAAGCTCTGATCATGTCCTTCGGCGCGATCGGCCGGGACGAACGGCAGCACGGCCCGACGGCCGGCGACTTCGACGTCACCCGCCCGCCGACCCGTCACCTCTCCTTCGGCCACGGCCCGCACGTCTGCCCGGGCGCGGCGCTGTCCCGCCTGGAGGCGGGGGTGGCGCTGCCCGCCCTGTACGCGCGCTTCCCGGACCTGGACCTGGCGGTCCCGGCGACGGAGCTGCGCAACAAGCCGATGGTGACGCAGAACGACCTGTACGAACTGCCGGTGCGCCTGGGCGGCTGACCGGCGTGCGGACGCTGCCCGGCGTACGGACCAGCCTGTACGGCTCCGAGGGTCATCGCCCCCGTCCCGCCCCGCCGGCCCCCGCACCGGACCGCGCACCCGGCCCCGCGCACCCAACCCCCGCACCGGCCCCGCCGGCCCCGCGCACCGCCAGGGGCCGGCGGGGGCCGGCGGGGGCCGGCGGGGGCCGGCGGGGGCCTGCTGCCCCTCCCGGCACTACCACGGACGGCGGCGGGTGTCTCACCCGACGGACACGGTTGACTACGGTGCGGCGGGAAGGACTACGCTCCGGCCCGTGGCCGATATCGAGATTCCCGCTGACATCAAGCCCGCCGACGGCCGTTTCGGCGCCGGGCCCTCCAAGGTGCGGACGGAGGCGGTGGACGCGCTGGCGGCCACCGGCACATCCCTCCTCGGCACGTCGCACCGCCAGGCGCCGGTCAAGAACCTGGTCGGCGCGGTGCGCGACGGAGTACGAAGCCTCTTCGACCTTCCCGAGGGCTACGAGGTGATCCTGGGCAACGGCGGCTCCACCGCCTTCTGGGACATCGCGACCCACGGGCTGATCGAGAACAGGTCGCAGCACCTGTCGTTCGGTGAGTTCTCGTCCAAGTTCGCGAAGGCGGCGAAGCTCGCCCCGTGGCTGGCCGAGCCGACCGTCATCGCCTCCGACCCCGGCTCCCACCCGGATCCCGAGGCCGAGGAGGGCGTCGACGTCTACGCCCTCACGCACAACGAGACCTCGACGGGCGTCGCGGCCCCGGTGAAGCGGATCGCGGGCGCCGACGAGGGCTCGCTCGTACTCGTCGACGCGACCTCGGGCGCGGGCGGCCTGCCGGTCGACATCGCCGAGACGGACGTCTACTACTTCGCCCCGCAGAAGTCCTTCGCCGCAGACGGCGGCCTGTGGATCGGCGTCTTCTCGCCGGCCGCGCTGGAGCGTGCCGCGCGCGTCCACGGGTCGGGCCGCCACGTCCCCGAATTCTTCTCGCTCCCGACGGCGATCGACAACTCGCTGAAGAACCAGACGTACAACACCCCGGCGCTGGCCACGCTCTTCCTGCTGAACGAGCAGCTGAACTGGCTCAACTCCCAGGGCGGCCTGGACTGGTCGGTCAGCCGCACGGCCGCCTCGTCGCGCACGCTGTACGGGTGGGCCGAGGCGTCCAAGTACGCGACCCCGTTCGTGGTGGACCCGGCGAAGCGCTCGCAGGTCATCGGCACGATCGACTTCGCGGACGAGATCGACGCCACGGCCGTGGCCAAGGCGCTGCGCGCCAACGGCATCGTCGACACCGAGCCCTACCGCAAGCTGGGCCGCAACCAGCTGCGCGTGGCGATGTTCCCGGCCGTCGACCCGGCGGACGTCGCGGCCCTCACGGCGTGCGTGGACTACGTGATCGAGCACCTCTGAGCACACGGCTCCCCCGCGCGGTCACCCCGTGACCGTCACGCCCTCGGGCCCCGGCGCACACCGCGCCGGGGCCCGTCGCACTGAGCCCCCGCCCTGCCCCCACACGTACTCCCGGCCCCCGCCCCACGCGCACCGCCGCACCCGCACCCGCACCCGCACCCGCACCGCCCTACGCGCCGCGGCCTCCGCGCCGCAGCCGCGTGAAGCCGAAGACCACCGCGGCTCCCGCGATCAGGACGAGCGCGCCGAGCGTGAGGTGCCCCCGCTGGTCACCGCCGCCGGAGGCACCGGCACCGCCACCGGACGGGGACGCCGAACTCCCGCTTCCCGCAGGCGCGTCGGCGGCGGGCTTCCTGTCCAACTCGACCCGGACCACCCCGCTGCCCCGGCCCTCCGAGCCGAACATCAGCGCGCTGCCGTCCGCCGTGTACGTCACCGACTCGGCCTGCCCCTGGAACGGCGCGTGCACCGCGTGGTCCGCGCCCAGCCGGCCGTTCTTCCACACATAGCCGCGCGCGCTGAAATACGAGCGGAGCACCAGCTCCTTGCCGTCGGGCGAGAACGCCCCGTCCGTCACCCACGGCACCTCACCGATCCGCCGGAAGACGTTCGTCCCGGACGAGGTCAGCCGCGCCGGCCCCTCGTACAGCCCACCGCCGTCCTCGTTCTTCGAGGCGATGTAGACCCGGCCGGTCACGGGGTCGACCATCAGCGCCTCGGCGTTGCGCGGGCCGTCCGCGTACTTCACGGTGAACTGCGTCGCCCGGACCGTCGCGTCCTTGAGCTGCTCGGGCTCGGGGAAGCGGTAGATCCACACGTGGTCCCAGGTGCCGTTGAGGTTGTCGCCGATGTCGCCGACGTAGATGTCCCCGTCGGGTCCTATGGAGATGGCCTCGACATCCCGGGGCTCGCCTATGCCCCGCAGAGTGATCGTCGCGACCGTCTCGCCGGTCCTGGAGTCCACCGCGTAGACGTACGGGCCGTCGTCGCTGTCGTTGTGCGTCCAGTACACGCCGGGATGGACGCGGCTGGCGGCCAGGCCGCTGGACTCGGTGATCCGTGGGTCCTCGATCGTGAAGCTCCGGTCAGGAGTCCCGTCGTCGGCCGCCGCGACGGCCACGCCCACGGGCGAGAACGCCATCGCGGAGATCGCGGATACGGTCAGCAGTGCGGCGGCGACGGCACCGGAAGGACGCGAGCCAGGATGACGCGGAAACGAACGCATGCGCACAGCCTCCCACCCCACGCGCCCACGCCGCCCGGCGTCACCCCGCACGCCCGGCGGGCAATGTCGTGATCAAGAGAAGCGACCTGTCCGCCCTCACGGCCGAAGTCGGCGTCGGCCGCTGCCGGTCGTCAATCTCGGCGAGGGCGACGGCAGACCGGCATGATCGGGCGGATGACACCCCCTCGGACCACGGACCAGGACCCGCTCCACCCGCCCATCGAGCCGTACGAGCACGGCATGCTCGACGTCGGGGACGGCAATCTCGTGTACTGGGAGGTCTGCGGTAACCCGCGGGGCAAGCCCGCGCTCGTCGTCCACGGCGGCCCCGGTTCCGGCTGCGGGCCCGGCAGCCGGCGGTTCTTCGACCCCGAGCGCTACCGCGTCGTCCTCTTCGACCAGCGCAACTGCGGCCGCAGCACCCCGCACGCCGCCGACCCCGCCACCGATCTGCGCCACAACACCACCGACCACCTGATCGCCGACATGGAACGGCTGCGCGCCCACCTCGGCATCGAGCGCTGGCTGCTGTACGGCGGGTCCTGGGGCTCGACGCTGATCCTCGCGTACGCCGAGCGCCACCCGGAGCGCGTCTCGGAGATCGTCATCGCCGGCGTGACGACCACCCGGCGCTCGGAGATCGACTGGCTGTACGGGGGCGTCGAGCGGATCTTCCCCGAGGCATGGGACCGCTTCCGTGACGGCGTCCCGGAGCAGGAGCGGGGAAGCGGGCGCGGCGCCGGGAGCGCCCGTGATCTCGTCGCGGCCTACGCCCGGCTGATGGAAAGTCCCGATCCCGCCGTACGGGAGCGGGCCACGGCCGACTGGTGCGCCTGGGAGGACGCCGTACTCTCCCAGGAATCGAACGGCTCGCCCTCCCCGTACAGCGGCCGTCCCCCCGCCGCCCGGCAGGCCCTCGTCCGGATCTGCTCGCACTACTTCTCGCACGGCGCCTGGCTGGCGGAAGGCGCGCTGCTGCGTGACGCGGGGCGGCTGGCGGGGATTCCCGCCGTGCTGGTCCACGGCCGGTTCGACCTCGCCGGGCCGCTCGGCACCGCCTGGGAGCTGGCGGGCGTCTGGCCGGACGCCCGGCTGGTCGTCGTCGAGGACGCGGGCCACCAGGGCAGTGCCGCCCAGCGCCGGGAGGTGCGGGCGGCGCTCGACGCGTTCGCCGGCTGACGTGCGCGCGGGGGCCGGCGGTCCGCCGACCGCCGGCCCCCGCGCGCACGCGTCTTCGCTCGGGCGCCTCCCCTCGGGCGCCTCGGCTCACGAGGTGACCAGGCCCCAGCCCACCGGGTCACCCTGCAGATCGCACCAGGTGGTCGATGTGCCGCCGGAGACGGCCCTGTTCCCGTAGTGCGTGTAGATCAGGCCGCCCTTCTTGCAGTCGACCCAGCCCGTGAACGCGCCGCCGCCGCAGGTGAGAGCCACCCCCTTGTGCCCCGCGCTGCCCGTCACCTGCCGGGGCGGGGCACAGGTGATGGCGGCGGCAGCGGCCGTGGAGGGCGAGGCGGCGAGAATGCCGCCCGCCCCGAGCGCCAGGGCGGCGGTGGCGGCGACGAGATGACGTCGAGTGAGCAAGGCGAACCTCCTGATGGGAAGCGGAACGCGGAGACGCGCTCCGTCACACACCGGAACCGTATGAGCACGGAAAGGAGTCGCACGGCTCCGCCCGACAACTTGGCTGGAAACCACAGAGAGCGTCACTTTTGTGTCCAGGAGTGATCTCTTGCGCACAACGGGCATTTTGCGCTATCGGCTGACGGCCACAAGGCGGACCCGGGCTTGCCTTGAGTGCGCTCGAACGCGTTGGCTGTGGAGTCATGAAGTACACGCAGCTCGGACGCACCGGACTCAAGGTCAGCCGACTCGTCCTCGGGACGATGAACTTCGGGCCTCTCACCAACGAGGCCGACAGTCACACGATCATGGATGCCGCGCTCGACGCGGGCATCAACTTTTTCGACACCGCCAACGTCTACGGCTGGGGCGAGAACAAGGGCCGCACGGAGGAGATCCTCGGCACCTGGTTCGCCAAGGGCGGCGACCGCCGGGACAAGGTCGTTCTCGCCACCAAGGTGTACGGGAACATGGCCGCGGACGGCGACGCGTGGCCCAACCACGACAAGCTCTCCGCCCTCAACATCCGCCGCGCCGTCGACGCCAGCCTCAAGCGGCTGCAGACCGACCACATCGATCTCTACCAGTTCCACCACATCGACCGCGCCACCCCGGTCGACGAGATCTGGCAGGCCGTCGAGACCCTGATCCAGCAGGGCAAGATCCTCTACGCCGGCTCGTCCAACTTCGCCGGCTGGAAGATCGCCCAGGCCAACGAGGCCGCCCACCGGCGCGGCTCGCTCGGCCTGGTCAGCGAGCAGTGCCTGTACAACCTGGCCGAGCGCCGGGCCGAGATGGAGATCATCCCGGCCGCGCAGGAGTACGGCCTCGGCGTCATCCCCTGGTCGCCGCTGAACGGCGGTCTGCTGGGCGGCGCGATCCGCAAGGAGCGCGAGGGCGGCGGCTCCCGCACGAGCGACGGCCGCTCGGGCAGCGGGCTCGCCAGCACGACGATCCGGGCGCAGATCCAGTCGTACGAGGACCTGCTCGACAAGCACGGCATCGACCCGGGCGAGGCCGCGCTGGCCTGGCTGCTGACCCGCCCGGGGGTGACGGGCCCGATCGTCGGCCCGCGCACCATGGAGCAGCTGGAGTCCGCGATCCGCGCCGTGGATCTGGAGCTCTCCGAGGAGGTCCTCTCCTCGCTGGACGAGATCTTCCCCGGTCCGGGCCCCTCGCCGGAGGCCTTCGCCTGGTGACCGCCTGAGTGCGGGTGCGCACGGGCGGCCGTGGTCGGGCTACTGACCGACCACGGCCGCCACGGCGATGATCGTGAACATCAGGACAAGCACACCGGCCATGATCCGGTTACGGGTTTTGGGGTCCACACGTCGAGGTTAACCGCCCGGGGAGGCGGGACCGGCGCCCGGGTTGTCCCGGCGGCCCCGCCCGAGCGGGCAGCGGAGAACCGTCTCGTACCGGGGCCGCTCCCCCGGCACCCCGTCCACCGGCAGACGGCTGCGTACGAGCACCAGCTCGGCCACCTCCCACGACATGCCCTCGAAACCGTCCAGCGTCTCGGCGTACGGGCTCAGGTCGGTGTCCTCGGCGCCGCGCGCGAGCGTGAGGTGGGGGTGGTAGCGGTGGTGCTCCTCCATCGACACCCCGGCCCGGCGCGCGGCGGCGCCCGCGCGTTCGGCGAGGAGCCGCAGCTCGTCGATGCCCCCGGCGGCGCCGGCCCACAGCGCCCGGCCGCCGAAGTGCCCGCCGCCGTGGACACGCAGCGGGAACGGCTCGGTACGGTGCGCGGCCCGCTCCAGCCGCTCGGTCAGCTCGGGCAGCAGCCGTTCCTCGACCTCCCCGAGGAACGCGAGCGTGAAGTGCCACCCGGCGGGCCCGGTCCACCGCAGGTCGTCGGCCCCGGGGATGTCCCGCGCCCGCTCGACGGCACGGTCCAGTTCCTCGATGGCTCCGGTGGGCGGGAGTACGGCGGCGAACAGTCTCATGGGCCGAGTCTCCCACCGCGCAGCGGCGCGACCCGGTCACCGTGCGTATCGTTGTACCGCGCGGCTGCCGCATCCCGTGGCAGCGGGGAGGAGCGCCACGATGACCGTCGTAGAGACCGACACGGGACACCCACTGGGAGATCATCCTGGATGTCGTCGAACAGCTTCGCATCAAGTACGCCCGTAAACGGATCAAGTCCGACGTCCGCATCGACTTTCCCGGGCACCTCAACGGCTTCGCCTGTGACGTGACGGCCATGTCGGAGAGCGCCGTCCTGGACGCGAAGGGTCACTGGGATCACCAGGACGTGAAATTCGTCGCCGAGGTGATCTCCGTCGACCGGCATGAACGACTACGGCCCCAAGAAGGCCGCCTACGCCGCCGCCGGTGTCCCCGTCTACCGGATCGCCGATCCGTACACCGGCCGGTGTCACGTCTACACCGAGCCGAAGGACGCGGAGTACACCACCCAGCTGACCGTCACCTTCGGCACGGAGATCGACCTCACGGACACCGCCGTGGGCCTGACTCTGAAGACCGAGGAGTTCCCGCGCGGCTGACCCCCGCGCGGGGCCCCGGCACACGGGAAGGCCCCGGCCGGCGCCCCCCGGTCAGGTCTCCCGTACACCGGTCAGGGTCTCCCGTACAACGGCCGGCCGTCACCCCTACACGGCCGCCGCCAGCTGCTCCTTCGGTACGAACTCCATGTGCGGGCGCCCGCCGCGCAGGTCCAGCCGGAGCCGGACCCCCACCACCCGGGTCAGGATCAGACCGATGGCCCCCGCGGCGAGCAGGGAGACCGCTCCGCCGGCGGCGAAGCCGATGCGGGCGCCGTAGGTGTCGGTGATCCAGCCCAGCAGCGGGCCGCCGACGGGGGTGCCGCCGACGAAGACCATCATGTAGATGCTCATCACCCGGCCGCGCATCTTCGGGTCGGCCGCCATCTGGACGCTGGTGTTCGCGCTGATGTTGGTGGTCAGGCCGATCATGCCGATCGGCACGAGCAGCAGCGCGAAGAGCCAGACGGACGGCGAGAAGGACACCGCGACCTCCAGCAGGCCGAAGCCCATCGCCGTGAGGATCAGCAGACGCAGCCGCGAGGAGCGGCGGCGGGCGGCGAGGAGGGCGCCGGCCAGGGAGCCGGCCGCCAGCAGGATGTTGAAGACGGCGTACAGGCCGGCCCCGCCGTCGTAGACGTGATGCGCGAAGGCGGTGAGCCAGATCGGGAAGTTGAAGCCGAAGGTGCCGATGAAGCCGACGAGGACGATCGGCCAGATCAGCTCGGGGCGGCCCCGCACATACCGCAGTCCTTCTCTGAGCTGCCCCTTCGCACGCGGGACGGAGACGGACTTGTGCAGTTCGCTCTGGCGCATCAGGAGGAGGCCGAGGAGCGGGGCCAGGAAGGACAGGCCGTTCAGCATGAAGGCCCAGCCGCTGCCGACCGTGGTGATCAGCACACCGGCGACGGCGGGGCCGACGAGGCGGGCGGACTGGAAGTTGGCCGAGTTGAGGCTGACCGCGTTGCGCAGCTGGTCGGGGCCGACCATCTCGGAGACGAAGGCCTGGCGCGTCGGGTTGTCGACGACGGTCACCATGCCGAGCAGGAAGGCGATCAGGTAGACGTGCCAGACGTGCACCTGTCCGGAGAGGGTCAGGACGGCGAGGGCGAGGCCGAGCAGGCCCATCGCGGCCTGGGTGAAGAGCAGGAGCTGCCGCTTCGGATAGCGGTCGGCTATGACGCCGCCGTACAGGCCGAAGAGCAGCATCGGCAGGAACTGCAGGGCCGTCGTGATGCCGACCGCCGCAGAGGAACCGGTGAGGCTGAGGACCAGCCAGTCCTGGGTGACCCGGGACATCCACGTACCGGTGTTGGATACGACGGCGCCCGTCGCGAACAACCGGTAGTTGCGTATCTTCAGCGACGAGAACGTACCGCCGCCGGTGCTGCTGTCGTGGGTGGATTTCGGTGCGGGGGCGGAGTCTGCTCCGGATCCCGTACTCAAAGTCGGTTCGCCTCCTGGTAGCGCGCGGATCAGAGGTGGGCGAGCTTCTCCAGTACGGGGGCGGCAGCGCGCAGCTTCGCCCACTCGTCGTCGTCCAGGCCCTCGGCGAGGGACGTCAGCCAGACATTGCGCTTGCGGCGGCTCTCTTCGAGCATCGCCTCGGCCTCTTCGGTCTGGCTGACCACCTTCTGCCGACGGTCGTCGGGATGCGGCTCGAGCCTGACCAGCCCCTTCGCTTCGAGCAGCGCCACGATGCGGGTCATCGACGGCGGCTGGACGTGCTCCTTGCGGGCCAGCTCACCCGGGGTGGCCGAGCCACAGCGGGCGAGGGTGCCCAGCACGGACATCTCGGTGGGGCTCAGCGATTCGTCGACACGTTGGTGCTTCAGGCGCCGGCCCAGCCGCATGACGGCGGAGCGGAGGGAGTTCACGGCGTCGTCGTTCTCGTCACCGTGGGACACATCAGGCATGTTCGTTAGCATAACTCATTACCCATTCTAAATACCACCGGGACGGTTCCGGTGCGTTCCTGTCGCAAAGATCACTCATACGAGTGATCCCACTTCGGAAAGTGACCCACCGGGGCGGGCCTGCCCCGACCCTGTTCGGATGGCATCGACAGTGCTCAGCCTGCGGATAGACGAGGAGCTGCTCGACCGGCTCCGGCAGCGCGCCGCAAGACGCGGAATGAGCGTCCAGGACTATGTCGTCCGGACGCTCGTTCACGATGATTTCGACGAACGCTTCAAGGCGGCCGTCGACAAGACGGAGAAGTTCTACGGCGTGACGTGAGCCGCACCCCGCAAGCCGGACGTTACGTCAGACCCGGCGCCGGGATCGCGGAGGACAGGACGAACACCGCGACACGATGTACACCGCTACCACCGCCACCGCCACCGTCGTCATCGGCACCGTGCGGCCGCGCTCCGCGATCTCGACGTGGCGGCCCCGACCCCCGGCCGCCCCGTCCGACCCCCCGCATAGACTGGGCCCATGACCGGTTCTTGGCTGGGATCGACGGGATCTCCGCAGCGTGAGGCGCCCGAGCCCCTGGAGGGGCCGGTCGTCGGCACCATCGTGGGCGGCACCATCATCTGGTTCGCCCTCTTCCTCGTCCAGCTCCCGTTCTACGGCTGGTTCAGCGACCACGGGCACACGTGGTGGATCTGGACGTGCCTGGCCGGCGCGGGGCTCGGGCTGATCGGCATCTGGTACGTACGGGGACGGGACGCGGCGATCAAGCGCGCCGCAGCGGCGGCGGGCCCGCCGGACGGAACGCGGGACGGCCCCTCCGCCTGAACGGGGGCCCACCGCCATAGACGGGGGCCCCCGCCCACGGGCCGGTAAACCGAAGCCGCCGCCCACGGACCGTGAACCGAAGCCGCCGCCCACGGGCCGGTGAACCGGCAGCCGGCCTTCGGGCCAGTCAGCGGGTGAAGCCGCCACCGCGCCCGTACCGTCTGGACCATGACGCAGCACGGCTCCGAACCGCACGGCCCCGGGCCGCAGGGCCCTGCCATCGACGCGGGCGCCGAGCTCGACCCCGTACACCCCATGAGGCTCCCGCGACCGACCGGCCGCCACACCGGGCTGACCGCCGCCGAGGTGGCGCGGCATGTCGAGCGTGGCGAGGTCAACGACGTACCCGTCCGCAGCAGTCGTTCCGTCCACGAGATCGTCCGGGGCAACGTCTTCACCCGGTTCAACGCGATCATCGGCATCCTCTGGGCGATCACCTTCTTCGTCGCGCCGATCCAGGACACCCTCTTCGGCTTCGTGATCATCGCCAACACCGGGATCGGCATCATCCAGGAGCTGCGGGCCAAGCGGACCCTCGACGGCCTGGCGGTCATCGGCGAGGCCAAGCCGACCGTACGGCGTGACGGCGTCGCCGCCGAGATCTCCACCTCCGAGATCGTCCTCGGGGACCTCATCGAGCTCGGCCCCGGCGACAAGGTCGTGGTCGACGGCGAGATCGCCGAGGCGGAGAGCCTCGAAGTCGACGAGTCCCTGCTCACCGGCGAGGCCGACCCCGTACTGAAACAGCCCGGCGACCCCGTGATGTCCGGGAGCTTCGTGGTCGTCGGCGGCGGCGCGTTCAAGGCCACCAAGGTCGGGCGCGAGGCGTACGCGGTACAGCTCGCCGAGGAGGCGTCCCGCTTCACACTCGTCAGCTCCGAGCTGCGCAACGGCATCAGCACGATCCTCAAATACGTGACGTGGATGATGATCCCGACCGCGCTCGGGCTGATCCTCAGCCAGCTGGTCGTCAAGCAGACGGATTTCAAGGACTCGATCGCCAGGACCATCGGCGGTGTCGTCCCGATGATCCCCGAGGGCCTGGTGCTGCTGACCTCCGTGGCCTTCGCGATCGGCGTCATCAGACTCGGCCGCAAGCAGTGCCTCGTGCAGGAGCTGCCCGCCATCGAGGGGCTGGCGCGGGTGGATGTCGTCTGTCTCGACAAGACGGGCACGCTCACCGAGGGCGGCATGGACGTGAGCGAGCTCCGGCCGCTGGGCGGTGCGGACGAGACGTACGTACGGCAGGTCCTCGGCGCGATCGGGCAGTCGGACCCGCGCCCCAATGCCAGCCTGCGGGCGATCATCGACGCCTATCACGACGACCGGGGGCGGTGGCCGGTGACGGCGGCGCTGCCCTTCTCCTCCGCGCGCAAGTACAGCGGCGCCGCCTTCAGCGAGAACGAGATCGAGGGCGGGGGCGGGGGGCGGGACGGGGATGGGGACCGGACCCAGGGACACGGCACGGACGCGGACGGTGGCACGGGCAGTGGCACGGGCAGTGGCACGGGCACCGCCGCGAACGGAGCCGGCCGGTCCGGCTGGCTCCTCGGCGCCCCCGATGTCCTGCTGCCCGACCACGATCCCGCACTCCGCGAGATCGACCATCTCAACCAGCAGGGGCTACGCGTGCTGCTGCTCGCCCGCGCCGCCGGTGACCTGGACTCCCCCGACGCGGTGGCGGGCGCCGAGGCCACCGCACTCGTCGTCCTGGAGCAGCGGCTGCGGCCCGACGCCGCCGAGACCCTCGCGTACTTCGCCCACCAGGACGTCGCCGCCAAGGTCATCTCCGGTGACAACGCGGTCTCGGTCGGCGCGGTCGCCGGGAAGCTCGGCCTCGCCGGCTCCGAGCACACGATCGACGCCCGGCGCCTGCCCACCGACCGGGCGGAGATGGCCGAGGCGCTGGAGGCCGGCACGGTCTTCGGCCGGGTCACTCCGCAGCAGAAGCGCGAGATGGTCGGCGCGCTGCAGTCACGCGGGCACACGGTCGCGATGACCGGGGACGGCGTGAACGACGTCCTGGCGCTGAAGGACGCGGACATCGGCGTCGCGATGGGCTCGGGCTCGGAGGCGACCCGGGCCGTCGCCCAGATCGTGCTGCTGAACAACAGCTTCTCCACCCTGCCGTCGGTGGTGGCGGAGGGCCGCCGGGTCATCGGCAACATCACGCGCGTGGCGACCCTCTTCCTCACGAAGACGGTCTACTCGGTGCTGCTGGCGATCCTGGTGTCGTGCTTCCGGGTGGAGTACCCGTTCCTGCCCCGGCACCTCACCCTGCTGTCGACGCTGACGATCGGCGTCCCGGCGTTCTTCCTGGCGCTGGCCCCGAACAAGGAGCGCGCGAAACCGCACTTCGTGCTCAGGGTGATGCGCTACTCGATCCCGAGCGGGATCATCGCGGGGCTCGCCACGTTCCTGACGTACATGCTGGCCCGCCAGCACTACAGCGGCCCGGGCTCCCTGGAGGACGAGACCAGCGCGGCGACACTGACGCTGTTCCTCGTCTCCATGTGGGTCCTGGCGATCATCGCCCGCCCCTACAACTGGTGGCGCGTCCTGCTCGTCCTGACGATGGCCTTCGCCTTCCTGGTCGTGCTGGTCGTGCCGTGGCTGCAGACGTTCTTCGCGCTGCGGCTGGTCGGCACGACCATGCCCTGGGCGGCGGTGGCGATCGCCGGGGTGGGCGGGGTGCTGCTGGAGATGACGTGGCGGTGGGTGGACAGGAGGTACGGGATGTAGTGCCGCGACCGGCCGGCTGCTTCGCGGTGCCGGGCGGCGAGGACCGGACGGCGAGGGCCGGGTGGCGAGGGCCGGACGGCCGCCGCCACCCGATGAAGGTCAGTCGAACCAGCGGTCCCGGGCCAACTCCTCCGTCCGCGACGGGTCCTCCAGCAGCGCCGCCACCTCGAAGCGCCGGGGCCACTGGCCCGCCGCCCAGGCGAGGCCCGCCGCGACACCTTCCAGCGTCGCCGCGTGCAGCACACCGTCCGGGGTACGGCGCCAGTCGAGCTCGACGCCGCCCGCGAGGAGTTCCTCGTGCTCGACGTACGTCCCGGGGGTGCCGGCGCCCAGCAGCGCGCGGACCGGGTCCGGGACCGTGTGCTCCTCACCGCGCGTGGTCACCTCCGCGCCGACGCTCTCGCTCAGCCGCCGTACCTGGAGGAGTTCCGCCAGGTCGGCGGCGTGCGCCGGGGCCACCGGCAGCAGCGCGAGACCGTCCGCCAGCGGGAGCAGGTCGGGGGCGTCCGCGATCACCGCGTCCGCCGCGTCGACCACCCGCACCTCGCCGTCGACGACCGCACGCAGCTCGTCGGGCAGGGTCACCTGCTCCGGGTCGAGGTCAGCGAGGGCGGTGTAGAGCGCGTGGAGCTGCGGCGCGGTCACCGGGCGGTCCGGGTCGGCGAGCCGGCCGAGCACCTCGGCCGCCCCGCCGGGCTCGTCGAGGAGCGCGGCGACCGAGGTCCGTACCCCCAGTGCCCGCAGCACCTGTACGTCGTCGAAGCCGGTCGCGTCCACCGGGTCGTACAGCCCCGCGAGCAGCGGATCGCCGCCCGCCGCGCGCAGTCCGGCCGGGCGCCGCCCGTCGAGTACGGGGTGGTCGCGCAGCCACCACGCGGTGTACGAACGCACGGTCTCCGTCGTGCCGTCCGGCAGCAGGATCCGTACGGGCTGGGTCAGCGCGTCCCGCAGCGGCGGCTCGGCGAGCAGGGCGAGGGCCCCCGGCCAGGCGTCGTCGTCCACCAGGTCGAGGTCCCGTACGGCCACGATCTCCGTGGCGACCGGCGGCACCGGCGTCTCGGGCAGCTGGTCGAGGACGTCCTCGGCCCAGACGTCGACGGCGTCCAGCAGGCCCGCGTCGTCGGGCTCGGCGAAGTCCCCGTCGCGCGGCCCCAGTTCGTCGGGGTCGAGGACGATGTCCGTGGCCCGGACGAGGGCGAAGGTGGCCAGGACCCCGCAGGCGGCGAGCGGCTGCTCACCCCAGCGTTCGGCCAGGTCGGCGTCGCAGAGGGCGAGTTCGTCCTCCCGCATGACGGCGGCGAACGGGCTTCCCGGCAGGACGAGTTCACCCGCCGGCGCCAGCTCCCCGTCCTCGTCGGTCAGGGCGAGCGCGCCCAGCCACGGTTCGTCGCCCGCCTCCAGACCGGCGTCCCGGACGAGCCCGAGGACGGTCTCGGCCAGCTCCTCCGCGTCGGGGGCGTCCGTGTCCTCGTCCCACACGTCGCCCGCGTCGAGCGAGGCCGCGACGGCCGCGCGGACCTGCGGGGTCGTCAGGACGGCACGCGGGGTGGCCGGCAGCGCGCCCAGCTTCTCCAGCAGTGGGTGGGCGGCGTCGGGGTGCGCGACCTTCAGACCGAGCCGGGCCAGGCCGGCCGGGGTCGCGGTGTCGGGCAGCGGCAGCAGGACCTGGCGCGGCCCGATCGTCGTCCGCCCGTTCGCCAGCGGCACCGGCAGCCCGGACAACCGGTCCGGGTCGACGCCCGCGAGCGACTCGTACAGCCGGTGCCACCAGGCGGGCGGGCGCTCGGCGCCCGCGATCCGCTCGATGGCCTCGCCGAGGGGCAGCCGGCCGACGCCCAGGGTGCGCAGCTCGGGGCGTCGCTCGAACCCGGCGGGCAGCACCGTCGGCAGCACCTCCGCCAGGACGCGTACGGTGTCGGCGCCCGCGCCCTCCACGACCTCCGCCTCGAACGGACGCAGCGCGGTCAGCTCCTCGCTCGGCACCGCCGGGGCGAGGAAGGCCACGCGCGGCAGCCGCCGCAGGATCGCGGCCCGCAGCTGACCGTCCAGCTCGCCCTTGCCGAGCGGGCCCGGCACGAGGTCGATGGTGCCGGTGGAGACGGGCTCCCAGCCGCCGAGCAGTTCGGCGTACGCGTCGGCGGCCTTCCCGACGATGAAGTCGGTCAGCGGCCCGGGCGCGGGGTGGCGCCGGGCGGTGTCCAGCGGCAGCGAGGCGATCAGCAGCGCGGGCACGCCGAGGGGCTCGTCGGTGGGGGTCGGCGCGTGCACGACGGGCGCGGTACGGGGCCGGGCCGGGGCGCCGTCGCCGTCCACCGGCACGGCCCAGGTCACGGACCAGTGCGGGCGCAGCCGCTCCTCGACGGGCCGTCCTTCGAGCAGCGCGGGCTCGGTCGGGCCGTGGTGGCTCACCACCCGCCAGCGGTGGATGTCGCCGCCGCCCGCGCTGTCGTCGATGTGCACGTACGGGCCGTCCGCCGACCGGCGCAGCACCCGCTCCCCGCCGGGGGTCTCGATCACGATCTCGGTGAGTCCCGCGAGAGTCAGCAGCAGGGCGTCGTCGACCCCGGCGAGCAGCCGCTCGACCAGATCGAGGGCGGTGCCGTCGCGCAGCGGCAGGATGACGACGGTGTCGTACCCGTCGGGCGCCGTGCCCTCGGCGGGCAGGGGCAGCCGCAGCAGCGGTACGTGTCCGTCGCGGCGCCGCAGCTCGTCCCCGAGACCGGGGCTGGCCTGGGAGGTGTGCCGGGCCAGTTCGCGGGCCTCGGCGAGCGACCAGCGGACACCGCCGTGCCGCCCGAGGACGGCGGGCTCGTCACTGACGGCGAGCACGGCGGCGAACCCGACACCGAACCGCCCGACGGCACTCTCGTGCCCCTCGCGCTTGGCGGAGGCGCGCAGCGTGCTGAGCGACTCGACACCGGTCGCGTCGAGGGGGGCGCCGGTGTTGGCCGCCGCGAGGACGGCGGGGCCCTCGCCGGTCCCGGGGCGCAGGGTCAGCCGGAGCCGCCCGGGCACCTGGGCGCGGGCGGCGGCGTCGGCGGCGTTCTGGGCCAGCTCGACGACGAGCCGGTCCCGGTAGCCACCGAGCGCCAGGTCCTCCTCGGCGTTGGCGTCCTCCCGGAACCGGGCGGGACTCGCGCCCCACGCGTCGAGCACCCCACGCCGCAGCCGCGCAGTTCCGAACGGGTCGGCCCCCTCGGTCGTCCTGACGCTCACGCTGTGACTCCGCTCTGTCCGCCTACCGGTAGTACGTCGGCCCGAAGGTACCGCGCGGATCACCTCAGGCGAGGGCGAGGGGGTCCGGGGCCCCGCCACGGACCGGGCGCGCGGGGGCGCGCGGAGGTGCGCGGGACGGGGTGCTCCGGGCTGCGGAAGGGCGGGGGCGGGACTGCGGCGGGCCGGGAGGTTCCGTACGGTCAGGCCGCGCGGAGCCCGCCCGTGGCAGCGTCCCTGGACGTCGACTTCACCAAACTCCGCGACGGCTTCGGCAGCGAAGCCGCGTGATATCCGGCCCACCCGGCGGGGTGGCCGCAGGACCGGCGACGATCCGGCGTGACACAGAGCGAAGACGCGAAGCCGTTGCCCGCGCCAGATATCGGCGCCCTGGTTCTGGACGCAGGCCAGGGCAGATTGGCCGAGTTCCTCGGGGTGACGGCCGGGGGCCGGCTCATTCGTTCCGTTCTCGGTGGGCATCCATGGGAAGCGCGACCGGAGGCCGTGTATCCGGCGGAACCGGATGGACATCCAGGGAGCGAAGTCACCCTCACCAGCGCCTCACAGCCGCACAACCCCGAGCCGGCAGCCCAGTGCGACGAGTGTTACGCGTGGTGGTGGGCGGAACAGCTCGCCAACGAAGCGGATGAACTCGGCGAGGCGGTCGACTGCCGGGTGTCACCGCGCGCCGCCATGCCGCGCGGCATGGCGGCGCGCGGTGACACCCGGCACAGGCCATCCCCTGTACAGGCCCGGCCGATTCGGACAGCATGTCCCGGTATGACCGACGTGACCGTGGAAACCACACCGGACGGTGAGATCAAGGCGCTCCTCACCTCCCTGGAGGGAGAGCGGCGCCATGTCCTGGGCATCCTCGACGGGCTCGGCGAGGACGCGCTGCGACAGCCCGCACTGCCGTCCGGATGGAGCTGCCTGGGGCTCGTCCAGCACCTCGCGCTGGACGTGGAGCGGTTCTGGTTCCGCGCCGTCGTCGCCGGGGACAAGGACGTCATCCTCGGCCTGGACGGCAGTGACGACGCCTGGCAGGTGGGCTCCGATACGCGGGCCGCCGACGTACTCGACCGCTATCGCCGGGAGACGGAGGGCGCGAACGCGGTCATCACCGCCGCATCCGCCGACGCCGCACTGGCATGGTGGCCCCACCACCTCTTCGGCGAACCGCACCTGCACACCCTCCGGGACGTCCTGCTGCACGTCATCACCGAGACGGCGTGCCACGCGGGCCACCTGGACGCGGCACGGGAACTCCTCGACGGCAGACGCTGGATGGTCCTGCCATAACGGCGGCCGAGCCCTCGTCCCGCCGCCGCTCACCGGCGAAACGCGCCGCGATCTTCCCCCGGCAGTCCCTCTGGCCAGTTAGGTCGGCGAACGGTCCACGTCGGACGGACGCTTGCCCTACGACGGCTCCGCGCGGCCCCCCGACTGGCTCTGTTCACAGGAGAGCGTTCTGGCCCACCTGCCACCAGCGGTCTGTCTCAGCGCGAGCCACTTCAGCGTCGTACTGGCGGGCGTCAAAGTGGAACTCCGGCGGCGGGGGCGCCGGAGCGTGCGGAACCTCCCAGTCCGACCACTGCACGATGTCCCCGAACCGTTGCACGACGACGGACAGGAAACCGCAGCAACCGCCGGTGCACTCCGGTTCCCCCAGCTCCAGACGGCGCGCCTCGCTGGTCGCCCGCAGGAGGCTGGGTCGTCCGGCAGGCAGCACATCAGCCGCGTACGGCCCACGGCCGCCCTCGTGGACCGCCTCTTCGACCACGTCCTCACCGTTGACCCACAACCGCGACTGGGCGGCGAACCGACGTCCCGGCGGCAACACTCTGATCTCCAAACGATCGAACATCAGACGATCCTATGGAGCGGGCCGCGGTCCACGCGCGAGCCGGCCGCCACCTCCCTCCACCCGGCCGTCGGAGCGACGACGAGAAGGCACAGCGAGGTGAACTGGCAGGCGGCCGAGCGCGCCGAGAGCGGCTGTCTCAAGACGGCTTCGGATCCCCGCGTAAAGGAAGGAGTGGACAGCCGCACTGCGGCAGAAGTCACGCGAGCTCACCCGACACATGGCCTCCTGAACATCACCGGCCCGCACCAGCGGCCGACCGACTCGCATGATCGGCATGAAGTAGGCGGCGGGCGGGCCGACGCCTCACCGAAGCACCGGCCCGCAGGGGTTACCCCCGACCTCAGGAGTGCCCCAGGTCCTCCGGCTCACCGTCCGGCGTCACCGGTACCGAGCCGCTGTCCGGGGACGGGCGGAGCGGGAAGGCGTCCGTGGCCATCGAGTCCAGGACGTGCGGCGCCGGGCGCGGGGGGGCCGGCATGACCGCCGCCTCCGAGTGGCCGCCGCAGCCGTACGCCAGTGAGACGACCCGGCCGTCCGCCGGGGAGAACTCGTTCGCGCAGACGCCGAAGGCCTGCCGCAGCGAGCCCGCCAGGGGCAGCAGGAAGCCGCAGGAGACACAGGGCGCCGGCGCCGCCTGGGCCATCGGGGTCTTCGCGCCGAACGCTTCGTCCCAGCGGTCCGCCGCCATGTGCAGGCCGTACCGCGAGAGCACCCGCGCCCGGCGCATGCCGAGTTCTTCGGCGACCGACGCGATCGACCCACGGGCCGGTACGGCGGGGGTGTCCGCCGACAGATCCGTCGGTTCGGCGTCCTCCGCCTCGACGAGGTCCGCGAGATTCTGCGGGGTGAGCGCCGGCACGGTGTCCGGCACCAACTCCGGCACCGCCGAGTTCGGCGGCGGGGTGTCCTCGCCCGTGTAGCCGGGCTCCAGCCGCAGATCCTCCGCCTCCGTGGGCAGCAGATCGCCGGGGCCCATGTCGCCGGGGCGCAGCCGTTCGCTCCAGGGCACCCATTCGGGGGCCAGCAGCGAGCCGGGCCCGGGCAGCAGCACCGTCTCGTCGAGCGTGACGTTCTTCGCGCGGGAGGCGCGCGTGACGGTCACCGCCCAGCGCCAGCCCCGGTACCCGAGCTCCTCGCACTCGAAGAAGTGGGTGACGACGCGGTCGCCCTCCGCCACCACCGAGACATGGTCCCCGACGACCCCGGGCGCGGCCGCCTCTTCGGCAGCCGCGCGGGCAAGGCCTACCGCCTCGGCGCACAGACGGTCAGGGATTCGGCTTCGCGTCGTCGCAGCACTCACAGGTCTCGCTTCTCTCCTACGCCGTCTCACGGGTGCGCCGGCCGATTCGCGATGTACGAGCCGAGGGCGGAGCGGACCAGAGGGCCGCATCGACGTCCACGCCCGATCTTTCCTCGGGCGCACCTCACGTCATCCATTCTGCGGGATGGCGAAGAGGCGCGCGGCCGAGAACAACCGCCGGTGGCGCGCTACGCACGCTACCCTCTCCGCCGCCCCCCGCCCACCTGCACGCCGCCTTTCCCGCACTTCGAGCCACACCGCAACAAGGCCGTAACCCTCCGGAGCGGTACCGCCGGGGGGCGGATCGTGTGTTCGGACCATCCAAGAAGTCTTTCGTGTCCGTTTTGCGGCTATTTGGACCATCGGGAGCACCGCCCGCCCCGCCCACGCACGGCGCGACTCGTCCGTCATGGCACTGTCACGGCCCTGTCAGGCGCGGGATCGGTTCGCACCCCGGACCCTTGGGGCACTATGACGGGGTGGCAGCCGTGAGGTCGTCCGACGACACAGCCGGCCCGCTCCGCAGGACGGCGCGGGCGATCGGCCGTGCCCTGCGTTTCCCGGTGACCGGCACGGCGCGGGGCATCCGCAAGGCCACCCACGCGCACGGCGCGGGCGAGTCGGGCCTCGGCAAGCTGATCGAGTTGCATGCCGTGAACGGCGCGGGCGATGTCATGATCACGGTCGCCCTCGCCTCGACCGTGTTCTTCTCCGTCCCCACCGACGAGGCCCGGGGCCGCGTCGCGCTCTACCTGGGCGTCACCATGGCGCCCTTCATCGTGCTCGCCCCCGTCATCGGGCCACTCCTCGACCGCCTCCCGCACGGCCGCCGTGCGGCGATGGCCGCCGCGATGTTCGTCCGGGCCGCCCTCGCGATCGCCATGTCCACCTTCGTGGCCACCGCCGGCCTGGAGCTCTATCCGGCGGCCCTCGGCGTGCTCGTCGCGTCGAAGGCGTACGGAGTGGTCCGCAGCGCGGTCGTACCGCGTCTCCTGCCACCCCGCTTCCCCCTGGTACGGGCCAACTCGCGGGTCACCCTGTCCGGCCTGCTGGCCACCGGCGTGGCGGCCCCGATCGGCGCGGGGCTCCAGCAGATCGGGCCTCAGTACCCGCTCTACGGGGCCTGTCTGATCTTCCTCGGGGGTACGTTCCTGGCGTTCACGCTGCCGCCCAAGGTGGACTCCGCGAAGGGCGAGCGCCGGGTCCGCCTGGTCGGGCACGGCGAGAAACCGCGGCCGAGTCTGCGCAGCGTCGGCCCGTCCGTCCTGCACGGACTGGAGGCCAACGCCGCCCACCGTGCCCTCTCCGGCTTCCTGATCTTCTTCCTCGCCTTCCTGCTGCGCGAGCACCCGCTGTCCGGCCAGAGCGCGGCGGTCTCCCTCGGCATCGTGGGTGTCGCGGCCGGGGCGGGCAACGCCCTGGGCACGGCGGTCGGCGCCTGGCTGAAGGCCCGGGGCCCCGAGCTGATCATCGCCACGATGCTGGTCATCGCGCTCACGGCCACCGTCCTCGCCGCGCTGCTGTTCGGCGGCGTGATGATGGCCGTGCTCTGCGCGGTGGCCGGTTTCTCGCAGGCGCTCTCGAAGCTCTCCCTGGACGCGGTGATCCAGCGGGACGTGCCCGAGCAGGTACGGACGTCCACCTTCGCGCGCTCGGAGACGCTGCTCCAGATGTCCTGGGTCGTGGGCGGCGCGATCGGCATCGCACTGCCGCTCAACGGGGTGCTGGGGATGTCGGTGGCCGCCGGCATCGTCCTGACCGGGGCGTTCTTCGCCCTGCGGGGGCTGGTGGGCACGGCCAGGTCGGGCTCCCAGTTCTCCCGGGTGCTGTGAGAGCCGGGCACCCTCGCCGGGCACCCTCACTGGCCTCTCCCACGGGCGCCCGTACGGCCGCCCGCCCGTACGGCCGGCCGCACGCCCTCCCGTACGGCTGAGCAGGGCTGAGCCGGCACCCTCCCGCACGGCCTCCGGTGCGGCCTCCCGCACGGCCTCCCGTACGCCCGGCCGACGTGAGCGGGCGCGGCTCGCCGTACCCCCGCGTGGCGCGGGACCGGACGACCGATAACCTTCGGCCCATGACCGTTGCGTTCTTCCCTGGTAAGGCCCGCCGGGCCGGCGTCGCCCTCGGTGCTGTCTCCGCCGGACTCCTCGTCCTCGCCGCTTGTGACAAGCCGACCCCGATCGCGACCGTGACGGTCGGGACCACGTCGGTCAACACCGGCGCGAGCTGCTACAACGACGGCCATGCGATCTCGGAGACCGAGATCCAGTCCTGCCTCAACAAGAAGGCGGAGAAGACCGTGAACGTCTCGATGGAGGACCAGGTCCGCTTCGGCGTCGACCCCACCATCGCGCATCACGGCTGGACGCTCTTCATCAACGGCCAGCAGGCCGAACAGCAGCCCTTCACGAAGACGTACCGGAACATCCCGGGCAACGCCTTCTTCGCCACCCAGACCGGCGAGACCACGAACGACACCCAGGTCAGCATCGTGGAGACCGACGGCAAGGAGCTGATCGGCATCTGGCACTTCGAATTCAAGAAGAAGCCCTGATCCGACCCGGGCGACCCTGGGAGGCTCCGCCATGCGTGTACTCGTAGTGACGGCGGTGGCGGCGGAGGCGGACTCCGTCGCCGCCGGACTCGCCGGTTTCGCGGGCGGTGGCGTCCGGGAACTGACGGGCGGGTACGAGATGACCAGCCACGCGCAGTACATGCCCCGGCCGGCGTCCGTGCAGATACCCGTGGTGGATGTCCTGGCCGGCGGGGTCGGCCCGGTGGCGGCGGCGGTCGCCACCGCCACCGCGCTGGCGTCCTCGCCGTACGACCCTCCGTACCACCTGGTGATCTCGGCCGGCATCGGCGGTGGCTTCCAGCCCCACGCCCCTCTCGGCTCACTCGTCGTCGCGGACGCGATCATCGCCGCCGACCTGGGCGCGGAGACGCCCGACGGCTACCTGCCGGTCGACGAGCTGGGCTTCGGCCGCACCGTCCACCACCCGCCGGCCGGGCTGGCCGCCCGGATGGCGAAGGTCCTGGCCGCCGATCCGGCGACCCACGTGCTCCTCGCACCCGTCCTCACCGCCTCCACCGTGACCGGCACGGCCGCCCGCGCGGCCGCCCTGACCGCGCGCCATCCGCGCGCCGCCGCCGAGGCGATGGAGGGATTCGGCGTCGCCGAGGCCGCCGCCGCCCACTCCGTGCCGTGCGTGGAGATCCGCGCGATCTCCAACGCCGTCGGCCCGCGTGACCGTGCCGCCTGGCGGATCGGCCCGGCGCTGGAGGCGCTGCGGTACGCGATCACGCTGCTCACCCCCGTATTCGAGGAGCCGTCCTGACCATGTCCACGCCGACCGCGCAGCCGCTGCAGATCGCCTACTCGCCGTGCCCGAACGACACGTTCGTCTTCGAGGCGTGGGCCCACGGGCGGGTGCCCGGCGCGCCCGGGCTCGATGTGACTTTCGCGGACATCGACATCACGAACGGCATGGCGGAGCGAGGCGAGTTCGACGTCCTGAAGGTGTCGTACGCCGTGCTGCCGTGGGTGCTCGACGAGTACGCGCTGCTGCCGTGCGGCGGGGCGCTCGGCCGGGGCTGCGGCCCGCTCGTCCTGACGAGGGAGCCCGGCACCGACCTCACCGGCCGAACCGTCGCCGTACCGAGCGAGCGCTCCACGGCGTACCTGCTCTTCCGGCTGTGGGCGGCGGAGGTCGTCCCGGGCGGCGTGGGCGAGGTCGTCGTGCTGCCCTTCCACGAGATCATGCCCGCGGTACGGGACGGCAAGGTGGACGCCGGACTCGTCATCCACGAGGCGCGCTTCACCTATCAGGATTACGGGCTGCACTCGCTCGCCGACATGGGTGAGCACTGGGAGTCCACGACCGGCCTGCCGATCCCGCTGGGCGCGATCATCGCGAAGCGCTCGCTCGGCACCGAGACCCTCCAGCTGCTGGCCGAGTCGGCCCGCCGGTCGGTCCGTATGGCGTGGGACGACCCGGAGGTCTCCCGCCCGTACGTCCTGGAGCACTCGCAGGAGATGGACCCGGCGGTGGCGGAGCAGCACATCGGCCTGTACGTCAACGAGTTCACCGCGGACCTGGGCGACGACGGCTACGCGGCGGTCCGTGGCCTGCTGACCCGCGCCGCGGCCGAGGGGCTGGTGCCGCCCCTCGGCCACGATGCGCTGCGGTTCGCCTGATCCGGTCGCCGAAGGGCCCGGCCGTCACCGGTCGGGCCGCTCGCACACCGGCCGCTCGCACACCGGCCGCTCGCACGTCGGCCGGTCCCACACCGACCGGTCGCACGTCAGCCGTCACGCACCGGCCCGTCACACGTCCAACTGGTCGGCGACCGCGCGGAGCAGGCCCCCGATCTTCGCTCCATTGGCCTTGTCGGGGTAGCGGCCACGCTCCAGCATCGGCGTGATGTTCTCCAGCAGCGTCGTCAGGTCCTGCACGATCGAGGCCAGTTCGTCGGGCTTGCGGCGCTGCGCCGCCGCGACCGAGGGAGCCGGGTCGAGGACGGCGACGGAGAGCGCCTGGTCACCGCGCTGGCCGGCGACCACGCCGAACTCCACGCGCTGGCCGGGCTTGAGTGCGTCGACTCCGGCAGGGAGGACCGACGAGTGGACGAAGACGTCGCCGCCGTCGTCACGGGAGAGAAAGCCGAAGCCTTTCTCACTGTTGAACCATTTGACCTTGCCAGTCGGCAAAGCACACACCCACTTCCGCTACACAAGGCCAACCATGTGAACCAGCCTACCGGGGCTCTCCCCACTCGTTCACCTGAGAAAACAGAGAGAGCCCGCCCCTTGGTCGGGAGTGGACTCAAAGAGGCCGTGGAGGAGGCCTTCCTTGGCTTCCGCCTTGCTGCGGAAGGCCGCTGACGGCCGGTCCCGTGCTTCCCCGCGCGCGTCATGACGCTGCTGCCACCGTCACGGCCTCCAGTGTGAAAGGCAGAGTCTTCAACGACGCAAGCGGCAGCCACCTCTCAGGCGAGACCGATTGATTCGGGCTGCGCAGAGAGAGCAGCCCCCGGCCACCTCCCGATTCCCCCGGAGCCCTACGTACTTGAAGCACCAAGGCGCGCCGAAATTGATTCATCTGGAAGTGGGGATCGAATTCATGAATAGCTCACGATAAAAAATACTCACTGTTCGGCGGATTTTTTCTCATCCCATTGCTTTACGTCTAAATTTCCAACGCTTTCCACATGCGTTCTTCTACATTATGACCGACCACCAGCCTTGCCATCTTTTCCTCCCCTACCAAATTGAGCTCCTGCGCCATGGCCTGAATATCCCCCAGATCCATAATCATTCCCCCCTCTTTCCCGTCCACCCCTTTACTCCACGCCCAGATTTTTACCTCATAGGCACGAAGGAATTCCCTTCGATCTTCCCGGTCCTTGACTCCCCAGACTTCTCCGTACTTCTTTCCCGTTGCTTTAAGAATTGGATTAACCCTTTCCTTTTCCTGCTTTGCCAGGAGGGCCACCCTTCCGGAAAGGCTCTTGTGCATGCGCTTGTACGAGTCTGCCTGACCTTCCCCGTCGTACTCCCCTGCCAGGAAGTCAGCTTCCAGCTTTTCCAACCGCGCCTGCGCCAACTGGAGTTCCTTTGCCTGAGAGGGGCCGACGCCCATCCTCTGGTACATGCCCCACTGGCCGACGCTTCCCTGAATCTCCTGGTCAACCCACTGGTCAAGCACATCTGCACGAGCATAGAGACCCGCCGTACAAGCGCCACCCTTGAACTTGTTGGAGCAGCGGTAATACCTGTGTCCGGGAACCTTCGTACCGTCTTTCCTGATGTGCCCGGAACCCAGAAGGGAAGTAACGGGCGCGCCGCATTCCCCGCAGTGAGCAATACCGGACAGGAGACTCCTGGCGCCGTTGCGGCTCCCTGTAGGGACTCCCTCAGCCTTGGGAGAGGACTTGATGCGGTCCACCAGGTCCATCCATTCATCCATAGATGCCAGCGGCTTTTCAGGGAGGATGATGGGGTTCTCGGCATCATCCAGCACAACTTCCCCCTTGTACGTGTAAAGACCAGGCACCCAAGAGGAGCGGATGAACTTGTTGATGATGGTCGACTGCCACTGAGTCCCCTTGGTGGCCTCCCCCTTCACCTTCCGCAGATGGTCACCCCACGTGAGTACGCCACGGGCGTTGAAGTCTCGCGCGATCCGGTGTGTGGACTGACCCTCTTTCACGCGGGAAAAAATCTCTTCCACGTAGGGGCGGAAGTCCTGGTCAATTTCCAGGACCTTGCGCTTCCCACCCTCGATGGCCTTGATGCGGTAGCCGGTCGGCGGAGCACCCGTCAGCCACGAACGGTTCGCCAGACGGCTCTGTACGCCGTTCAGGATGCGGGCTTGGATCGCGTCCCACTCAGCCTCAGCGAAGACAGCCGTCATTCGAGCCGTCATCTTTCCCTGAGGAGTCGAGAGATCGAACCCCTCTTCAACGCAGACAATGAACTTGCCGTTCCGCTGTGCCCACTCCAATAGTTCGTTGAAGTGCGTCGAGCGACGGGTGAGCCGGTCCATCCTGGCCGCGATGATCACGTCGAACTCGTCGGCCCGAGACGTGAGCCAGCGTCCGAGTCCGGGCCGCTTGAAGGGGCTCATGGAGCCTGAGACGTCTGTGTCCTCCGCCTCCCCCACCATCACGCCGGAGAGCAGCGGAGAGCTGACGTGGTGGCGGATCACGCCACGCTGCCACTCGATCGAGGTGGAGCCGTCCGAATCGGCGGACAGACGCAGACATGAGAGGTAGCGGAGGCCGGGTGTCATGAGGAGAAACTAGCAGGGACCATGTGCCTGGATAACCGGCTCAACCTTGTGGGTAGGCACGCCAACCTCTCCTGTCCGCACCTGTTCGGCAGGGAACTACCCTGGTGCCGTGACTGCTACTCCTGCACCCCGCGCGGCGGATGAGGCCGGGCCCGGCGACGGGCTGGTCCGTATCGGCGCGATCGTCTTCATCGTCGGCGCCGTGGCGACACTGGCCACCGTGGCGCCGCTGTTCTTCGGATCCGAGCCGTTCCCACCCGTCGCGTACGCGGTCTGCATGCTGATGGGTGTGGGTTTCCTGATCGCGGGCGCCGGTGTGCTGCGGTCGATCGCGGCGCAGCGCCGGCGGGCCCGCGAGGCCGGTGCGTCCCGTCAGGCCAAGCCCGCCGCTTCGACCGCCGGTTCTCCGGCGGCGTAGGCGCGCAGCCAGGCCGGGAAGGCCGTCAGGTCCGGCAGGATCACGTCGGCCCCGGCCGCGCGCAGTTCGTCCTCGTCGCACGGTCCTGTCGGTACGGCGACGGAGAGCGCGCCCGCCGCGCGGGCCCCGCGCACATCGCCCGTGTGGTCGCCGACGTACACCGTCGCGCGGTGCCTGAGCAGGGCCTCCGCCTTGCCCTCCGCCCACAGTTGACCGACGAGGACGTCCGGCTCCATGCCCAGGTGGGTGAGGTGGAGGCGGGCGTTCGGGGTGTGCTTGGCCGTGACGACCACCGCTCGGCCGCCGAGCTCCTGGACGGCGGCGATGGCTTCTCGCGCGCCGGGCATCGCGGGCGTCGGGGTGATCGCGAATGTGGGATACATCTCCCTGTAGCGGTCACCCATTTCCGCTATCCGGTCTTCGGGGAACCAGTGAGCCAGCTCCAGTTCGAGCGGCGGCCCGAGCCGCGTGACGGCGAGATCGGCGTCGATCGGGACTCCGGTCTCGGCGGAAAGTGCCTGGTAGGCGGCGCGGATGCCGGGTCGTGAGTCGATCAGCGTCATATCGAGGTCGAAGCCGACCGTGGGCGCGGGCCGAGCCGTGGAGGAAGACATGAGAGCCATTGTGCCCAGGCGGGCGGCGTGAACCGGGTGCTTAGACTTAGCCAAGCCTAACCAGTGTGATCGCCCCCGACCTCCGCCGCGCTCTCCCCGACGTGCCTCTCCCGACGTGCCCTTCCCGCCCCCGCTCCCTCTTCCGGCCGCCCACCGAGTCGCGCCTTCCGATTGGTTCCGATGCCAGCCGCTGCTCCGACGATCCACAGGACCACCAGCACCAGGCATGTCCTGGTGGCCCGCCGTATCGGCTGGACGGCCGCGGCCGTCGTGGCCCTGCTGCTCGCCACCCTGCTGAGTCTCGCGGTCGGTGCGCGCGCTGTCGCTCCGTCCGCCGTCATCGACGCCCTGCTGCACGGCGGGCACAGCGACGACGCGGAAGTCATACGCCAGTTGCGCGTACCGCGCACGCTGATCGGCCTGATGGTGGGGGCCGCGCTGGCCCTCGCCGGGACGGTGCTGCAGGGCATCACCCGCAACCCGATCGCCGATCCGGGCATTCTCGGCATCAGCCAGGGCTCCTCCGTGGGGGTCGTCCTGGCCATCGCCTTCTTCGGGGTGCACACGCTCTCCGGCTATGTGTGGTTCGCGTTCGCGGGCGCCGGGATCGCCTCGGTGGCGGTGTACGCGATCGCCTCCAGTGGGCGCGGTGGGGCGACCCCCGTCAAACTCGCCCTCGGTGGCGCCGCGATCAACGCGCTGCTGGTGTCGGTGACGATGGGCGTGCTGACGACGAGCGCGGCGGCGCTGGACGAGTTCCGTTTCTGGCAGGTCGGTTCGATCGCGGGCCGGGACGCCGAGGTGGCCGGTCAGGTGTGGCCGTTCCTGCTGATAGGCACCGTGCTGGTGATATCCGTGGCGCGTGGCCTGGACGCGCTGGCGCTGGGCGAGGACGTGGCGAAGGGGCTCGGCCAGAACGTCGCGGCGGTACGCGTCCTGGGCGGGCTGGGCGCGACCGTGCTCACCGGTGTGGGCGTCGCGGCGGCCGGTCCGATCGCCTTCATCGGCCTGGCCGTTCCGCACATCGCGCGGGCGGTCGTCGGCACCGACCACCGCTGGCTGCTTCCCATGGCCGCCCTGATCGGGCCGGTCATGCTGCTCGTCTCCGATGTCATCGGCCGGATCGTCTTCCCGCCGAGCGAAGTCCCGGCTGGTGTGATGACGGCCCTGCTCGGGGTGCCGTTCCTGGTCGCTCTCGTCCGCAGGAAGGCGGTACCGGCATGACGGCGACCACGGAGGCCGCCCCGGCCGCCTCCCGGGCCGGGGGCGTACGGCCCGCCGGCTACACGCTCGTACGCGCCGGACGCGGATCGTTCCTGCTGCACCGGCGCGCGGCGGTCACGGCCGTCGCGCTCGTCGCCGCGCTGTTCGTCGTCTGCGTCGCGTATCTGAGCGTCGGCGAGAGCTTCGTCCCCCCGTCGGAAGTCCTGAAGGTGCTGTTCGGGCAGCCGTCGGCGGACGAACTCGTCGTGGGTACGCTCCGGCTGCCCCGCATGGTCCTGGGCCTGCTCGTCGGTCTCGCCTTCGGCGTCGCGGGCGCGCTGATCCAGACCGTCGCCCGCAACCCGCTCGCGAGCCCGGACATCATCGGCATCAGCCAGGGCGCGAGCGCGGTCACGGTGGGCGCGATGACCTTCGGGGTGTCGTCGTTCGCCGTGCTGCCGTACCTCTCCGTCACCGGCGGCGTGGTGGCGGCGGCGCTGGTGTACGTCTTCGCCTGGCGCGGCGGGCTGCACGCCACGCGCTTCGTGCTGATCGGCATCGGCTTCGCGATCGCGCTGCGGTCGGTCACCACCCTCTTCCTGACCAAGGGCGACTACCTGGTCGCCCAGCAGGCCCAGGTCTGGATGACCGGTTCGCTCAACGGCCGTGGCTGGGACGAGGCGGCGCCGCTCGGCTGGGTGCTGCTGATCCTGCTGCCGGGGGTGGCGTGGGCGGCGTACGCGCAGCGCACCGTGTCGATGGACGACGACACGGCGACCGCGCTGGGGGTACGGCTCGGCCGCGTCCGGCTCGGTCTGGTGGTGCTCGGCGTGCTGCTGGCGTCGGTCGCGACGGGGGCGGCGGGGCCGGTGGACTTCGTGGCGCTGCTGGCGCCGCAGATCGCCCGGCGCATGACCCGTACCGCGCAGATTCCCCTGCTGTGTTCGGCGCTGATGGGCGCCGTGATCGTCGTACTCGCCGACCTGCTGGCCCGCAAGGTGCTGGCTCCCACGGAGCTGCCCGTGGGCGTGCTGACGGCGGCGGTCGGCGCCCCGTATCTGATCTGGCTTCTGGTGAACAGTCACAGCATCCGCCGTACCGCGGGCGCGAGAGCAGGAGGCACCGCATGAGCAGGCTCACCGCTCGGGAACTGACGCTGGCGTACGAGGACCGTACGGTCGTGCACGAGCTGGACCTGGCCGTCCCCGAGGGGCGGGTCACGGTGATCGTCGGACCGAACGCCTGCGGCAAGTCGACGACGCTGCGCGCGCTGGGGCGGCTGCTGAAGCCGAAGGACGGGGCGGTGCTGCTGGACGGCGCGGAGCTGGCGAAGATCCCGACCAGGAAGATCGCGCAGTCGATCGGCCTGCTTCCCCAGTCGCCGGTCGCGCCGGAGGCGATCACGGTCGCCGACCTGGTCTCGCGCGGCCGCCAGCCGCACCAGCACTGGTGGCAGCAGTGGTCGGACGAGGACGAGCGCGCGGTGACGGACGCGATGGAGCGTACGGACGTGGCGGCGCTGGCCGAGCGGTCGGTGGACGAACTCTCGGGCGGTCAGCGGCAGCGGGTCTGGATCGCGATGGCACTGGCGCAGGAGACGGACCTGCTGCTCCTCGACGAACCGACGACCTTCCTGGACATCTCGCACCAGGTGGAGGTCCTCGACCTGGTGCGCCGCCTCAACCACGAGCAGGGCCGTACGGTCGTGATCGTCCTCCACGATCTCAATCAGGCGGCCCGGTACGCCGACCACCTGGTCGCGATGAAGGCCGGGCGCATCGTGGCGGAGGGCCACCCGTCCGAGATCGTCACGGCTGACTTGGTACGGAAGGTCTTCGGCCTGGAGTCGGTCGTGGTCCCGGACCCGGTGACGGGCTCGCCGCTGGTGGTCCCGGGAGCGCCGTACCGGCCGAACACGGCCGCCGGGCCGGGGACGGCCGCGCGCACCCCATGAACGGCGGAAACGACGGCGCGCACGACGGCGTACGCGGGAGCTGAAGCGGCCACGCGCCGGAGACGGCGGGCCCGGGGAGCCCGCTATCTGCGGCGGGAGCGCAGCACCAGGTACAGCGCCAGGGCCACCGCCGCCGTCCGTGCCGCCACCGGCCAGGTGTCGGAGAGCGCCTGGCCCATGGCGTTCTCCGGGATCGGCTCGCCCCAGCGCCCGTCCAGGCGGCCCCAGAGCCAGACCAGTCCGCCGACCGCCGATGCCGCCGGGATTCCCAGGACCACCCATTTCTTCTCGGCCGGGGAGAGCCTGCGGGAGAGGTAGGCGAGAAGTCCCCCCGCGAGCGCCGCGAACCAGCTGAGTGCGGCCCCCGCGAGCAGCAGCACGGCCGCCAGCAGCAGGAACGGATGGGCCACCTGCCGGAGCCGGGGCCGCCGTGCAGGCACCTTCTCCACCCCGGCGATGCCGTCACCGTCGCCCACGCCGCCGTCACCGGCACCGTCGGCGCCACGACGCGTCAGGCGCAGGCGGCGCTGCCACCGGCGCCAGCCGGTCTCCTCGACCGCCTCCTCTTCCTCGTCGTCATCGTCGTCCGGGGGCGGCTTCAGCATCTCGGGGACCTCGACCCGGCCGACGAACCCCGGCACGCTCATCGCGGCGGCCATCTCCGGGCTCATGCTCTCGCCGCCCGCCGTCATGTCCATCGGCGGGCCGAACGGCGTGCTCGCCGGTCCCGCGTCGATGCGCCACCAGTCCGGCTGGTCCGCCGGAGCGGACGGACCGACGGGCTTCCGCAGGCTCACCGCGTCTGCCTGATCCGGCCGGTCAGGCAGACCAGGCGACAGCGGGTCCGGTGGCGGCTGCCCGGTCCCGGTCCGCTGCGGCGGGACGACCGGCGTCTCCGGCTCCAGCGGCTCCGGCGCCCCCGGCCGGCGCGGCCCGCCCGCCGCCCGTACCACCGCGTCCGGCGCACCCAGCCGCCCCAGGATGCGGCGGACCCCCGCCGGGCTGTCGCCGCCGAACTTCCCGCGCTGCCGGTCGATCTCGTTCCGCAGCGTCGAGACGAGCCGCATCCGCTCCCCGGAGGGCAGTTGCTGCTGCTGAGCCGCGTCACCGACCCGGCTCAGATAGTCGTAAACGAGCTGGTCGCTCTCGATCCCCACACAGTCCTCCGCACGCAGCCACACCACCACAGCACCGCACAACGCCCGCTCGCGATGGTGTCGAAGTGATCGTCGTACGTCCAGTACGGACGTCCGTCACATCCCGTACGGATGTCCGGTACGAAGAAGGCCGGCACCCGTCCACCGGGTCCAGGGGCGCGGCAGACCCTCCGCCAGGGGCTAACGTGGAACGGATGGGGACCCGCGAAGTCTGAGCAGGAGGCGCACGTGCCAGAAGGAACCGGCGGTACGCCACCGCAGACGTCACCGCGCACACTCGCGGAGGCGCTGCGCACGCAGGGTGACGACTCCCTGGCCGCGCTGCTGCGCGCCCGGCCCGATCTGATCAATCCCGTACCGAACGATCTCTCCCAGCTGGCGACGCGGGCCGGCACCCGTGCGTCCGTCGTCCGGGCGCTGGAGCGGCTCGACCGCTTCACGCTCCAGGTCGCCGAGGCGCTTGCCGTGGCGCCCGAGCCCGCTCCGTACGACACTCTCCGCGCGCTGCTGACCGGCGACGAAGGCGACGAGCGGATCGAGGCGGCGCTGCCGCTCGCCGTACGGACCCTGCGCGACCAGGCACTGATCTGGGGCGGGGACGACCGCCTGCGGCTGGTCCGTACCGCCCGCGAGATCCTCGCGCCCTCGCCCACCCACCCGTCGCCGACCGGTCTCGGCCCGACCGTCGCCGAGGCCACCGCGGGCATGTCGCCGGGCCGGATCCAGGAGATCCTGACCGCCGCCTCGCTGCCGTCCACGCACGATCCGGTCTCCGCCGTCGCCTCGCTCACCGACCTCTTCACCGACCGCACCCGGATGGCGGCGCTGCTCGACACCGCCCCGATGGAGGCGCTGTCGGTGCTGGACCGGCTGGTGTGGGGTCCTCCGTACGGGGAGGTCACGTCGAGCCCCACTCCGCCCGTGCGGTGGCTGCGTGACCGGGGCCTGCTGCTGCCCGCGACGACCCGTACGGTCGTCCTGCCGCGCGAGGCCGCGCTCCATCTGCGCGCCGGGCGCGCGCACCGTACGCCGGAGCCCGTGGCGCCCGCCGTCGCGCCCCGCGCCTCGGACGCGGCGGCCGGGAGCCGTCCCCAGATTGTGGACAGTACGGCCGCCGGGCAGGCCTACACCACGCTCGCCACCATCGAGGAGCTGGCCAAGGACTGGAACGAGGGCGGCCCGAACGTGCTGCGGGCCGGCGGGCTGTCCGTACGGGATCTCAAGCGCACCGCCACCGCCCTGGACGTCTCCGAGTCCGTGGCCGCCTTCTGGGTCGAACTCGCCTTCGCGGCGGGGCTGCTGGCCGCCGACGGCGAGTCCGACGAGCGGTACGCCCCGACGCCCGCGTACGACGACTGGCAGGAGCTGCCCTCCCCGGAGCGGTGGGCCCGGCTCGCCACGGCGTGGCTGACGGCCACCCGCACCTCGGGCCTCGTCGGCGGTCAGGACAGCAAGGGCCGCACGCTCGCCGCGCTCGGCCCGGATCTGGACCGGGGCGCGGCGCCCGAGGTGCGGCGGCGGGTCCTCGACCTCCTCGCCACGCTCCCCGAGGGCACGCCCCCCGACCCCGAGTCGCTGCTGGCCCGGCTGCGGTGGGAACGCCCGCTGCGCGGGACATCGGCGGCGGGCCTGCCCAACGATCTCCGCTCGCGGCTCGCGGCCTGGACGCTGAACGAGGCCGAGATGCTGGGGTTCACGGGGCGCGGCGCGCTGTCCTCGCACGCCCGCGCGCTGCTGGCGCCCGCGCCGGGGAGCCCGGGGACGACCGGCGCGAACGCCCCGGCCGCCCCGGGCGTCTCCGACACCCCCGGCACCACGGGCGGTACCGCCGCGCTCGCCGCCGCCGGGATCCGCGCCGCGCGCGCCCTCGCCCCGCTCCTCCCCGAACCCCTCGACCACGTCCTCCTGCAGGCCGACCTGACCGCCGTGGCGCCCGGCCCCCTCCTGCGCCCCCTCGCCGAACTGCTCTCCATCACCGCCGACATCGAGTCGAAGGGCGGGGCGACCGTCTACCGGTTCACGCCCGGTTCCGTACGGCGCGCGCTGGACGCCGGGCAGTCGGCCTCCGATCTGCACGACTTCCTCAGGGCCCACAGCCGTACGCCCGTACCGCAGCCGCTCGCCTATCTGATCGACGACGTGGCCCGCAAGCACGGCCATCTGCGGGTCGGCGTCGCCTCCGCCTACGTACGCTGCGACGACGAGGCCGTGCTCGACGAGATCGTCGCCGACAAGCGGTCCCAGGGAATGCGGCTGCGGCGCCTCGCGCCGACCGTGCTGGCCGCCCAGGCCGAACCGGCCTTGCTGCTCGACGGACTGCGGGCGATGGGCTTCGCACCGGCGGCCGAGTCCGCCGAGGGCGACGTCCTGATCACCCGCGCCCACGCGCACCGCACCCCGCCCCGCAGCGCGCCGGTCCCCATCACCGACGGGCCGCCGGTGCCGGGGCCGACGCTGCTCGGCGCGGCGGTGCGGGCGATCCGGGCGGGCGACCTGGCCGCGACGGTGGTCCGCAAGCCGGTGCCGGAACCCTCCAAACCCCCGGCCATGTCAGGCGCCGGGACCCCGGCGGCGGCGCCGTCCGGGACCGGTGATCTTCCGCGCACCACCCCCGCCGAGACCCTCGCGACCGTCCAGGCCGCCGCCATGACCGGCTCCGCCGTCTGGATCGGCTATGTGAACGCCGACGGCGCGGCCAGCCAGCGCGTCATCGCCCCGGTGCGGGTGGAGGGCGGGTACGTGACGGCGTACGACCACACGGCCGACGAGATCCGTACGTACCCGCTGCACCGCGTCACCGGGGTGGCCGAACTCGCGGACGACCCGGCCTGACCCCGCACGGCGGGTCTCAATCCGATGCGGTCACATACCCGATGAGCTTGGCCATGTTCGCGACGTACGCGGCCGAGCTGATGCCCACCGGGTGGTCGACGGGCTGGTAGGGCGCTTCCCGGGGCGGGTCGTACGGGGAGGTGTCGCGCGGTGGCGGGGCCGGGGAACGTACGGGGGACGAGTGGGGTCGGCGGTGGATCCGGCCGGGGCAGGTGCGGTCAGCGGCGACCGAGGCGCACCAGGCGTTCGGACCACGATCCGCTGCGGGCCGCCGGGGCGGACGGCTTGGCGCCGCCCGTGGACGCGACCGGCCCGGACTTCGCGACCGGCCCGGACTTCGCGACCGGCTCGGTCTTCGCGTACGGCTTGGCCTTCGCGGCAGGCTCGGTCTTCGCGAACGGGCGCTTGGCCAGCGGCCGCTTGCCCGCCACCCGCGTGGCCTGAGGCTTCGGTTCGCCGTCGCGGCCGTCCGCGCGCCGTCCCGCCTTCGCCACCACCGGCACGCCGAGCGCGTGGAAGCGCCGGCCGATCAGGCGCCCCAGCAGCAGGTAGCCGATCAGGGCCCCGGTCGTGTTCAGGATGACGTCGTCGACATCGAAGGCGCGTCCCTCGACGAGGGAGCCCTGCGCCAGCTCCACCAGCACCATGACCAACCCGGTGAGCACGATGACGCGCAGCATCCGCATCCTGCGCGGTACGAGGACCGGGAGGATCACTCCGAAGGGCGCCCCCATCAGCAGGTTTCCGCCGATCTGCTTGCACGCGGAGAGGAACGTGTAGTCCTCCGCGTACATCCGCAGCGAGTGCCCGACCCGGAGATTGGACCCGGCGATGTCGGCCGACGCCGGGGACGGCGTCAGGGTGAGTTCGGCCAGTACGGCGGAGAACGCCACCAGGGTGACCAGCGCCACCACCATCATGAGGATCCGCAACACGGTCCGGCCCCACGAAATACCCCCCCGGGCGGCTTTTCCGGGCCCGGGCCTCTCCGTTTCAGCGGTCATACGACCCTGGTGCCCACACACCCGCCGGGTACGCCGCGAATCCTCATCCGATCGGCATCGGCGATGCGCCGGGACTCAGCCCAACGCGCCTCGCGACAGCGGGAGTAGACGGTCCTGCCCGACAACCCCGCAGCGGAGCGGACGGTCCTCGGCGATGGAGGCACGCTCATCGATACCCTTCCGGATACCGGGCCGCCCGCAACCGCTCCACGAGGATGTCCATATCGGTCCAGGGATTGCTCTCAGCACCATGCGAGCCGCGTTTCCTCAACGCTTGTGCGCGTTCCTTCGCCTGCCCGTAGCCGTCACGCACCTTCTCGTAAGAGACGTGCTTACGGACAGCGGAATACCCGCATACCCGCATGCTCCCTGTTTCTCAAGTGCCTTCTGAGCGCTCTCCGACGTGTGGTAGCAGGACACTTCGGCGAAATGCGGCAGGAGCCAGAGTTCGAAGCACGGATTGGTCAGGGCCACTTCGATCCCGTGCCGCGCTGCCAGATCCAACGCCTCTCGCAAACCGGGATGCTGCCTCGGTGCCTCGACATCGATCACGCACCACACCTCGTCGTATTCCATGCACCGGTCCTGAGGCGAACGTGCGGCCCGGCCCTTGTGCTCGATCGCCGCTCGGACCAGCGACTTGGGCTCGCCGTGCGCCCCGCCCAGCTGAACGGAGACGGGCAGTGCCCTCAACTCGGCCTTCATTCCCCTGAAGTACTGATCCTCTGCGCACTCCCCCTCGCAATGGATGAGGAACCTACGCTGCTCCCGGCGCACGCCCTTCGTCCGCTTCAGCGGTTTTCCCCGCTTCACGCCCACCCCCATGCCGGAATGCCGCGGTCATGCCCCGCAGCAGATCCTCGTCCAAGTACGGCACCGCTCCGTAGCGCCCGCCCAGATACCGCTTCTCCACATTGTCGGCCGAGTCACGTACCGAGAACTCGGTCATGGGGAACAGTCGTGTGGCAAGCGTTTCCGGGTCCTTCTCCGTGAACCACACCTGGTCCCGGAAGAGCTCTGTTCGGACATTGCGCCCCAGCAGAGCGGCTTCATGCGTGCTGAACACCAACTGGGCGCCTGCCCGATTGACCTCCGGGTTCTGGAACATGCCGACCAGGGCATCGACCAGGTAGGGATGCAGTCGCGCGTCCAGCTCATCCACACAGAGCACGCCGCCTTGGGCCAGCGTGGTGATCACGGGACCGATGAGGCCGATCCAGGTGCGTGTTCCGCTCGACTCGTACGCGAGGTCGAGCGGGAAGGTGCCCTCCGCGGTCCGGTGCTCGACCCTTACCCGCTGCCGGCTGTCCTCCTCGACGCGCACCTTGTCGCCCAGCGCCTCCCGGAGAGCCTGCGTGATGCGCTGATGATCCTTCCGAATCGCGTCGTCCCACTCTTCGATCTCCAGCCCGGAAGCGCCCAGATCCGCGAAGCGGAGGAGGGCCATGACAGGTTGTTCCTCCTGCTGCCCCCGCCCCCTCTCCCGGTCGCCGAGACAGAGCCGGACGGTGTGGTCGAGCCGCCGGTGGAAATCGTGGTCCGTCGCCATGCGCAGGCCGTACTGGAACCAGCGGAACACCTCACCCAGTTGCTCGTGCCCCTGCGCCGCCGCGACCGAGAGGTAGAGACTGTTCGGCCTCAGCAGTTCCGCGATCAGCTTGCGCCGCCCGGTGAGCCAGCGTCCGAAGGTGACGGGTTCACCGGCTCCCCGCTCGTAGAGGCGGCGCTGTCGGCCCTCCGGGTAGTAGTAGAGCCACTCCTCGGTGACCCGCTCGTCGTCGACGGAGAATCCGAATTGGTGGTGCACTCCCGCGACGACGAAATCGACGGCGAAGGAACTCGGATGCGATGCCGCGTCCCGGCGCAGCGCGAATGGACGGCGAGGAACTCCGCCTGTGGGGTCCCATCTGCGGAATGACGACAGCACCGCCGTGCGCATCCAGCCGAGGGCGTCGATGACGTTGGACTTGCCCGATGCGTTCGTTCCGTAAATGGCCAGGACAGGCACGGTCCGATGGTCGCCTCCCGGCACCTCCACCTCGGCCCGCTCCGGGTGGCGGTCCGTGGCGACGAAAGACAGTTCCTGCTCCGCCTGGAGCGAAGCGTGATTCGTGACCTGGAACCGAAGCAGCATGGCGGCCTCCTCCAAGCATCGAATGATGTCGTTTGGTGGGGGGGGGGGGGGGGGGCGGGGGGGACCCCCCCCCCCCCCCCCCCCCCCCCGGGGGGCGGCCGGGGGGGGGACGACCGGGGGGGTTTTGGGCCCCCCCCCCCCGCCCCCCCCCCCCCCCGCCGGCCGCCCCCCCCCCCCCCCGCGCGGGGGGGGGGGGGCGGGGGGGCGGGCCGGGGGCGGGGGACCGGACCCAGGGACACGGCACGGACGCGGACGGTGGCACGGGCAGTGGCACGGGCAGTGGCACGGGCACCGCCG